>CAYOXO010000020.1:0-9343 GCA_964407945.1 uncultured Stakelama sp.
CGGTATCTTTTGCCAGCGTCAGACCGACCTCGTCCAGCCCCTGCATCAGGCAATCGCGGCGGAACGGGTCCATGTCGAAGGTGAAGCGGTCCTGATAGGGTGTCGTTACCGTCATCGTCTCGAGATCGATCGTCACCGGATCGGTCATCGCGACCTCCACCAGCCGGTCGACCGCATCCTGCGGCAGCACCACTGCGACGATGCCGTTCTTGAACGCATTGCCCGAGAAGATGTCCGAATAGCTCGGCGCAATCACCGCGGTGACGCCCATATCCTTGAGCGCCCAGGCAGCATGTTCGCGGCTCGACCCGCAGCCGAAATTCTCGCCCGCGATCAGGATCGGCGATCCGGCATAGCGTTCGTCGTCGAAGATGTTGCCCGGCTCGGCACGAACGCTTTCGAACGCGCCCTTGCCCAGCCCCTCGCGGCTGATCGTCTTCAACCAGTGTGCGGGGATGATGATGTCGGTGTCGATATTCTTGGCACCCCAGGGATAAGCGCGCCCCTCGACCTTCTTCACCGGTTCCATGTGTCAGCTCCGTTCCATTGCCGGACGGCGCACATCAGCACGGGCGCCCGCCCCTGCCCGGACGGCCGTCCGCAAGTCTTCAATCCAGTCGATCAGCGGACGGTACGGCCCTGCTGCTTCGCGCCATCGGCCTTCACCGGGCCCGGCTTTGCCGTCGGCGCGCTCGCATTGGCGGCCGCATAGACCGCCGCCGCGCCACTCAACACCGTGCCCGCCACCAGCAACACCAAAACACGCTTCACCGGTCATCCCCCTACAAGGTCACGCACGTCGGTCAGCCTTCCCGTTACCGCCGCCGCCGCCGCCATTGCGGGTGAGACGAGGTGGGTTCGGGCCCCCGGACCCTGTCTTCCTACGAAATTGCGGTTCGAAGTGGAAGCGCAGCGTTCGCCGGCCGGCACCTTGTCCGGATTCATCGCCAGGCACATCGAGCAGCCGGGTTCGCGCCACTCGAATCCGGCTTCCAGGAAGATGCGGTCCAGCCCTTCGGCTTCGGCCTGACGCTTGACCAAACCCGATCCAGGCACGATCAGCGCCTGACGGATACCATCGGCAACATGGCGGCCCTTCACCACATCGGCAGCGGCGCGCAGATCCTCGATCCGGCTGTTGGTACAACTGCCGATAAAGATGTTCTCGACCGCGATGTCCTGCATCCGCGTGCCGGGAGCCAGGCCCATATAGTCGAGTGACTTCTGCGCCGCGACGCGCTTGGCCGGATCGGCGAAGCTCTCGGGGTCCGGCACGACGCCGGTGATCGACACCACATCCTCAGGGCTGGTGCCCCAAGTGAGTGAGGGCGCGATATCACTCCCGTTGAGTGTAACGACGCGATCGTACACGGCGCCGACATCGGTCGGCAGCGTCTTCCACCACGCCATCGCCTGTTCCCAGGCCTCACCCTTCGGCGCCATCGGACGGCCCTTGAGGTAAGCAAAGGTCTTCTCGTCCGGCGCGATCAGGCCGGAGCGCGCCCCGCCTTCGATCGACATGTTGCTGACGGTCAGCCGCCCCTCGATCGACAGCGCGCGGATCACCTCGCCGGTATATTCGACGACATAGCCGGTGCCGCCCGCAGCGCCGGTCTTGCCGATGATCGCGAGCACCACGTCCTTGGCCGAAACACCGAAGCCCAGCGTCCCATCGACGCGGATCTCCATCGTCTTCGACTGGCTGAGCAGCAGCGTCTGGGTGGCGAGCACATGCTCGACCTCGCTGGTCCCGATGCCGAACGCCAGCGCGCCCAGCGCGCCATGCGCGGAAGTATGACTGTCGCCGCACACCAGCGTCGTGCCAGGCAGGGTGAAGCCCTGTTCCGGCCCCACGACATGGACGATGCCCTGTTCCGCCGCGGTCGCGCCGAAATAGTCGATGCCGAACTCGGCGACGTTGCGCTCGAGCGCCGCGAGCTGTTGCGCGCTCTGCTGATCCGCGATCGGCAGCCGGTTGCCCGCCGCATCGACGCGCGGCGTAGTCGGAAGGTTATGATCCGGCACTGCCAGCGTCAGGTCCGGCCGCCGCACTCGCCGTCCGTTGGCACGAAGCCCCTCGAACGCCTGCGGACTGGTGACTTCGTGGACGAGGTGGCGGTCGATATAGATCAGGCACGTGCCATCGTCGCGGCGCTCCACGACATGGGCGTCCCAGATCTTCTCGTACAGGGTGAGCGGTCTGCTGGACATGATGCCGCCCACTTACGCCTTTGTTGCGCCGGAGCAAGCGCAGGTGGCATTTTCGTGCGTGAAGCTGCGGTTGGGACGCGGTGGGATCAATTGAACTGGGTAAAGTCCGGCTCGCGACGCTGGGCAAAGGCCATGAACGCCTCCTTCGCCTCGGGACTTTGCAGCCGGGCGGCGAACTCCTTGCCTTCCACTGCCATCTGCCCGGTGAGTTGCTCGGCGTCCCGCATCAGCCGCTTGGTCGCTTGCATCGCGCCCAGCGGCTGCCGTGCAATGCGCGCTGCGGCGACCTCGATCGCGGACACCAGCTCGCCCAGCGGGACCACAGCATTGGCCAACCCCCACTCGACCGCCTGATGCGCTTCGACTGCCTCACCCAAAGCCAGCATCGAAAAGGCGCGCAGATGCCCGATCCGTGCCGGCAGGAGCAGGCTCGACGCGGCTTCGGGAACGAGGGCGAGATTGACGAAGGGCGTGGTCAGCTTCGCGTCCTCGGCAAGCACCACATAATCGCAATGGAGCAGCATCGTCGTGCCGACGCCGACCGCGCGGCCCTGAACCGCCGCAATCAGCGGCTTGGTCGCGCGGGCCAGAGCCTGGATGAACCGGCTCACATTCCGCACGCCCTCATCCGGCTTCGCTGCCGCGAAATCCGCCAGATCGTTGCCTGCGGTGAACATGTCGCCCTCGCCACGGATCACCACGACGCGCGTCGCGCTGTCGGTCTGCGCCCCTTCGATCTCGTCGGCCAGCACCCCGTACATCGCATCGGTCAGGGCATTCTTCTTGTCGGGCCGGTTCATCACCAGCGTCAGGATGCCGTCCGCCTTGGCCACCATGATGTGCGCCGTCATTTCATCGTCTCCCTCGGAAATTTCTCGCGAACCGCGTCCAGCCAGCGCGCGACGACCGCCAGTTCGGCCTCGTCAAAGCCCTCGCAAAGCCGCTCGTTCAGCTGTCGCGCCACCGGCACCGCCTCTGCACGCCGCGCCTTTCCGGTCTCCGTCAGCGCGATGTTCCAAGCGCGTCCGTCGTTCGGATCGGGGCTGCGCACAATCAGGCCATCGCGCGACATGCGGTCGACAAGCCCCGAAAGCGCGGATGCGCTGAGATCCAGCGCCTCACCCAGTTGCCCCAGCGGCATCGGCTCGCCGTTCGCGCTCAACGTCATCAGCAGCCCGGCGCGCGCCGCGGTCTTGCCCTCGGCATCCCCCTGTGCAGCCGACAGGAGCCGTCGATGCGCGACGTTGAGCAGGAACAGAAAGCGCGGCTTGCGGCCCCCGCCGCGTTGTCCATCCGTCAAAGATGCCGAATCGCTTCGCATACGAAGCTTTTATTTCGTATACGAAGTATAATGGCAAGCCTGTCGTTCACGCGGGCCGTGCCGCGGCATCTCTGCCATCGGCCCAGTCCTCCCGCCGCTTGAGCCAGGGGTTGATGAACAGCACGGGCAGCTTGAAGAACAATAATTCGGAGTGGATGAACCCGTCGATCGCGCGCTCCCACCATTTCGGATCGCGCTTGCCGTGCGCCTTGAGCCAGCCGTCATAGGGCGCCCAATGGCTCGGCTCGTCGCGATGGATCACCTCAAAGATGCGGATCAGCGCGCGATCGCCGCGCACCAGCGGATGGCGCAGCAGGATTTCGACCTGCCGGAAACCACGCTGCTCGGTGAGCGAGATGACGCGGCACAGCTTCTCGAACAGATCATCCCGGGCGATGATCGCGTCGGTATCGAGTTCGTCGATCGTCTGGCGGAACATGATCTCGACGAAACGGTCGATATGCCCGCAGGTGCGATCCACTCGCAGCGGCATCATCCCGCGCAGCTCGAACCAGCGCTTGAACATCGTATAGTGCTTGTATTCGTCCGCACGGTGCTTCTCGATGGCGGCGATCAGTGCGCGATCATCCGGGGATCGGGCCCGTACCGCCTCCAGCACCCGGTCGATGCTCGTGTAACCGCGATGCTCGTTATAGATATAGATCGAGCAGAGCAGGTCGAGATAGCGGCGGCGGAACCACGCGATCATCGGCGGATGCTACGCCCCTCCCCCGCCCGCGGCAAGCGCTGCGCGGTCGATGGAAGGAAGCGTAGGAGCCTTTACCCGAACCAGATTTCCGCAACCCGGCCGTCCACCAGGCCGATGTTCGCTCGGTGCTCGATATAGTCCAGCGTCAGCGCGTCGCCGACATCATAGACCCGACAGATACGCCCATAGAGATCTTCGATCGTCGCCGGCATGCCGCCATGCCGGGGAAATCCGATCGCCTTGCCCTGTGGCGCCTTCACGGCATAATTGCCCTCGCTTCCAGCGAGCAGACGCGCGGCGTAATTGCCTTCACTTCCCGCCAGCAGGCGATCGGCTTCGGCATCCACCCACGGCCGAAACCCGATCGGCCCGACAATGCCATGGAACAGCAACCAGAAACCCAGCTCGGTCAGTTCGAACGCGTTCACCTGTCCCGTCGGGGCACCGCAAAGCTGGACGATCGGCCCAGGAAGCGTTCGCTTCTCGCCGTTGAGAATATTCTCGTCGCCGATGATCGCCGCGAGCGCAGCGCGCGCTTCGTCCAGTGTTTCTTCGGTACCAAAGTCGCATTGAAGCGTGCCGTCGTGCCGCCAAACCCATCTCGATGCCATGACAGTTTCCCCCTTCGTGGAACGGTGGAAACGCAAACCGGATCGGCCGTCTTACGGTCGAGTCGAGGAGGGAGTATCGTTGACGGCGCGCAAACCACAATAGGCGCCGCATCCGAAATGAAATCGCGTCTCGCGATATCCGCTACGCCGCTTCCTTGGGCGAAATATAGTCCGCGTCATGCGCAAAGGGCAGCTGCACGCCGTCACGCAGCGCTGCGAGGATCTTTGCGAAATCCGTGTCGAACGTGAAGTTCAACTCACGCCTGATCCGGCCGCTGTCATAAACTCGCCCGATCCGCCCCGGCAATTCCCAGCCGCGCGCGGCATAGAGGTCCGGCGCCTCCGGGAAATAGCGCTCGATCACCGCCGCCGCGTCATGCTTCAGCTCCGCCGCGTCGTCGCGTGCGAACGGCGTCGGCGCCGAGACGAGATAGGTCCCGAAGCCGATCTCGGGCGCCTTCTCCAGCGCCGCGATATGCGCCCGCGCCGCATCCTCCACCGTCAGCCGACGATGAAGGAATTCGTTGGCCTTGAGATTCTCGCCCGGCGGATGGCTGTGCGTGTCATCGTCCTCGGGAAAGAAGCGCCCGGTGCGCAGGACGATGTTGTTCAGGCCATGCTCGGCATGGAACAAGCGGCAAAGCTGCTCGCCAGCATATTTGGTGACGCCATAGATGTTGCGCGGCTCGATCGGGCCGCTGTCCTCGTCGAGCCATACCGCGGCGTCCCCCGCCTCGTCGCGGATCGCCTGGCTGATCATCAGCGAGGTGGTGGAGGTGGAGACGAAACGGTCATGCCCCGCGCGCACCGCCGCTTCGAGCAGGTTGAGCGTGCCTGTCACGTTGACCTCGACGAACGTATGTTTGGAGTAGCGGACGATGTCGGGCTTATGCAGCGCGCCGCCATGGATGTAGGCTTCGATCCCGTGTTCGCCGAACACGCGGTCGATCAACGCCGTGTCGGCGACGCTGCCGACCACATCTGTATCCACGCCCGGCGCGACGTCGAGGCCGGTCACCTGATGCCCCGCACCGCGAAGCATCGGCGCAAGATAGCGGCCGAGCCAGCCGGACGAACCTGTCAGAAGAATACGCATGGCGGCGCGACTAGCCGGTTCGCGCGCGCAGCGAAAGTGCCAGAGGGCCTGTAAGCCGGGTTCTGTCCACGCGGCCCTTTCCTTGCGGAGGTGCACGCGATGGGCGACCATTCCTCTAGGCCCGTACTTGCGTGCGGGCTCAAGCAATCAACCCGGGTCGCGAGGCGGAACTCCCCATGTGCGACCCCTATTCGATCTTGCTCCCGGTGGGGTTTGCCATGCCGCTTCCGTTGCCGGTCGCGCGGTGCGCTCTTGCCGCACCCTTTCACCCTTGCCCTTAGTCCGGGGACCAGTGGGCGGTCTGCTCTCTGTGGCACTTTCCCTGACCCCGGCCGAAGCCGGAGCCGCCGGGCGTTACCCGGCACCGTGTTTCCGTGGAGCCCGGACTTTCCTCGTTGCACCGAAATGCAACGCGGCCGCCCGGCCCTCTGGCGCGGCCGGGATAGGCGCAAAGTTCGCCTAGAGCAAACGACTTACTTGGCCGCGCCAGCCTTCACCGTTGCCGGCAGGCGATAGCGCGCATTGTCGATCGCCACCTCGATTGCACCATCGCCGACGACCGAGACCTTCGCTTGCTGTGCGCCATCTGCCGCGACAACACCTCGCCCATCGGTGGTGACGCGCAGGCGATGGAAGCCGCCATCGGCGTGGCGCACCGTCAGGATCAGCCCGTCCTGCGTGCGTTCGCGCTCGATCGTGCAGTTGGTGGCAAACTCCGCCTTGTCGCCGATCGCGCAGGGAATGCGCCCGTCCGCCTCGGCGCGGGCCAGGTCCGCCTTCTCGCGCTGAGCGCGTTCGGCGTCGGTCTCGACCTTGGTGCCACAAGCGGTGAGCGCGAACAGGGCCGCGCTCACCGCCAGCGTCTTAGATATCCGCGTAGACATGCTTTTCGGACTTTGCCCCCGGGTGCGTTACCGCTCCCTTATAGGCCGGTCCGACAGTCTGCGAATAGCGCCAGAGTGCCCCGGATTGGTACGCATTCTCGCGCGGCTGCCACTTCGCACGGCGCTCGGCGAGCACGTCTTCGGGCACGTCGAGGTCGATCGTTCCGGCGTCGGCGTCGATGCGGACGATGTCGCCATCCTCGACCAGCGCGATCGGGCCGCCCTCGGCCGCCTCAGGCCCGACATGGCCGATGCAGAAGCCGCGCGTCCCGCCCGAGAAACGCCCGTCGGTGATCAGCGCGACCTTTTCGCCCAGACCCAGCCCATAGAGCGCTGCCGTGGTCGACAGCATCTCACGCATGCCCGGACCGCCCTTGGGCCCTTCGTAGCGGATGATGATCACCTCGCCCTCGCGGATCGAGCGTTCCTCGACCGCCGCAAAGGCGTCTTCCTCGCAGTCGAAACAGCGCGCTGGCCCCTCGAACTGCAGGCGATGCATCCCCGCTACCTTCACGATCGCGCCATTGGGCGCCAGCGTGCCACGCAGCCCGACCACACCACCAGTAGGTGTCAGCGGCGTCTTGACGTCATAAATGACCTTCTGGTCGGGGTTCCAGGTCACCTGATCAATATTCTCGCCCAGCGTCTTGCCGGTCACCGTCAGGCAATTGCCGTCGAGCAGGTCGTTGGCAAGCAAGGTCTTCATCAGCATGTAGATGCCGCCGGCTTCGTACATGTCCTTGGCGACATACTTACCACCTGGTTTCAGGTCAGCGATGTAAGGCGTTGATTTGAATATCTCTGCAACATCGAACAGGTCGAAGTCGATCCCCGCCTCGCTCGCCATCGCAGGCAGGTGCAGCGCGCCATTGGTGGAGCCGCCGGTGGCCGCGACGATGCGCGCGGCGTTGATGAAGGCCTCCCGTGTGCAGATGTCGCGTGGGCGGATGTTGCGCTCGAGCAACTCCATCACTTGCCATCCCGCGGCGACGGCGATCTGTTCGCGACTCGTATAGGGCGCCGGAACCATGTTGCTGTTGGGCAGCGACAGGCCGATCGCCTCGCCGACGCAGGCCATGGTGTTGGCAGTGTACTGGCCGCCACACGCGCCGTGGCCGGGGCACGCGACCTTTTCGAGCGCATGGACCTCGCTGATAGGGCAAGTGCCGGCGGCGAACTTGCCCACCACCTCGAACACATCGACCACGGTGACGTCGCGGTCCTGATAGCGACCGGGGAGAATCGACCCGCCATAGACGAAGATCGACGGGATATTCAGGCGAAGCATCGCCATCATCATCCCCGGCAGCGACTTGTCGCACCCGGCGAAGCCGACCAACGCGTCATAGCAATGGCCGCGCACCGACAGCTCGACGGAGTCCGCGATCACTTCGCGGCTGACGAGGCTGGACTTCATCCCCTGATGGCCCATCGCGATGCCGTCGGTCACGGTGATGGTGTTGAAGCGGCGCGGCAGGCCGCCATTGTCCATCACGCCCTTGCGCGCGGCATCGGCCTGCGCGTCGAGCGTCGTGTTGCACGGCGCGCTGTCGTTGCCCGCACTGGCGAGCGCGACGAACGGGCGGGCAATCTCCTCTTCGGTGATGCCCATCGCGTAATAATAACTACGGTGCGGAGCGCGTTCGGGACCGACGGACACGTGGCGCGACGGCAGGCGGGACTTGTCGAAACGATTGGTCATGGCGCGAACGCCTATGTCGCCGGAGCCCCCGTTTGCGCAAGTCTGTTGCGCACGTCTTTTACTATTCCCGCCAATAGCTGCGCCCGATGCGCAACACCCACGGGGTCGGAAATCAGATCGTTGCGGATCTCGACGCCCAGATAAGGGATGCCATTCCCCTCGGCATGACGGTTCATCGTCGCGTTGAGGATGCGGCCCGAATAGGGCTCGTTGTCGCCGGTGACGACGCCCGCCGCTTCGAACAGTTCGATCCCGATCCGTGCCGCGCGCGCATCGCGGTTGTAGAGGATGCCGATCTCCCACGGACGCTCGGTCCCGTCATGCTGTTCGAGCCGGGGCGTGAAGCTGTGGACCGAAACGATCAGCGCCGGACGCTTCGCGCGGATCGTCTGCGCGATCAGCCGATGATAGGGCGCGTGGAAGCGCGCGATGCGTGCGGCGCGATCGACATCATCATTGCCGGGGATCGCGTGCCCGTCGCTGCTGTGCGGGATCAGCCCGAGACGGTCCGGCTCGCGGTTGAGATCGATGACCAGGCGCGAGACGGTCGCGAGAATCGCGGGCGCGGCTAGTGCGGCCGCCATTGCCTCGCTCACCGCCGCCGCACCGATATCCACCGCGATATGCTTGGTCAGCAAGTCGGAATCGATGCCCAGATCGATGTCGGACGGCACCGCGCTGGAGGCGTGGTCGCACAGGATCAGGATATCCGCGGCACCATCGATCACCTGTGCCACGCTCATCTCTTACCCTCCAGAAACGCACCAAGCCGGGCCCGGAACGCATCCGAGCCAAAAGCATCGTCGAAT
>CAYOXO010000020.1:9353-47424 GCA_964407945.1 uncultured Stakelama sp.
CTCGTGCCCCGCACCACCCGGATCGCGCAATACCGCCTTCAGCGCGCGCACCGCTTCAGGCACATTCGCCGCAATGGCATTGGCCATTTCGTGCGCGGCCGGTTGGGCGTGCGCAACCCGACGCTGCGCCAGCCCGATCCGTGCCGCCTCGTCCGCGTCGATCCGCGCACCGGTGAACAGCATCAGCCCGGCCTGCCCCTCGCCCACCCGCGCCTTGAGCCGCGCGACGTCCCCGGCGGGATAGGTCAGCCCGAGCTTGGCGGGCGTGGTGGCGAACACAGCCTGGTCGCCCGCCAGCACAATGTCGCAGGCCAGCGTCAGCGCGACCGCCGCACCGAAACAGCCCCCATCGACCGCGCAGATCACCGGAATGGGTAGCGCCGCGACCGCTTCGATCCCCGCCGCCATCGCCTCACGAAAGCGGACACGCGGCGCCGGATCGTCGGTCAGCTGACGGAATTCGGCGAGATCGGCGCCTGCCGAAAAAATGCCGGGCATCGCCGAACGCAGGATCACCGCACGGGCATCCGACGCGGCGATTTCGCGTGCTGCCTCCGCCAGCGTCTCCCATCCGGAAGTCGCAATCGCATTGCGCGCGCTGTCACGGTCAAGCGTCAGGATCGCGATATGATCATGAAGTTGCCAGCTAATCACAGCCGGCCTCGCCCTGTTTTGGAGAGGCGGGATAGCGCCCGCTCGCATCAGCGAGCGGGGGCCATCCACGGACGTTTCGCTCCCGGCGCATGGCCCGCACCGAACCTACAGCAAATCTGGGGCCAATTTCGATTCCCCAGAGCGTGCGCGCGGCCATTGCCACCGATTGCCTCATTTTGAAACACCCAAGTGTCACAACAGCACCGTTTCGAGACACCACCAGCCGGGTTTCGCGGTCTTCACCGCGTCAGCGGCAGCCTGACGCGCAGCAACATCGTCGAACAGCGCGAAACAGGTCGCCCCCGATCCAGACATCCGCGCCAGTACGACGCCTGGCTGCACCGAAAGCAGGGCGAGCACCTCGCCAATCGCCGGCGCAACCGCCAGCGCAGGCAGTTCCAGGTCGTTGCGTCCGGCCCGCGCCACCGCAAGCAGGTCGCCCTGATCCAGCTGCCCACGGTCGATACGGTCCCAGCCGCCGAATACCTGTGCGGTCGATACTGCTACACCCGGATTGACCAGCAGAACCGGCGTGCCGGGAGCGCCCGCGATCGGTTCCAGCTGCTCTCCCCGTCCCCGCCCGATCGCGGTGCGGTTGTAGAGGCACGCCGGCACGTCCGAGCCCAGCGCATCGGCGCAATCGAACAGCCGCGTATCGTCGAGCGCGATCCCCTCGCGCCGCGCCAGCAACCGCAACATCGCCGCCGCGTCCGCCGACCCCCCGCCCAGCCCCGAGGCCACCGGCAGCCGCTTGGTCAGTGTGACCCGTCCCGCCAGCTCGCCCCCGAACGACGCAGCGAACCGCACCGCCGCCCGCGTGACCAGATTATCACCTTCGCCCGCCAGCGCGCCGGCAAACGGCCCGTTCACGGCGAATCCCTCGCCCTCGTCCAGCGTCACCGTGTCGCCGTCCGCGACAAAGGCGAACAGCGTCTCCAGCTCGTGATAGCCGTCATCGCGCCGCCGCCGCACATGCAAGGCGAGGTTCAACTTGGCCGGCGCAGGCTCGATGAGGGTCAGTTTGCCGCCGTCCTCTGATCCAGCCCATCGGCAACCTTGGCCGACAGCCGCGTTTTCTGCTCGCCCTCGGCATAGATCGCCGCCGCGCTCCACGCATAGCGCGCCTCGAACCGACGCCCGGCGTGCCAGTACGCATCGCCGAGATGCTCGTTGATTGTCGCGCTGGACGGATCTCCCTGCGAAGCCCGTTCGAGCAGTGGCAGCGCCCTGGCGATGTCTCCCTGCCGGAAATAACCCCAGCCGAGCGAGTCGGTAATCGCGGCATCGTCGGGCCGCAGCTTGCTCGCGCGTTCGAGCAGTTCGGTCGCCTCGACCAGATTCTCGCCGCGTTCGACCTGCGCATAGCCCAGATAGTTGAGCGCCACTGGCTGTTCGGGCGCCAGTTCCACCGCCTTGCGCAGATGCGGAAGCGCCGCTTCCCACTTGCCCGCACGCTCCAGTGCGCCGCCAAGTTGGAGGTGGTTGACCCAGGTCGCCTTCTCGCCAGCCTGCGCCAGCGCAGCGGCATAGACCTCAGCCGCCTCGCCCTCGCGCCCCTGGCCGGAGAGCAGGTCGGCATAGCGCTGCCGGTCCGCTACTGCCGCGCCGGGCGCCTTCGCCAGCGACGACGCCAGCGCCAGCGCGCCGGCGGTATCGCCCTGTTTGCTTCGCAGCCCGACCCGCTCGCTCAGCGCGGCGGAATAGAAAGCGCTGTCCTTCCTCACCCCATCGAGCGCCCCAAGCGCGCGGTCATAGGCCCGCTCCCCGCCCAGCGCATCGGCGAGCAACAGGCGCGCGCGATCGTCGGAGGGATCGAGCAGCAGCGCGGACCGGGTTAGCAGGATCGACAGCGTCTGCGTCTCCTGCCCCGCCAGGTCTGCCGCCAACCGGGTGAAGGCCCGGCTCGCCCCGAACGCAGCGCCGGGCTTCGGCCCCTTCTTCAACCGCGAGCGCAGCCCCGACAGGACAGGGTCGTCGCCCGCGAGCAGCGACTGTGCGATATCGCGCTTGCCCTTCGCGGCCAGCAGCACCGCCGCGTTCCAGCGCAGGTCGACACTCCCCGGATCGGCGCCCACGGCAGCCCGCAGCGCGGCGACGCCGTCCTCGGTCCGGTTCCCCGCGATCAGCAACAGCGCGCGATGCTCGGCGATATAGCGGCGGCTCAGCCCGCTCTCGCTCGCCTTGTCGAGCAACGGCATCGGATCGGCGCCGCGGTCATAGGCAAGCCAGGCGCGCAGCACCGGGGCGAGGAAATCGAGCGGCCCTGCGCCGATCTTGCCCAATGCATCCTCAGCGGCCACGATATTCCGCCGCTGGAGCGCGACCGCGAAATCGAGGATCGCGACGTCTGCCGGCGCCACATCGGATCGCGTCAGCACGCCCGCCGCACGATGCGCCAGCACCATATCCCCGGCCGCCAGCGCATTGCGATAGGCGCGGATCGCGATCACCTCGTCGTCGGGCGCCGTCGCCATCGCCGCGGCATAGCCCGCCGCCGCGACGTCCACCGCCCCCTCCGCTGCAGCAGCCCGAGCACGGACATAGGCACGTGCGTCGGCCAGCGCAGGCTGAGGCAGGAAGAGTCCCAGCGCAACAAGCATCCCCGTCATTCCCGCGTAGGCGGGAATCCATTGCCGCTGAAGTCGAAGCTCGATCCGCTCCGTCAGCCGGAATGGATCCCCGCCTATGCGGGGATGACGAGCAGAAATGGGCAATCCGAGGCGCTTACATGTTGGGATAATTCGGTCCTCCGCCGCCCTCCGGCACCACCCAGTTGATATTCTGGGTCGGATCCTTGATGTCGCACGTCTTGCAGTGGACGCAATTCTGCGCGTTGATCACGAACTTCGGCATCCCTTCGGCCTCGCCCACGATCTCGTAGACGCCCGCCGGGCAATAACGCTGCGCCGGCTCGTCATAGAGCGGGAGGTCGTATTCGACCGGGATGTCGGGATCCTTCAGCGTCAGGTGGATCGGCTGATCCTCCTCGTGATTGGTGTTCGACAGGAACACCGAGGACAGGCGGTCGAAGCTCAGCACGCCGTCGGGCTTGGGATAGTCGATCGGCTGGACCAGATCCTTGCGCCACAGGCTCTCATGATCGGGCTTGTGACCCATGGTGAAGGGCATCTTCACGCCCCAGCTCTCCAGGAACATGGTGACGTTGGCGAGACCCGAGCCGATCATGTCGCCGAACTTCTTCACCAGCGGCACAACGTTGCGGACGACGCTCAATTCCTTGTGCATCCAGCTCGCTTCGAAGCCCTCGGTGTAAGCCGTCAGCTCGTCGCCCGAGCGATCGGCCTGCACCGCCGCGAACGCCGCCTCGGCGGCGAGCATGCCGCTCTTCATCGCCGTGTGCGTGCCCTTGATCCGCGGCACGTTGAGGAAACCGGCGCTGTCGCCGATGAGCACGCCGCCGGGGAAGGTCAGCTTGGGGATCGACTGCAGGCCACCGTCGCTGATCGCACGTGCACCGTAGGAGACGCGCTTGCCGCCCTTCAGGATCTCGGCGATCGCCGGATGCGTCTTCCAGCGCTGCATCTCGTGGAAGGGCGACAGATACGGGTTGGTGTAGTTGAGCCAGGTCACGAACCCCAGCGCCACCTGCCCATTGGCCTGGTGATACAGGAAGCCGCCGCCGTTCGATCCCTTGGTCTCGTTGAGCGGCCAGCCCTGGGTATGGATCACCCGGCCCGGCTCGTGCAGCGCAGGATCGATGTCCCACAGCTCCTTGATGCCGATGCCGTAGATTTGCGGCTCGATGCCGTCGCGCAGGTTGAACTGACGCTCGATCTGTTTGGACAGATGCCCGCGCACGCCTTCGCCGAAGAAGGTGTAGCGCGCATGCAGCTCAAGGCCGGGCTGGTAATCGGGCTTGCGCGTGCCGTCGCGCGCCACGCCCATGTCGCCGGTCGCGACCCCCTTCACCGATCCGTCCTCATGATAGAGGATCTCGGCGGCGGCGAAGCCCGGGAAGATCTCGACCCCCAGCCCTTCGGCCTGCTCGGCCAGCCAGCGGCACAGATTGCCGAGGCTCCCGGTATAGGTGCCTTCATTGTGCATGAACTTGGGCACGATGAAGTGCGGCACGTCCCACTTGCCGGACTTGCTCAGCAGCCAGTGCTGGTTGTCGTTGACCGGCACCTGCGCCAGCGGACAGCCCTGCTCGCGCCACTCGGGCAGCAGCTCGTCGAGCGAGCGCGGATCGATCACCGCACCCGAAAGGATATGCGCGCCGACCTCGGACCCTTTTTCCAGGATGCACACGCTGATCTCGCCGCCAGCCTCGGCAGCAAGTTGTTTCAGCCGGATCGCGGCGGAGAGGCCCGCAGGCCCGGCACCAACGATCACGACATCGTATGGCATCGACTCGCGTTCGCTCACATTCTGTCTCCCCTCGGGGACTCGACCTGCACATGTCGTCGCATCTGCGGCGCGTCCTGTCCCTCCCCCGATGGCGGTAGATTGACGGTGGCGTCAAGGCATGACTCTGTGAAATCGATGGGTAGTGTGGGGGCAATGGATTGGCGGGCCGAAGCCGCCAGCGCGCTGGAATGGTGGCGGGACGCGGGCGTGGACATGCTCGTGGACGACGATCCCCGTGACTGGACCGCGCGTGAGGCGGCGCCTGCCGTAGCGTCGAGCGGGCCTCAGCCGGTCGCGCTCGCTGAACCCGAACCGGAAATCCCGCTCCCCGCGACGCTTGAGGCGTTCATCGACTGGCGCTTCGGCAGCGGCGCGCCCGAATTGGGCTGGGTCGAGCCGATCGTTGCGCCGACCGGCAATCCCGCCGCGCCGCTGATGGTCATCACCGACTTTCCCGAATCAGAGGGTGAGGCGCCATCGCTGCTCGCCGGCCCGGCCGGCCGGCTGTTCGATCGGATGCTTGCCGCGATCGGCCTCGACCGCGATTCCGTCTACTTCGCCCCGCTCTGCGCCGCGCGCCCGATCACCGGATCGGTCCCGCGCGATGCCGAGGCGCGGCTGGGCGAATTGATCCGCCACCACATCGCCCTCGCGGAGCCGAAGAAGCTGCTCCTGCTCGGCCAGACGGTGAGCCGTGCGGTTCTCGGGGCGGAAGGCGGGCTGCAACGCGGTCGTTTACAGCCCGTTAACCAGGAAAATGGACAATCGCTGATGGTCGCGACCTTCCATCCGCGGTTCCTGCTGACCAGACCCGCCGCGAAGGCCGATGCCTGGAAAGACCTGCAGTTGCTTCTTGAGGGGCATGCCAAGTGAACCCGCGTATCCTGCTTACCGCCACCGCCATCGCGCTGACCCTGCCGAGCCTCGCGCACGCCGCCGACGAAAAGGCGGTCGAACGCGTCGAGAAGCGCGAGGGCGGTGATGGCGTCCCCTCTCAGCTCGATTCGTCGGAACGCGACTCCTATCGCGCCGTCTTCGCCGCGATCCGGGAACAGCGCTGGGCCGATGCGCAGCTCCGGCTCGATGCGATGCGCCCCGGCCTGCTCCATGCCACCGCGCGCGCCGAGCTCTATCTTGCCAAGGGATCGCCCAGGGTCGAGTTGCCCCAGCTCATCGCGTTGCTGGGTGAGGCCCCCGAACTTCCCCAGGCCGAACAGCTCGCCCGCCTCGCCCGCACGCGCGGTGCGATCGACCTTCCCGCGCTTCCGGTCGCGCAGCGCATGGTGTGGCACAATGCCGCCCCTGCCCGCGTCCGCTACAAGGCGACCCCGGCCGCCGACGCCGCCGCGATGCAGGTCGTTCTGGCGATGCAGCCGCTGATCAAGGCCGATGATGCCACCGGTGCCGAGGCGCTGATTGAGGGCCGCGGACCCGAGCTTTCGCCCGAAGTCCTCACCGAATGGCGCCAGCGGGTCGCCTGGATGTACTACACCACCGGCCGCGATGCCGACGCACGGCGCGTCGCCGCCAAGGCGCAGATAGGGAGCGGCGAGTTCGCCCCGCTCGCCGACTGGGTCCAGGGCCTCGCCGCGTGGCGGCAAAAGGACTGCGCGACGGCGCAGGCCGCCTTCACCTCGGTCGCCCAGCGCGCGGTCGATATCGAAAAGCGCACCGCCGGCCTCTACTGGGCCAGCCGCGCCGACATGGCGTGCGGCCGCCCCGATCTGGTCAGCGCACGGCTCAAGAATGCTGCCCAGCATGGCGAGACCTTTTACGGCCTGCTCGCACGGCAGATGCTCGGCATGAAGGAAACCGCGGTTCGCCCGGAGAAATTCGTGTCGAGCGACTGGAAGGCGATCGAACGGCGCCCCAATGTCCGCGTCGCGGCGGCCTTGGTCGAGATCGGCGAGGATAATCTCGCCTCCGACGTGATCCGCTACCAGGCCCGGATCGGCGACGCGCGCGAGCACACCGCCCTCACCCGCCTCGCCGCCCGGCTCGCGCTCCCGGCGACTCAGCTGTGGCTCACCCACAACTGCCCGCCCGGCGCCAGCCCGCTCGAGGAAGCCCGCTACCCCGCCCCCGACTGGACGCCCGATGGCGGCTGGCGGATCGACAAGTCGCTGGTGTTCGCCCACACGCTCCAGGAATCGCGCTTCAACCGCACGGTCGAAAGCCCCGCCGGCGCCTATGGCCTGATGCAGATCAAGAGCGGTGCCGCGATCGATGTCGGCCGCCGCCGCGGCGTCACCATCGGCCGTGGCGACCTGTCGCGCCCCTCGACCAACATGGAAGTCGGCCAGTCCTATATCGAGCAGCTGCGCGACCAGAGCTTCACCGGCGGCCTGCTGCCCAAGGTGATCGCCGCGTACAATGCCGGGCCGACCCCGGTGACCAACTGGAACTACCAGATCCGCGATAATGGCGATCCTTTGCTCTACATTGAGAGCATCCCCTATTGGGAGACGCGCGGCTACGTCATGACCGTGCTGCGCAACTACTGGATGTACGAAAAGAACGACGGCCGCGAGAGCGCGAGCCGTTCGGCGATCGCGCAGGGCCTGTGGCCCAAGGTGCCGGGCCGCAACGGCGGTGGCGCAGTGCGGATGCAGGCGACGGTCGCAAGCGTGACGAGCACCACCAGTGCCAATTGACCCCGAGGCCGCGTTTCGCCCAGTGCGGATCGCGGTGCTCACCGTCTCGGACACGCGTACGCATGCGGATGACAGGTCCGGCGATACCCTTGTCGGTCTGCTGACCGATGCGGGCCACGAACTCGCCGACCGTGCGATCGTCCGCGACGACCCCGATCTGATCGTCGGAAAGCTCCACGCCTGGATCGATGACGAGAGCGTAGACTGCGTCATCACCACCGGCGGCACCGGCGTGACGGGTCGCGATGTCACGCCGGAGGCGCTCGAACGCGTCGCCGACAAGATGATTCCCGGCTTTGGCGAGCTGTTCCGGTTCCTCAGCTACGCCAAGATCGGCACCTCGACGATCCAGTCGCGCGCTACCGCCTGCGTCGCGCGCGGTACCTATATCTTCGCACTCCCCGGCTCGACCGGCGCGGTGCGTGACGGTTGGGACGGCATCCTCGCGCATCAGCTCGACAGCCGTCACAAGCCCTGCAACTTCGTCGAGCTGATGCCGCGCCTCACCGAGCGCTAGCGAACCGCGCCTAGTTCGCCGCTGCGGGCGGGCGAATGGCGTGGAAGAACTTGTTCATGATCTTCCATTCCCCATCGACCTTCAACAACGGCATGTAATCGATGAAGGTCACGCCGGGGTAGATCAGCTCGACGCGCGCGATACCCGTGGTCGGGGTCAGATCGAGGATCCGGTAGCTGCGCTTGCGCTGAGCCTCGTCATCGGCCGGCTTACCCTGGAGCCCCTTCATCCACTCCTCGATCGGCATCGAAACAAAGCCGTCCCGGCGATTTCCGATCATCCGCGCGTCCTTGTGAAACGCCAGCCGCGCATAGTCGACACTGCCGGTCTGCAGCGCCTTGATGTAATTCTCCACCGGCACAGATGCTGCCTTTGTGTCCGAGGCGTCGGCGTGTGTCGCCACCGCCGGCTCCGGGTTCGAAGCCAGTGCGGGCGACGCGAGCATGGGCATCAGGCATAGAGCGGCGGCTGCAAAAGCGATCTTCATAGGTTCCCTCTCCACTTGGAGACTACAGCTGTAGTCACCCGTTGCGGATTGAGCACCACGCTTTGACGAAGCGGCGTTCCCGTTCGACGAACTACGGAATGTAGCGGACCGCCTCGCTCACTTCCCCTCCGCCGCATTCCATGCCGCGACCTTGCTCCGCGCCTCGGCCAGCATCGCGTCCAGTGCGGCGCGGTCATAGACCTTGCCGTTCATCACCACCGTCCGGATCGCGCGCGTGGCCGCGATATCCTTCAGCGGATCGCGGTCGAGCAGCACCACGTCCGCCGCCATCCCCGGCTTGATCGCCCCCTAGCGATCGAGCTTGCCGAACCAGGCCGGTCCTGCGCGCGTCGCCGCCGACAAAGCCTGAGCCGGGGTCAGCCCGTATTTCACGAACACCGACAGCTCGTCGTGCAGCCCGATGCCGGGATAGTTGAACGAATTGAGGAACCCCGCATCGGTGCCGGCGATGATCGTCACACCCGCCTTCTGGAGCAGCGGCAGGATCGCGCCCATCCGGTCGATATGCGCATGGCGCGCCGCGATCGCCGCGGCGTCGGCTTGCGCCGCGCGCTGGACGCGCCAGTCATAGGTCTTGCGCAGCTTCGGCCCGATATAGGCGAGATAGGGGTCGTTCTTGTGATCGTCCTGATCGAGCCAGGCGATGATCCGGCTGCCGTTCAGCGTCGGTGTCACGAACACGCCCTTCGCCGCGAAGTTGCGATAGGCCGCCATCGCCGTTGCTGGATCGAACCCCGCCGCCAGTCGCCGGTTCGCCTCGGCGCGGTCGATCCGCCCGGCTGCGAATTCCGCGGCAATCAGCGCCTCGTCCTTCACCCCCGCCTTGTACGCATAGTCGAGATGCTCGATCGAGCTGATCCCGGCATCGACCGCCTGCCCCACGGTCAGCGCCATCGGGATATGCCCGGAGGTCCGCATCCCCCGCGCCTTCGCCTGGCGCAGCGCATAGAGAAACAGCTCGGGCTTCAGCGTGCTGTCGGTGATCTTGACGAAATCGACCTTGTCGCGCTGCTGAAGCCGGTCGAGCGCTCGGTCGATATCCGCCTCGCTTCCCGTCTCGATCGTCCCCTTCCACACCGGCGCCAGTCCTTCGATCTTCGCGCCCGAAGTCATCAGATGCGGCCCGAACAACGTGCCGTTCGCGATCTCGCCGCGCCACGCCAGCACCTGATCGGGCAGATCGCCCGACGCGTCACGGATCGTGGTGATGCCATGCGCGACATAGAGCGGGAGCAACGCCTTGTTCTCTTCGATCAATTCCGGCCCGCCGCCGAAATGGACATGCATGTCCCACAGGCCGGGAATCAGGAAACGACGCTTGCCGTCAAGCGTACGGGCTGCTCGCCATTCCCGCGCGATCTGCGTGTCCGGGCCGACGGCGACGATATCCTTGCCGCGCAGCACCACCGTCTGCCCGGCAAGTGGCTTGGCGTGCTCGACATCGATCACGGTGACGTTGCGGATCGCAACATCCGCGGTCTGCTGCTTCGCCAGTGCCGGCGCCGCCACTGTAGCGAGCAACGCGGCCATCGCCGCGAACAGGGTCTTCATCACGCATCCTCCAACTCGAACGACGCGCTTCTACGGCGCGTACGCGACCCTCCCTACGGGTCAGCGCGCGACAAGCAACCCTTCAAGCATCGCCTTGAACGCCGGGATCGCACGACGCGAGGTTTCGGCCGGGTCCGCCGAATTGGCGATCCACATCGCCGCGTCGGTAGAAGAGCCCGTGATCATCCGCGCTGCCGCCTCGGCATCGATCTCTGCGCGCACCACGCCATCGGCCTGCAACTGCTCCACACTTCGACGGATCGACGCGATGCAGGCAAGCGCGCCGGGCCAGTTGGCAGGATCGCCAAGCACTGCCGGACCGTCGCGCAGCATGATCCGCTGCACGCCGGGCTCCAGCGCCAGTTCGATATAGCCGATATTCTCCGCCACCAGCCCTTCCCAACGGCTGGGTGCCGCGGTGGCGACCCCCTTGAGCCGCTCGGCCATCTCGTCGTCGATCTGTGCGATCACGGCCTCCAGCAGGCCCTGCTTGCCTCCGAAATGGTGATAGAGCGCACCGCGTGTCAGCCCGACGGCAGCGGTCAGCTCGTCCATCGACGCCTCGGCATAGCCATGTTCGGCAAACGCAGTGCGCGCCGCTGCGATCAGCTTGGCGCGGGTTTCGGCGATCATCTCGGGGCGCGTTCTGCGCGACATCTCGTCCTCGAACTTTTTCCGGATCGGCGCATTGACATACGGACCGTATGTCACCACCTCACTCGCATACGGAACGTATGTAAGCCGTCGTGGCCTGCATTTCCAGTGATGAGAGTAGGTGAGATGTTTTCAGCCTATAGCGAAATCTTCCGGGCACCCGGAACCAAGGGGTTCGCAGCCGCCGGCTTCGTCGCCCGCCTGCCGATCGCGATGGCGCCGATCGGGATCGTCACGATGATGGCGCAATCGGGCAGCGGCTATTGGCTCGCCGGCGCGGTCGCCGCCGCCTTCACCCTCACCAATGCCGTCGCCGCGCCCCAGATCTCGCGCCTGGTCGACCGCTACGGCCAGAGCCGGCTGCTGGTCCCCGCCAC
Source organism: uncultured Stakelama sp. (assembly GCA_964407945.1). Taxonomy (GTDB): domain Bacteria; phylum Pseudomonadota; class Alphaproteobacteria; order Sphingomonadales; family Sphingomonadaceae; genus Sphingomonas. The sequence continues at coordinate 20,637 of CAYOXO010000020.1, forward strand.
CACGGTCGCGGTGATCGCCTTCACGCTGCTGATGCTCGCCACCCGCTTCGACTGGCCCGTCTGGACGCTGTTCGCCTCGGCCCTTGCCGCCGCCGCCATGCCCAGTATGCCTGCCATGGTCCGCGCCCGCTGGACCGAGATTTTCCGCGACAAGCCCGAGCTCAACACCGCCTTCGCCTTCGAATCGGTCGCGGACGAGCTAGTCTATATCGCCGGGGCCTCGCTCTCGGTCGGCCTCAGCGTCGCACTCTTCCCCGAAGCCGGCGTCTTGGTCTCGACCCTGCTGCTGGCGATCGGCATGACCGCCTTCGTGCTTCAGCGCGCGACCGAGCCCAAGGTCCGGGTCACCGAAGCCAGCACGCACCGCTCGGCGATCTTCCTGCGCCCGGTTCAGCTCGTCACCCTCACGCTGGTCTTCGTCGGCTCGATCTTCGCGACTGCCGAAGTGACCACCGTCGCACTGACCCGCGATTTCGGCCAGCCCGGCGCCGCCAGTCTGGTGATCGGCGTCTATGCGATCGGTTCGTTCGTCGTCGGCTTGATCCTCGGCGCGCTCAATTTGCGCTTTCCGCTGCATCGTCAGCTGCTGGTCGTGCTGGCAGTACTGCTGCTCACCACCCTTCCCTTGCTGCTGGTCGGCAGCGTCCCGGCGCTCGCCGCCGCGATCTTCCTCAGCGGCGTCGCAGTCTCGCCCACCTTCATCACTGCCTTCGGGCTTGTCGAGCGCCGCGTGCCGCCCGAGGTGCTGACCGAAGGCATCACTTGGGTGATGACCGGCATCGGCATCGGCATGGCGCTGGGTGCGTTCGTCGCCGGCTGGGTGGTGGACAATTTCGGGGCACAGAACGGCTTCTGGGTCTCTGCCGCGGCAGCCACGCTCGCCCTGCTGGTCACCGCTCTGGGCCAGCGCGTCCTCGGCGGCGAAGCGGCGGTCGAGGATGAAAGCGAGGCAGCGGTCAACCTGGCTTAGGTCAGTTCCGAACTCTCCCATTCTCGTCAGCTCGGCCTTGTGCCGGGGTCCACCGGGAGGCGCATGCCGGAAGAGAGGCTCTAGCTCAGACCGAGAGGCAAGGTGGACTCCGGCACAAGGGCGGGGTGACGGTTTCAGGCAAGGGCCCGCAAGGCTGGAAAACCCGGATGCCTTAATAAGATCGGCAGCGAAGCCCTCATCCGCACCACTGGATCATCGCGCCCAGCAGCACGTCGGGGCCCACGACCTGCCACAGCCACAGGCCGCCGCCCATCACGGCGACAAGCGCGATCAGACCCAGCGCCTTCATGCCGCGGCTTCCCTCAGCCGCGGCACCGGCCGGTCGGGGATCGGCATATGCACCAGCGCCGCCATGAAACCGAGCACGACGGATGCGATCCAGATGCTGTCATAGTTGCCCGTCAGGTCGAACATCAGTCCCGCGCTCCATGCGCCGAAGAAGCTGCCGACTTGGTGGCTCAGGAATACGATGCCGTACAGTGTCGACAGATAGCGGATGCCGAAGATCTGCCCGATCAGCCCGCTGGTCAATGGCACGGTGCCCAGCCATAGGAACCCCATTGCCGCGGCAAAGGCGAGCGCGGTGAACGGCGTCAGCGGCAGCGCCAAGAATGCGATCATCACCACGCTGCGCGCGGAATAAAGGGCACTCAGCAGATATTTCTTGCTGCGCCTGTCGCCCCACATGCCGAACAGATACGAACCGAAGATATTGAACAGCCCCACCAGCGCGAGCGCGTTGGCACCGATCGACAGGCCCAGTCCCTTGTCGGTGAGATAGGCGGGGAAATGCGTCGCAATGAACGCGAGGTGGAATCCGCAGACGAAGAAGCCGGCGTTGAGCAGCCAGAAACCGCGATGCGCAGCGGCCTCGCGCAGCGCTTCCTTGAGCGACTGAGCCGGTGCATCACCGGCCAGGCCTTGCGCCGCCGCCGGCTTGCCCGCCACGCCGATCGCCAGCACCACCATCACTGCGGCGATGCCCGCCATCGCAACCAGCGCCATCCGCCAGCCCAGCTCGCCGATCAACAGCTGGCCGGTCGGCACCAGCAGGAACTGGCCCAGCGATCCACCCGCAGTGACGATGCCGAACGCCATGCTGCGCTTCTCGACCGGCACGGCGCGCCCGACCGCGCCGAGCACGACGACGAAGGTGGTTGCCGACAGCGCCACGCCGACCAGCACGCCGAATGACAGATGCAGCCCGACCGCGTCGGTCGCAATGGATGCGCCGATCAGGCCCGCGACATACACCAGAGTGCCCACCGCGACGACGCGGCCTGCACCATATTTGTCGCCCAGCGCACCGACAAAGGGCTGGGCCAGGCCGAACATCAGATTCTGCAGCGCAAGCGCAAGACCGAAGCTCGATCGGCCGATGCCCAGGCCCGCGCTCATGTCGGGCAGGAACAGGCCGAACGCCTGACGCAACCCCATCGCGATGGTGACGATGATCGCCGCAGCGGCAATGACGACGGATGCACGCTTCATACTCGACCCCCTGTCAGCGGACAGGCGCCCTATATCGTGCATCTCCTCACAACTTCCATGGCCCTTGGGTTTTGAAATGAAATCTTTTCAAGCGGCGCGCGCTGGTGCAGCTTCGCGCAACTGACTTCGGGGGAGGACAATCGATGCACGCACAGATTCTGGGACCGGTGATCGCGCTGGTCGGCTGGACGCTCGTCATGTGGATATGGCTCTATGCGCGCCGGATCCCCGCGATGCGCGCGGCCAAGATCGACATCAGCAAGCTCAGCGGCGGCACCGGCAAGGATCTCAAGCAGATCATCCCGGCTAAGAGCCAATGGCCCGCCGACAACTACAACCACCTGATGGAACAGCCGACCATCTTCTACGCGATCTGCCTGACGCTCGCCGCGCTGGGCCAGGGCGACAATCTCAACGTCCAGATCGCCTGGGCCTATGTCATCCTGCGCATCATCCACAGCCTGGTGCAGGCGACGGTCAACCGCATCATCGTCCGCTTCGCGCTGTTTACGCTGGCGACGATCCCGCTGGTGATGCTCACCGTCCACGCCGCAATCGCCTTCTGGGGATCAACCCACCCCTAGGGATCTAGGCGAACAGGCGGGCAAGGCTCCGTTCGAGCATCATCAGCTGCCACAGCGTCCGCCCATGCTCGGCGCGGCCGCTGCGGTGCTCTTCAGCAAGGCGGGAGATCGCCTTGGGCTCGAACCAGCCACTGCCCGCCAGCACCGCCGAGCGCGACAGCGCCGCCGCCTCGTCCGCCAGCGCCGTGCGGAACCATGCCGAAACCGGCGTCACGAAGCCCATTTTCGGGCGATACAGGATGTCCTTGGGCAGATAGGGCTCCAGCGCCTTCTTCATCAACCACTTGCCCTGCCCGCCACGGATCCGCATCGACGCGGGGAGCGTCGCGGCGAACTCGACGAAGCGATAGTCGAGCAGCGGCTCACGCGCTTCCATGCTGACGGCCATGCTGGTGCGGTCCATCTTGGTCAGGATGTCGCCGGGCAGCCAATGCTTGAAATCGGCATATTGCGCCCGATCGAGCCCGTCGCGCGCGGGCGCGTTGCGCATCGTCTCGACATAGCGGGTCTCGGCACGATGCCCGCCCAGCTGCGCGCGTGCGACATCGGTATAGAGGCCAAGGCGCACCGACGGCACCGTCACCCCCACCGCCTTGGCATAGGCCGCGCCTGAATCCTCGGCGAGCGCGAGCAAGGTCGTCTTGGCGCGCAGCGGCCGCGGCGCCCAGTCGGCCTTGGGATAAAGCCGCCCCAGCGTCCCGAACACGCCCTGCCGCACCGCAGCGGGCAACAGCCCGCGCACCCGCTCTTCGGCGGCATGAAACTTGTAGCGGCGATATCCCGCCAGCGCCTCGTCCGCCCCGTCCCCCGACAGTGCCACCGTCACCGTTTCGCGCGCCAGCTCGCACACGCGATAGGTCGCCAGCGCCGACGCATCGGCAAACGGCTCGTCGAAATGGTGAACGAGCGTGTCGATGAGCTGGAAATCGTCCGCGGCGACGGTCCGCACCCGGTGTTCGGTGCGGAAGCGTTCGGCGATCTCGCGCGCGTAAACGCGCTCGTCATGCCCCGCCTCGTCGAAGCCGATGGTGCAGGTCTTCACCGCATTGCGGCTCGCCTCGGCCATCAGCGCGACCACGGCGCTCGAATCCACTCCGCCCGACAGGAACGCGCCCAGCGGCACGTCGGCGATCATCCGGGACCGCACCGCCGCACGCATATGCTCGATCAGTTCGGCCTCGAGATCGCGGGCGGAGCCCTTCGTCCGCTTCGAGAAATCGACATCCCACCACTCGGTCGGGGCGGGCACCGGCTTGCCGCGCTCGAGCAGCAGATAATGCCCGGCCGGCAGCTTCTTCACCCCGGCCAGCACCGACGCGTCGTCAGGCACATAGCCCAGGCCCAGGAAATCCTCGACCGCGTTGAAATCGGGTTGCCGCCGGAACAGAGGATGCGCCAGCAACCCCTTGATCTCCGAAGCGAAAGCGACCGCGCCGTCGGACAGTTCGGCATAGTGAAGCGGCTTCACCCCCAGCCGATCGCGCGCCAGCAGCAGTGACTGCTGCCGCGCATCGTACAGCGCGATGGCGAACATGCCGTTGAGCTTGCCCAGCATCGCCGGGCCCCAGGCGCGCCAGCCGTGCAGCAGTACTTCGGTATCGCTGTTGCTCAGGAAGCGCGCGCCCTTCGCCTCCAGCTCGCGGCGCACCTCCAGGAAATTGTAGATCTCACCATTATAGCTGACGATCACGTCGCCCTCGGGCGTCGCCATCGGCTGCGCACCGCCGGCCAGGTCGATGATCGACAGGCGGCGATGCCCCAGCCCCACGCCCGGCGCGGTCCACACCCCCGACCCGTCGGGTCCGCGATGGGCAAGCGCGTCCGTCATCGCCTTGATGCGCAAGGGCTCAACCGGCTTCGGCACGCCCGGATAGTAAAGCCCCGCAATCCCGCACATCAGCTGGTTCGTCCCGCCCCGTATCGCATCGTTGCCCCCGCTTTCGCGGGGTTGGCGTCAAGGTGCAAGCGTCGCGCGGTCGGCAACCTGCTCGACCGGACCGATTGCGCCCAGGAACCGCTTGATCGCGGCGCGCGTGGGCAGTTCGCCCTTCTCGGCCGAAATCATCACCGCCACTGCGCTTTGCTTGCCGCCCAGCAGCTTGGCCTTGAGCGTCTCCATCTTCACCCGCGAGTCACTCGGCGTCAGCACGTCACCGATGCGATACCAGGTGACGACCTCGCGCTCGACCGGACCCGGCGCGGTCATGCGCATCGCCTTGCCACCCTCAAGCTCGGGCAGATCCTCGATCCGCACCCATTTGTCGTTCTCGCGGATCGCGCCCTGACCAAAGCCGACCAGCTCCTTGCCCTCACGCTGGCTGCCATAGATGGCGAGCATCAGATCGACCTCGGCCCCCATCCCGTCCGAATAGCGGCCCATCAGGAAATGGTCGGCGCCGGGGAAGTTGGGCTTCCACTCGGCGCGTTTACTTAGCGGAATCTGGGTCCAGCCCGCCACCTGCGGCATCGCGACCTTGTCCGGCAGCGTGTCGGCGCGCGACGCGATCGCTCCACCCCAGGCCATGAACAGGCTCACGATGAACAACCCGGTCAACGCGACCACGGCGGGCATCCGTGCGGTGCCCCACCAACGAGTCTGAAGCTTCGATGCATCGAACCAGGGTGCATCGGGATCGCGGTCGAACCACTTCCAGCCGATCGCGAGCACGCCTGCCATCACCGCGCCGAAGAAGAACCAGCCATAGACGATATGGTCATAGCCGGTCGCCGCCTCGACCGAGGTCAGGTACGCCGCATAGACCGTGCCGAACGCGCGCACGCCATTGGCCAGGATCGGCACGATCAGCGCCACCGCCATGAACGCCACGCGCCGCGTCCAGCTGACGTAACAGACGTTCGCGACCAGCGCGCCATAGGCGATCATCGCGATCACGAACTTGGAGCCCGAACACGCTTCGGCCACCTCGAAATAGCCGTTGGGGGTCGTGATCAGCACGCCGTCGACATGTGCGGGCACGCCGAACAGGTCGAGCAGCGGCACCATGATGGCGACGGTCAGATCCTGAAGCGGCTTCTCCAGCGAACCGCCGAAGGGGACGAGGAAGATCATGTAGCAGAGCGGGAAGAGCAGCGCGCGGACGACATTGGGGCCGAGCAGCGCGACCACCGCACCCTGCAACATGACGACAAGGCCGAGATGACGGAACAACGCCACGCCCGCGGCATCGCCGAGCAGCCAGGCGAACCCGCCTCCGCCGACCACGACCAGCCCCGGCCACCACGCCTCGGCGCGCACCGCAGGCAAATCCGCGCGGCGTTGCCACACCAGCCACGCCACGACCGGCGCGATGAACAGGCAGTGCCCAAAGGTCGTGTTGGTCCAATAGATCGTCGTCAGATCGGCGACGTCGCGGTGGAACAGCAACAGCAGCACCGCCCACACACCCGCGAGCAGGGCGGCATTGCGCCGCCAGCTCGCATCGAACCCTCTCGCAGGCGCCTCGAGACCGTCCGCCACCGTCGTCGTCATGCCGCCGCCTTTCGGCGCGGCTGCGGATCGCGGCGCCCCTTGAAACCCATGATGTCGTCGAGTGCCGCAAGCTTGGCGTCCCAGCCATAGAGATCGATCACGCGCTCCCGCGCCGCCCTGCCCAATTCGACGCCGCGCGCCGGATCGGTAATCAAGGCGTTGACCGCATCTGCCATGCCGCCCACGCCTTCGCCCAGCACGATCGTGCCACCATGATCGATGCCGGTTGCCGCCGCCGGGGAAGCCACTACCGGCCGCGCCATAGCCATCGCTTCAAGCACCTTGTTCTGCACGCCCCGCGCCAGCTTCAATGGTGCCACCACGACCGAAGCGGCCGCGAGCCATGGCCGCACATCGGGCACCTCACCCGTCACGGTCACGCCATCGATCTTCGCGAGCGCCTGCACTGCGGCATCGGGCTTGCGCCCGACGATCGCAAACTGCGCCTCGGGATGACAAAGCCGGATATGCGGGAACACCGCCTCGGCGAACCAGGTCACGCCCTCGATATTGGGGCGATAGTCCATCTGTCCGGTGAAGACGATCAACGGCGCCACCGCCTCGATCTGTCCGAATTGTGCGGCCGGATCGAACTTCACCGTGTCGATGCCGTTCTCGACTGCGTGGACACGCTCGGCGCAGGTGCGCTCACGGAACAGGTCGGCCTCGGCATCGCTCACGAACAGGCTGGCATCGGCCTTCGCCGCGATCGATTTCTCATACTGCGCCAGCATCCGCGCCTCGCGCCGCATCATCCAGCCTGTGAAGCCGCCAGTGGTCTTGCCATAGGTCGCGAACTTGGCCGAATCCATATCGACGAAATCCATCACCACGCGCTGCCGCGGCTTTACCGGCAGATACTGCGCCATCTGGCTGGAGAAGACATAGATCGTGTCGATCGACCGTTTGGCGAGCGCCGCATCGACCGCGTTGCGCAGCTCCGGATTGTCGAATGCCGTCAGCGAAAAGGGTCGCCGCCGCATCAGCGCCTGCACACCCGCCGCCGCCTGCCCCTTGCCGCGCCAGATGATCTCCCGACTCGCCGTGACCTTGGCCAGCCCACCGCGATCCTTGAGGTCGGCGGGATCGTCGGCGAAGGCGATCAGGTGAACGCGCTTATGGCGCGACAGATAGCGCAGCACGTTGAAGGCACGAATCTTGTCGCCCCGATCCGGCGGAAACGGCACGCGATGGGCGAGGAACAGGATATCGCCCATCAACCCAGCCCCCGGGAAATCCAGGGCCCCACCCGGTTGGCGATGGCAAGCGGCAGCTTGCTCCACACCGCCACCTGCAACCGGTATTTGGGGTTGAGCGGGTTGGCGTCGCGGATCGCCGCGCCGTCCGCGACCCGGTCATAATAGACCAGGGGTTCCGGCTCGAACCCCCAGTTCTTCTTGAACGCGGCCGCACCGGTGCCGACCTTCGACCGGCCGAAGTCGAAGCGGGTGCAGCCCCGTGTCCGGGCGTGACGCATCAGCTCGAAATACATCCGATCATTGGCACGCAGCCGCCGCGCGTCCGCCGTTCCGCCACCCCAGTAGGGATAGACCGTCCCTCGCCAGTACAGGCTCAACACCCCCGCCACCGCTTTCCCCCCGTCCCGCACGATCAGGACGTCGGCAGCACTGCCAAATTCGTGCAACATTTCCGTGAACAGGCGGCGCGGAAACACGGGTGTGCCGAGATTGCGAACGGATTCGGCATAGATCGCATAGTGCACTGCCACATCCGCCGGATCCCGCCCCGTCGAAATGTCGAGGTCATAGCCCAGCGACTTGCGCACCTCCGCCCGTTGCTTGCGCGGGATCTGGAGCAGTTCCGCCTCGTCGTCCGCCGCTAGGTCGCGCGCGAAACCCAGATAATGGCTGTCGTCGACCGTCCACTCCGGCCCCGGCCGCGGCCCGCCGCGCACTTCCATGCTCGGACAGCTCAGCTGCACCGCAAGCTTCCAACTCGCCTCCGCCAACAGGCGCGCCGCTTCGGGGGTTTCGGCGAGGATACCCCCGCCCACCGCGAACCCTGTCGACGCCAGCACGCGGCCGAACAAGGGCGAATGCAATTCGGTCAACGGCATCGCGCCGACGATGCCCTGCTCGCCGCGTTCGACGACAAGATAGTGCGCCTTCTGCCCGCATCCCTTCTCCACGGCCACGCTCCAGGCGGACAGATGGAAGGGCGTGCCATCCGGATGCGCAGCGACGAAGGCGTCGATCCGCGCCCGCTCGCCCGGATCGCTGAGATCGGCCACACGCAGCGTCGTCATCGGCAGGCGCACCGGCGCATTCACTTGAGCTTCGCCGCTTCGGCGATGGCAACGCGATCGGTGCGATCCCAGCGATGCCTGCCCATCAATGTGCGCAGCTTGCCCGCCATCGCGCCGAGCCGGCTGTAATGGCGCAGCTTCGACTTGAGCGGCGCATCAGCGACGCGCGGCTGGCCGGGATCGACCTCCCACGGGTGGAAATAGAAGATCGCGGGGTGCCCCGCCCCATTGAGCGCATCGATCGCGCGATAGATGACGTTACCCGGCAACAACCGGAAAAAGCCGCCGCCAGTCGTGATCTCACGCCCCAGAAAGCGCGCAGTGGTCACCGGCAGCTCGATCAGCTCGCTGCCCGCAACCGGGCGATAGGCGCGGCGCGGCGCGTCCTTCCAGCCATAATGGTCGTGCCCGATCGGCGCGACGCTCGACGAATAGGCATAGCCCTGCTCGGCAAGGATCTCGTGCGCCCAAGGCGTCCGCACATCGATCGAAAAGCTTGGCGCGCGATAGCCGGTGACCTTCTGCCCGCTCGCATCCTCAAGCACCGCCCGGGCACGGCCGATATCCTCGCGAAACTGCTCAGGGGTCAGGTTGAACACGCGCTGATGGTCCCAGCCATGGCTCGCCACCTCGTGCCCCGCCTCGGCAATGCGCCGCATCAGCGCGGGATATTTGTCCGCGACCCAGCCCAGCGTGAAGAAGGTCGCCTTGACCCCACCCGCATCGAACAACTCGATAACCTTGTCGGTATTCGCTTCGACGCGATGGTCGAGGCCATCCCAGTCGCCGCGCGCGATCACCTTTTCGAACGCCCCGACCTGAAACCAGTCCTCGACGTCGACCGAAAGCGCGTTGGCGGTCATTGCCAGGCTGCGGTCTCGCGACGTGGCGCCGCCATGCCCTTGGGGGATTCTTCGCCCTCGATGAAATCGACCATCAGCGTCAGTACGCGGCGCAGCGCCGCATCCTGCTCCTCAAGCCGTGCCTCGAGCCGCGCCAGCCGCACATGCAGCGCATCGATCGCGGCATGATCGACCGACGGCCCGGCATCCTCGTGCGCCGCCGCCGCGGTAACCGGCGGAAAGGCCTCGACCGTAGCCGCAGCGCTTCCGGTCGCGGCATTGGCCGCAGCGGCCAGCGGCCGGCCGGCGACGACGGTGTCGTTGTCGAGATCGGCAATCACCGTCTCGACCGCTTCGGCATCGAAACTGTCGAGCTGCTCGATCGCGCCGAACAACATCACCCGCCCGGCAAGTTGGTTGACCTTGCGCGGGATGCCACCCGACCAGGCATGGATCGCCTCGACCGCGCTCCGCTCGAACTCCGGACGCCCGGTCCCGCCGACTACCGACAGGCGGTGGCGCAGATAAGGTGCAAGCTCCTCCAGCCCCATCGGATCGAGCTGGTGCATCGCGATCACACGCTGGCGCAGCTGCTCGAGCCGCGGATCGGCGAATAGCGAGCGGAATTCGGGCTGGCCGAGCAGGAAAATCTGGAGCAGCGGATAGCCGCCGGCCTGAAAGTTGGAGAGCATGCGCAGCTCCTCCAGGCTCTCCATCGGCAGCGCCTGCGCCTCGTCGACGATCAGCAGCGTGCGCTGGCCGCCGCGCGCGACGGCGTGCAGCCCCTTCTCGATCGCCGCCAGCGTCTGCGCCTTGGCCAGCCCGGCGGTGTCCGCCCCCAGCCCCGCCGCGACGAGGTGGAGCAGATCCTCGGCCTGAACCTGAGTGGTCACGATCCGGATCACGTTCAGCCGCTCGCGGTCGATCGTGTCCATCAGATGGCCGACCAGCGTCGTCTTGCCCGCGCCCGGCGATCCGGTGATGACGATGAAGCCCTCACCCTGGCTCAGGCCATAGCCGAGATACGCCATCGCTTTACGATGCGTCGCGGTGTCGAACCAGAACGCCGGATCGGGGGTCAGCTGGAACGGCCGACCGCTGAGGCCATAATGCTCGTCGTACATCATTCCACCCGTCAGAAGCCGTAGCGAAGACCGAGCAGTGCCTGGGCAGAAGTATTGCCCGCACCCTCGACATCGTACGTCGAAATCCCAAGCGTCGCCATCGCACTGAGCGACCCGAAGCTACGATAATAGGAGCCGTTCGCGCCAGCCCCGAACACACCGGGCGATCCCGGCAGATTGCTCTGGTAATAATTGGCGTAGACGTTGCCGCTCAGGCTCGACACCGAGTCGAGCTGATGCGAGGCGAAGAGCTGGCCGTACCAATTGTCGTCGCTGGTCCCCGCCACGATCACGCCCGGCGGCACCAGGTAACGGCGATTGGCATAGCCCATCCCCAGCCCCAGCGTCGTCGGCCCTGCATTCATCGACAGCACCGCGTTGACGCCGCGTGCGCGATAGCTGGCGGTCGAGATCGAACCCAGCGAGTTGGTCAGGCATCCGCCCGCCGCCGTCGCGGTATCACCGAACACGCAGCCATTGAAGCCATCGCCGAACGGATCGCGCGGCGTATTGAAGCTGGTGGGCAGCGCCGCAAGGTCGCGGACGAGCTGGCGGCCGAAGCTGTCGACCGAGTCATAGACGCCGACCTGAAGCCCCGAACGGCGCGAGATCTGCCACTGGAGCGACCCGGTGTAGCTCATCGAATCGTAACGGCGGCCCACCCGCGCCTCGAGCATCAACCGGCTGCTCGGCTTGTACATCACGCCCGCGTCCCAGAAGAGGCCGTCGGTCTGATAGGCGATGCGCGGCGGCGAAGCCGGATCGGTCACGAAGCGCCCATTGCGGTCGCGCACGATGTTCCCGGCGCCGTCGCGCAGCGGATCCTTCTGGGTGATCTTGATCTTCTCGTAGCCGACGCCCGCGACCAGCGCGAGGCCGCTGCCGACCGGCAGCACGGCGTCGCCGCGCAGGAACTTGCCGTCATAGACCTGGTCGAGCTGGTTCGCATTCTCGCGCTGCCATACGCCTGCGACGCTGAGGCCCACGGGCAGGATCGTCCCCGCCTTCACCCCGGCGCGAAGCTGCGCCAGATGGCTGGTCGAGCTGTCATAGACGTCGAGCGGCGGCAGCAGCGGATCGATCCCGACGATGTCGGGCGCCTCCGACTTCACATAGCCCAAGCGATAGGCCGCGCTCAGGCTCGCCGGGCCGCTCCCGGTGTGGAAGGTCGGGCCTGCGTAGAGCGAATAGATCTGGCTGATGTTGCGGACATTGCCCGCCAGATTGCCCGGCGCGTCGCCGCGAATGTCGCTGCGGGTGCGGGTGGCGAGCGCGCCGCCCTCGACCGTCAGGTTGGGCGTCAGCTTCACGGCCGCGCGCGCGATGCCGCTATGCGTATCGCCGTCGGCGACATCGCGACTGTAGGAAAAGCGATGCTCGTATTTGTACGAGAGCTGGACCTCGACCCGGCGGGTCTGGATCGATGCGTCCACGCCGACACCCACGCTGGTATAGGTCAGCACTTCGTCCGAATCGAAGTCGGCGACCAGCACCTGTGCCACATCGACATAGGGCGCGATCGACTTTTGCCGGTCCTGTGCGGCGGCCGGAAGTGCGGCGATGGTGGTGGCGGCGATCGCCGCGGCGAACAGCCTCATGTCTCGGCTTCCCCGTAATAGGCGCCATAGCTGCCGAAGCGGCGACCGCCCGGCTGGAAGGATACGCTGTTGAGGACGAGCTGGATCTGCTCGCACCCGTCGAGCAGGCCGATCGCTTCGCGCAGATCACTCTCGCTCGTGCTGTCTGCGCGGACCACCAGCATCACCTGCCCCACCAGGCCCGCCAGCACCGAAGCGGGCGATGCGGCCAATGCGGGCGGCGAATCGAAGATCACGATACGACGCGGATCGGCGGCAGCCAGCGATTCAAGGATCGCACTGGCGCGTTCGCTTGCCAGCAATTCGGTGTCGGCGTTCGACCGTGTTCCCGCGGGCAGCACCGACAGCTGCGGCACGTCGGTCGAGATCACGCAGGATTCGACGTCCTCGATATCGCCTGCCAACACGTCGAGCAGCCCCGGCCCCTCGGACGCGCCCAGGCGGTTCATCACATCGGGCTTGGCGAAATCGGCATCCACCAGCAGGATCTCGACATCCTTCTCGGCGGACATCGAGAGCGCGAGGTTGATCGCGCAGAACGTCTTGCCGTCATTCGGCTTGGCCGAGCAGACAAGGATCATCCGCGCGCGGTTCTCGTTGCTCTCGTTATCGGCGGCCCAGATCGTGCGCGCCGTGTTGATCAGCTGGCGCTTGATCAGCCGGAACTCCTCGGCCAGCACGGTTACCGGTGCACCGGGGACAAGCATGCCCTCCTCGGCCAGCGTCTCGCGATCGATCGCAATGTGTCCGCCGCGCAACGACGCCGCCTTTGCGCGCGCGACCGGTTTCGCCAGGGGCGACACGCGCTCGACCCGCTCAGGTGCTTCGGCTTCGGTCTCGACCGGCTCGACGACCTCTTCGGCCTCCGCTTCGGCCAGCGTCGCTTCGGCCTGCGGGGTATCGACGATGTCCCGCACCGGCGCTTCGACCACAGGTTCCACGGCAGCAGCCGGCTCGGGCTGCGCACGCACCGGCTCGTCCGCCGGCACCGGTGGGAGCACCCGCGGCTCGTGCATCAAGTCATAATGTTCGGCCGCGCGCTCAAGGAGCGATCCGCGATAGCGGCGGGGAGTTTCGTCGTTCATCGCTCTCCCCTTCACGCTGCCACGCCGCGCTGGAACATCTCCAGCCCGAGCAGCGCGACCCACGCGAACACCAACCCTCCGGTCGCCGCCGCAAACATCTGCAATCGCTTCTTGCGCAGCGCGGTCTGCGCCGCCGTCACGACCTCGCCCACCGATCCGATCACCGGCATTCCCGAAGCCTTTTCGAGCCGCTTGGAGGTCGGGAAGGTGCCGGCGAGCTGGCTGAGGCCGAACGCAGCGGCGACGCCGCCGCCCAGCCCGACGATCAGCACGCCGGTCAGCAGCAGCATCCGGTTGGGCGCACTTGGTGCGGTCGGCGTGACCGGCGGATCGACCACCTGAAACTTCACCGAATCGGCCTGGCTCGCAGCCTGGCTGCGCAGCTTCACCTGCTCGCGGTCGGTGAGCAACTTGTCATATTCGGTCTTCAGGACCTGATAGTTGCGATCGATCTCGGCCTGTTCCTGCGCCGCGGCAGGGTCGCTCGCGATCTTCTGGTCGAAAGCGTTGATATCGGCCTCGATCTGCGCCTTGCGGTTAGCCAGCGCCGCGACCTGCGAAGCCTTTTCGGCCTGCATGGTCTTGAGTCCCAGATAGAGCGGATTGGCGCTCGCGCCGCCCGCTCCGGCCGCGACCGGCTTCTCGCCCCGCGCGGCGATCTGCGCCTGCGCCAGCTGGCTGCGCAGTGCCGCCACGTCGGGGTGATTGTCGGTCCAACCGCGCGCGCGAGCTTCAGCCAGCTGTCCTTGAATAGCCGAAACACGCGCGCGCGCCGGGCCTGCGACGGCAGTGCCGCCAGCCCCGGGTGTAGTGGCGGTCGTCCCGGCCATCTGGCCGTTGACCGCGGCAAGTCCGCTTTGCGCAGCGGCAAGCTGCGAGTTGATATCGGCAAGCTGGCTGCGCGCCGTCGCCAGCCGCTCGGTGAGCGTGCCGGTGCCGGGCAGCGAGCCCAGATAGCGCGCCTGGAACTCGGCCTGCTTGGCTTCGGCCGCCTGCAACGCCTTCTGGCGATCGGCGAGCTGCTGGTCGAGGAAGGTGAGCGACTGGCTCGCCTGATCCCGGCCTTGCGTCAGATTGTCCTCGACGAAGATGTCGATCAGCTTCTGCACGATCGACCGGGCGAGCTTGCCGCTCGACGCCGTTGCCGTGATCTCGAACAGATTGTCCTGCTGCGCAACGACCTTGATCTTCTGCTGAAGCCCGGCGACGCGGGCCGCAACGTCCTTGTCGTTGGCGACGGTGTTAGCCAGCTCGGTGCCACGCACCACCTTTTCCAGATTGACCGCGCTGGTCAGCGTCTGGCGGATGCGATCGACATCCTTCTGCTGCTCCTGCTGGGTGGCGATGCTGTCTCCCGGCAGGATCTGGCGCAGCTGCACCTGGACGCGCGCGCGGCTCTCATAGGTGTTGGGCATCTGCGACACGACCAACCAGCCCGCCAGGCACAGGGCCCATGCGATCGCCAGCGCGATCCAGCGGCGTTGCCAGATCCCGTGGAGCAGTGTCCGGATTTCTTCCCAAAGGCCTCCCATCGACGTGCCCTTAGAACATGCTTTCGGGGATGATAATCACGTCGCCCGGCTCCAGCCGCACATTCGCGCTCGTATCCCCGTTCTTGAGCAGTGCCGACAGACGCAGGCGATATTCGCGCTGCTGGCCGGTATTCTTGTCGAAACGCACCAGCCGCGCACGGTTTCCGGCGGCGAACTCGGAAAGCCCGCCCACCGCGATCATTGCGTCGAGCAGGGTCATGTTCGCGCGATACGGGATCGACGCCGGCTTCTCGGTCGCGCCGACGATGCGGATCTGCTGGCTGAAGGTTCCGTTGAAATTCTCGACGATGACCGAGACGATCGGGTCCTTGATATACTCGCCCAGCGCGATTTTCAGGTCATCGGCCAGCATCGCCGGGGTCTTGCCGACCGCGGGCATGTCGCTGATCAGCGGCGTGGTGATGCGGCCATCGGGGCGCACCTGCACTTTCGCCGACAGTTCGGGATTGCGCCATACGAAGATCTGGAGGCTGTCGAGCGGGCCGATCACATATTCCTCGCCCGGCCCTTCGCGGCTCGCGACGAAGGTCGTCGAAGGCAGCTCGGGCCGGCCGTTACCGCTCGAACAGCTCGAAAGCACGACCGCTGCGATCGACGCCGCCGTAAGGGCCTTCGCATTGTGTCGAAAACGCATCACCCAATAACCTCCGTCCCGCGCAAAGGAGCCAGCGTCCCGCCCCCGAATATCACGCGCCTTGCGGAACGCTTAGGGTCACATGGGTAAAGATACCGTTAGGGAGGAAGAGCCCGAGACCTTGTCGCCGGTCCGTGTCACGATCCCCGATGGTCCGGAATGGCGACCGGGAAGAAAGGGAATATGACGCAAAAGCTCGTCGTATCATTGGCCCTTGCCTCAACTACTCTCAGTACGCCGGCCATCACAAACGCATGGCATGGCGACAATGATCCCGCCGCCCATCGACGCGACTGATCGTCAGCCCGCAACGATCTCCACGGCCGGACCATGTCCCAGAAAGGCCGCGGGGCTCGCGCTCGCGCCATAGGCTCCCGCCAGAAATATGGCGACGATATCCCCCGGTTCGGCCGCGGGCAGTGCCACTCGGTCCGCCAGGCGGTCGAGCGGAGTGCACAGCGGCCCCACGACGGAGACCGTCTCGGCCGGCTCGGCATCCATCTCCCCGGCGACCGCAACCGGATAGTTGCGCCGCACCACCGTTCCGAAATTCCCCGACGCCGCAAGCTGATGGTGCAACCCGCCATCGCACACCAGGAAGGTCTCCTCGCCGCTGACCTTCTTATCGATCACGCGCATCAGATAGACCCCGCACTCGCCCGCGATCCATCGCCCGAGTTCGATCGCGAATCCGGAACGCGCCAGCACCGCCGGCCGCGCGGCCAGTACATCGCCCAGCGCAGCGCCCACCGCATCGATATCGACCGGCGTATCGCCCGCGAAATAGGGTATCCCGAACCCGCCGCCCAGATTGACGAGCGGCGGCTCCGCGCCTGCTTCTTCAGCCAGCCTCGCCGCCGCCGCGACGGTCGCCGCCTGTGTCTCGATGATCGCCGCGGTGTCGAGCGACTGGGATCCGGCGAAGATATGGAAGCCCCGCCAATCCGCTCCAGCCGCGATCAGGCGCTTCACCAGCGCCGGTACGCGCGCTGCATCGACCCCGAAGGGCGAGGCGCGCCCACCCATCTTCATCCCCGATCCGCGCAGCTCGAAGTCGGGGTTCACCCGCACCGCCAGCTTCGGCGCGATCCCCAGCCGCTGCCCGATCGCCAGCGCGCGATCGGCCTCACCCTCGGATTCGAGGTTAAGCGTCGCCCCGGCCGCAATGGCAGCCTCCAGCTCCGCATCGCGCTTGCCCGGCCCGGCAAAGCTGATGTGCGCCGCGGCCTTGACCGCCAGCGCCTTCGCCAACTCTCCGCCAGACGCTACGTCCAGCCCGCCCACCAGCGGCGCCACAACCTCAAGAAATGCCGGTAAGGGATTGGCCTTGATCGCGAAATGGATCTCGCACAGCTCTGGAAGGGCCGCCCGTAGCCGCGCCAGCCGCTCGCGTACGATCCGGACATCATAGACGAACAGCGGCGACCCTGCCTCCGCCACCCAGTCCGCGGCGGCCTTGCCCGCGATCGTCAGCTCGCTCTGCCCCGCGAAATAAGGGGGGATCGGCCCGATTGGCTTCATGACGTCAACTCCGCCTTCAGGCCCGAACGGTCGAATTTCCCGTTCGCATTGCGCGGCAAGCTCTCGCGCCATTCATAGCGCATGGGCTGCATGAAACTCGGCAGCTCGCGCCGCAACCGCTCGCGCAACGCCGCCTCGGCCACCGCCGCATCGCCGCGCGCCACCACGACGACCACGATCACCTGCCCCAGCCGCTCGTCCTTCACGCCGAACGCAGCCGCCTCGCGCGCTTCTCCGCCCGCCAGCACCGCTTCCTCCACCTCGGTCGGGCTGATCCGGTTGCCCTGAGACTTGATCATCTCGTCATCACGCCCGACGAAGCGCAACAGTCCGTCGGCGCCCTCGACCACCGTATCCCCCGAAAACACCGCCATCCCGCCATAGTCGGAAAATGCAGGCGCCGGTTTGAAGCGCTGCGCGGTCCGTTCCGCGTCCTGCCAGTAGCCCTGCGCCACCAGCGGCCCGGCATGAACCAGTTCCCCCGCCTCGCCGGGATCGGCACGCGTCCCATCCGCCCGCACCACCATGATCTCGGCAAAGGGGATTGCCCGCCCCATCGAATCCGGATTCTCGTCTACCAGCGACGGATCGAGATAGGTCGAACGGAACGCCTCGGTCAGTCCGTACATCGGATAGAGGTCAGCGTTGGGAAACTTGCTCCGCAGCCCGCGGACCATGCCGGTGGTCAGCGCGCCGCCCGAATTGGTCAGCCGCCGCAGTTTCCGCGCCGTCAGTTCCGGCCATTCGGCGTCCAGCAATTGCACCCAGAGCGGCGGCACCCCGGCGATCGTGGTGACGCCATGCCGGTCCACCGCCTTGATCACATCCTTGGCGGTCAGATAGTCGAGCGGAATCACCCGTCCCCCGCCCGCCCAGGTCGAGAAGAGCTGGTTCTGCCCATAGTCGAAGCTTAGCGGCAGCACGCCAAGCACGCGATCCTCCGGCGTGATCTTCAGATAGTGCGCGACCGAGATCGCCCCCAGCCACATATTCGCATGGCTGAGCATCACGCCCTTGGGCCGTCCTGTGGAACCGGAGGTATAGAGGATCGCCGCCAGCGTCTGCGGATCGGCATCCGAAACCGGCAGTCCCGGCCCGTCCGTCACCACCTCGTCATCGCCCGCGATCCGGCAACCGTCAGGCAGGTCGCCGCTCTCCAGTGTCATCGACCGTGCCGCTTGGGTCACCAGCAGCGACGCGCCGCTGTCCGCCAGGATATGCGCGACCTGCACGCGCTTGAGCACCGGGTTGACCGGCACGTGCACCAGCCCCGCCCGCGCCGTCGCCAGCGGCATCAGACAGGCAAGCCGTGTCTTGGGAAGCCAGGTCGCGACCCGCGCGCCCGGTGCGAAGCCCTGCGCCTTCAGCCAGGCTGCCAGCGCACCCACCGCGCCCTCCAGTTCGGCATAGGTCAGTGCGCTAACGCGATCTTCCAGCGCCACGCGGTCCGGCTGCCCCATCGCGGTCAGCGCATCGATCGTGCGGGGGTTAGGGTCCAGTTCAACCATCGCGTTTCCTTACCCCGCATCGGTTAACGATACAGTTCCAGTTTGCTGTTAGCAGGTGCAGCACTTGGCAGCGCCACGCGCAACCGGTATCGGGATCGCAAAAATAGCTGGGGGACACACGTTGCAGCCGGACGGATTTCACGAGGTCGAGGAAACGGTACGCGGTGTACTCCGCGACGTGCTGGGGATCAGCGCCGATCGCGCCGCCGCCTTCAATGAGGCGACACCGTTGTTCGGCGCGCTGCCCGAACTCGATTCGATGGCGGTGGCAGGCGTGCTGACCGAGATCGAGGATCGCTTGGGCATCATCATCGAGGATGACGAAGTCGACGGCGACATGCTTGAGACCTTCGGTGCGCTGGTCGAATTCGCCGCGTCCAAGGCGCTCAACTGATAACCTTCGACGCCTATGACTGGGCGGGTGGCCGCGAAGCGATGCTCCGCTTCGGCCCCGCCACCGGCCCCGTCGTCGTCGTTGCATTGCCGCTGTTCGAAGAGGCCAACCGCACCCGCGCCTTCGCGGTGACAATCCTGCGTGCGCTGGCCGAACGCGGGATCGCGGGCGCGCTGCCCGATCTGCCGGGTCAGGGTGAAAGCCTGACTCCTTTGGAAAGCACGACCGTCCTTCAGATGCAGGACGCCTTTGGCTGTGCGGTCGACACCTTCGACCGCGAAGGCCGCCAATGCTATGCAGTCGGGATTCGCAGCGGCGCGTTGCTCGATGCACTCGGGCTCATGTACGGTCGTTGGCACCTCGCTCCAATGGACGGCGCGCAGCTTTTGCGCGAACTGACCCGCGTCAAGCAGGCCGAACTCGGCCACGGGCATCGTTTGCGCGACGGTTGGTGGTTTGAAGACGCCTATGGCGGTGCTGGTGAGAGTGCCTCGATCGCCGGAAATGCCATCTCGCACGACCTTCTCACCGAACTCACAGTGAAGACTCCCTTCTCCAAGGAGGATAGCGGCGACATTCCACTCCGCATTGTGCGCATGGAGAGCGATCCGAAACCAGCGGACCATAAGGTTCCGGGAACCCCGCTCTGGCGCCGCGCCGAGCCGGATAACGACCTCGCTCTCGCCGCCCTCCTCGCCGACGATATCGCGCAGTGGATAGCGACATGCGCCAGATGACCTCGTTCCAATGCGCGGGCGAAACCCTCGCCGCCACGCTCGATGAGGCGCCGGGCACCACCGGTCTGCTGATCGTCTCCGGCGGGAACGAGATCCGCATCGGCGCGCATCGCGGCATGGCCGAGCTCGCCGCAACCATCGCCGCTTCTGGGCACCCAGTGTTCCGATACGACCGCCGTGGGATCGGAGATTCAACCGGCGATAACAATGGCTTCGAATCCGCAGCTGAGGATATTCTTGAAGCCGCCGCCGCGTTCCGCCGTGAAGCGCCACAGCTCGCCCGCATCGTCGCCTTCGGCAATTGCGACGCCGCCAGTGCGCTGATCCTGTTCCACGCGGGCACCGGCATCGACGCCCTCGTCCTGACCAACCCCTGGACGATCGAGATGGATGAGAAGGGAGGCGACGACCTTCCTGCCGCGGCCGCGATCCGCTCGCGCTATATCGCGAAGCTCAAGAACCCGCGCGAATTGCTTCGCCTCTTCACCGGCGGTGTCAATATCCGAAAGCTTGTCAGTGGTTTGCTGAAGGCTTCATCCAAGCCGTCGCAAGCTCCGCAAGGGCTTCCCGCCCGCCTCGCGGCTGCACTGAATGCGATGGAAACCCCTGTCACCATTTTGCTCGCAAAGGCCGACAACACCGCCCTCGCCTTTGCCGATCACTGGAAGGGCGAAATCTTCGCCCCTGCCCGTGCCCACTGCGCGCTCGAAACCTGCGACACCGACAGTCACAGCTTCGCGCGCCCGCAGGACAAGGCATGGTTGACGGAACGGGTGCTCGCCGTCCTGACCGATCGCTGACGGATGCTTCCGTTTCGTCTTGGCAGCTAGCCCGGGATAAAGCCGGCAAGCGCTGGAAGGAACGGCGCTATCACTGTCACATAGTCGGCCGCGTAGCTCACTAATTCCTGGAACCGCGGTTTATAGTCCGGCGTCCCCTTGGACTTCTCCATCTCCTTGATGATCGCAACGATTGCCTCGCGGTCATTCTGATTGCCTATGCTGCTGTTGACGGCATCGAACAGCAGTTGGAAGACATTCTCCGATGTAATCGTGTTCGACGAGCTGTCGGTCGAGTTGACCATCGTGCGATTCTGATTTCCGGTCACGTCGCCTTGATGAAGGGAGCCATTCAGTGTGCCGATGCTAATGGACGGGCCTGCAGCTGCCGCTTTCTGTTTCTCTTCCACGCTAAAGCTAATCCCTTCGCCCAAGATACCTTTGCGTTCGAGCGTCGTCGCCCAATCCAGGATCAGGTTGCGCACCTGCTGGCTGACGTTCTGAAACACCACGCAGCCGATGTGAACGTGGTAGTCTAGGCGAGGGCCGCCGTTCCATTGGTTGATTTGCGCGATTAGCAATTCTGGTAAGCGGGCTATGACCTCCTCAGTGCCGTCACCAGCTAGTGTCTCGACTTGGCTAATAGGCTCGCGGATTCCTTGCCTGCTGAGCTTGTCCAGCATCTCGGGATCGCCGCCGACTGCGCGAACGCCCCAATGAGGATGGTGGCTTTTCACTTGCCCCTTGGTCATACGATAATCGGGAATGGGAATATCAGCTGGATAGCCCTTTAGCTCATGATCGACCCAATCCGCGGTGTCGTCCAACTGAAGCTTAGTCGCTGCGACCTTGACCATACGAAGCAGTTCCGTGGTGCTGACGCGGTTGTCGAGCACCTTTGCCTGTATCTCTTCTACTAGCCCCGCCATTTTGCCCCCGTTGCTCGAGTAGCGAAGATGGTTCCGATAAGTCAGCAGTCAAGCCGCTAACATGTTCTTGAAACCTATCCAGCCGGCGGCATGATTAGCGTGACTCCACCGACATGAACGGATGTCAGCTAACAGATTCCGTCACCTCGCCTTGGAGCGTTCGCAATGGCGTTGGTGGCCTCAGCCCGACCTCCTCTTCCAATGTTGGATTTCGTCTGATCTACCCTTGTCGATGGATCGACGGACTCGCCTGAACCCGATACCCCGCGGTGCCAGCGGCGCAGAGGTGGTGCGCGACCGGAGCTCCACCGTCGCGTCAGTGGCGCTCGGATGGCGCGTATGTGTCGCGTCAGTGGCGCGCTCATGGCGCACCAGTGTGGCGAACGCGGCGCAAACGCGGCGCGTTTCCGTTCTGTTACCGGTGCGTCCAAGAAAAACCGCTGTTTTCTGTCAACTCTGTCAACTTCTACGGCGGCAGACGGCAAATGAAGCATATGCCAAAGCGCAAGAATCAGGCGCGCATCCCTGCACTTTGGCGCGCGGGCTCACTCCGCCGCTTCGGCGACCGCCTCGAAATCAGCCTCGGCCAGGAAGCGCTCGGCGTCCAGTGCTGCCATACAGCCGGTGCCCGCCGCGGTGATCGCCTGACGATAGACCTTGTCCATCACGTCGCCACACGCGAAGACGCCGGGCACACTGGTACGGGTCGTGCCGGTCTCGACCTCGATATAGCTGTCGCCGTCGAGCTTGAGGTGACCACGGAACAGCTCGGTCGCCGGGTGGTGGCCGATCGCGACGAAGCCGCCCTCGACATCGATGTCGGACAGTTCGCCCGTTACCGTGTCCTTGAGCTTCAGGCCGACCAGCCCTTCGGGATCGCCACCGCCGACGAACTCGACGACTTCCTTGTTCCACAGCGTCTTGATCTTCGGGTTGGCGAACAGCCGCTGCTGCAGGATCTTCTCGGCGCGCAGGCTGTCGCGGCGGTGGATCAGCGTCACGTCATGGCTGTGGTTGGTCAGGTACAGCGCTTCCTCGACCGCGGTGTTGCCGCCGCCGATCACCGCGACCTTCTTGCCGCGATAGAAGAAGCCGTCACAGGTCGCGCACGCGCTCGCGCCCTTGCCCTTCATCGCCTCTTCGCTGTCGAGGCCCAGCCACTTGGCCTGCGCGCCCGTCGCGATCACCAGCGTGTCGCCGAGATAGACGGTGCCGCTGTCGCCAACCATGCGGAACGGCCGCTGGGTCAGGTCAACCTCGACGATCGTGTCGTACAGCATCTGCGCGCCGACATGCTCGGCCTGTGCCTGCATCTCGCCCATCAGCCACGGGCCCTGGATCACCTCGCGGAAGCCGGGATAATTCTCGACATCGGTGGTGGTCATCAGCTGGCCGCCCGGCTGGATGCCCTGCACCACGATCGGCGCCAGACCGGCGCGCGCACCATAGATGGCGGCGGAAAGCCCGGCGGGGCCGGAACCGAGGATCAGCATGCGGGTGGAATGAGTGGCGGTCATCTTGTGTCCTGTAGGCCCCTGGGAACGGTGGCGACACCGCATCTAGGGGGTCGGCACCGCCAAAGGCAACATGGGTGGCGTCATGCCGCGCGCCAGCAAAGCGATTCTGTTGTGGACGAAAGCCGGTTGAAGCGGCTTGCCGCTTGGGCGAAGCTGGTCGCATGATGATCCGCCGCACCCTGCTTGCCGCCGCCTTGCTGGCCCCGCTCACCACCCTTGCCCAGACCGTACCGCCGCCGCCCACCACACCGGCGATCGTGGAGTCGATACCCAAGCCCGCGACACAGAAGGTGGCGATCGAGACCAGCCTCGGCCGGATCGTGCTCGAGCTCGAGACTGCGCGCGCGCCGATCACCGCCCGCAACTTCCTGCGCTATGTCGATCAGAAGCGGCTCGACGGCATCGGTTTCTATCGATCGGTCAAGGTCGCGGACAAGTTCGGCTTCGTCCAGTTCGGGGTCGAGGGAAATCCCAAACGCATCCTCCCCCCGATCGCGCATGAGCCGACCACCAAGACGGGCGTGAAGCACGTCGATGGCGCCATCTCCACCGCGCGGCTCGCGCCGGGCACCGCGCGCGGCGAGTTCACGATCAGCGTCGGCGACCAGACCTCGCTCGACGCCGATCCGTCGGCGCCGGGCGACAATCTCGGCTATGCCGCGTTCGGCAAGGTGGTCGAGGGGATGGACGTGATCTGGAAGATCCTCGACGCCCCCACCTCGCCGACCCGCGGCGAGGGCGTGATGAAGGGCCAGATGCTCGAACCCCGGATCAGGGTGCTGAGCGTCCGTCGGGTGCCCTAGGGGATCATTTCCCCTTGGCGGCGTCCGCGGCGCGCATGATGCGAAGGACGTTGCCCGACCAGATCTTGGCGATGTCCGCCTCGGAATAGCCGGCGGCGACCAGTCGTTCGGTGACCTTGGGCAATGCGGTGATGTCCTCGAACCCGCGCACCCCGCCGCCACCGTCCCAGTCGGCACCCATGCAAACATGGTCCGGCCCGGCGACCTTGAGCAGGTAGAGCAGGTTGGTCATGAAGTTCTCGAAATCCGTGTCCTGAACCGGCGCGACTTTGTCGAGTGCCCGGACCTCCGCGGTCAGCTTGGCCTGCTCGGCCGGTGAAAGCGTGCCGATCTTGTCGACCAGATCCGACAGCCGGTTACGCTCGTCGGTATAGGTCATCTTGGTCAGGAACACGCTGTTCATGCACACCGCCCCGCCCTTCGCGGCGAGCCGGCGAATACGGTCGTCGTCGATGTTACGGTTGTGCCCCCACAGCGCCTTGGGACCGGAGTGCGACAGGATGATCGGCGCTCTCGACAGCTCCAGCAGCTGGTCGAACGTCGCGTCAGACGAATGGCTGCCGTCGATGACCATGCCCAGCCGGTTCATCTCCTTGACCCATTGCTTGCCCAGCGGCGACAGGCCTTTCCACGTCCCCTGCCCCGTCGCGCTGTCGGCGAACTGGTTGTCCTTCGAATGAACCGGCCCCGCCATCCGCACGCCGCCGTCGTAGAAGGTCTTGAGCAGCGACAGGTCCTCGCCCAGCGGATAGCTGTTCTCGATGCTGATGAAGGCAAAGCGCAGCCCGGCCTTGTCTGCGCGCACCGCCTGATCGGCGGTCGTCACCAGCTCGATCCGGTTGGGATAGGCTCCAATCGTCTTCTGGATCTCGCCCAGTCGCTTGAGTGCGAACGCCTTGGCATCGGCAAAGCCCTGCGGCGTCACCTCCTTCTGGGCGGTGTAGATGACGAACATTCCGCCATCGAGCGCACCGGTGTCCATGCGACCGAGATCGACCTGAGCCAGATCGGTCTCCCAGGAGTGGCGGTCGCCGAACTTCCAGTTGGGGTTGGAGAACCAGACCGGCGTGTCGAGATGGGTGTCGAGCGTCAGCAGTCGCTGGTGGAGCGACGGCGCCGGCCCGGCCTGGCCCGGTTTTGCCTGCGGGCTCGAACAGGAAGCGGCGGCGAGGGCGAGCAAAGGCAGGCTGATCAAACGCATCGAAGGCTCCATCCACTGGGAAGTGGACGGAACCTATCGAATACGCGCCTCAATACAAGGCGATGCAGTGCCGATCGTTACTGAACCGGTTTGACGTCCAGCCCGGTCCATTTGGCGGCAAAAGCCCAGAGATCAGAAGTTTCCTGGATGATCTTGTCCGTCGGCTTGCCCGACCCGTGACCTGCACGGGTCTCGATGCGAACGAGATGCGGTTTGGGGCCGATATCCGCGGCCTGCAGCGCAGCGGTGTATTTGAAGGTGTGGCCCGGCACCACGCGATCATCGGTGTCCGCGGTGGTCGCAAGGATCGCCGGATAGGCCTTGCCCGACGCGATGTTGTGATAGGGCGAGTAGGCGCGCAGCACCTTCCACTCCGCCTCCTTCGACGGATGGCCGTAGTCGTCCACCCAATAGCGACCGGCGGTCCAGCGATCGAAGCGCAGCATGTCCATCACGCCCACGGCAGGCAGCGCCGCCGCGAACAGATCGGGCCGCTGGTTCACCACTGCGCCGACCAGCATGCCACCGTTCGAGCCGCCCTGGATCGCAAGGCCATCCTTCTTGGTGATGCCCTGAGCGATCAGATACTCGCCCGCACCGATGAAGTCGTCGAAGGTATTCTGCTTGTTGGCAAGACGGCCGCCATTGTGCCACGCCTTGCCATATTCACCGCCGCCGCGGATGTTGGCCAGGACGAACACGCCCCCCTGCTCCATCCATGCCAGCCGCGAAGCCGAGAAGGCCGGGCCGTAGCTGACGTTGAACCCGCCATAACCCCACAGCAGCGTCGGCGCGGGGCCCGTCACATCCTTCCGCTTGACGATGAACATCGGCACCTTGGTGCCGTCCTTCGAGGTGAAGAAGCGCTGTTCGACGCCGTACTTGTTCGGATCGAACGCGACCTTGGGCTGCGCCCATGCCGTCGCCTTGCCGGTCTTCACATCGTAGCGATAGATGGTCGGCGGCGTGTTGAAGCTGGTGAAGGCGTAGAAGGCCTCGTTCGAATCCGGATCGCCGCTGAACCCGGAGACCGCACCGATTCCCGGCGTCGCGACCTTGCCCAGCAGCTTGCCGTCGAGCGAGAAGCGGCGCAGCTCGTCCTTGGCATCGACCAGATAGCTGGCGAACAGCTGCCCGCCGACAATGCCGGCGCCCTCAAGCGTCGCGGAATCCTCAGGGATCAGGTCGGTTGCGACCGGGTTCGCCGCCGCAACATCCATCGACACCAGCTTGAGCTTCGGCGCGCCCTTGTTGGTCGTCCAGAAGAAGCGTGTGCCGATATTGCCGGCGAGGCTCCAGTTGTTCTCCAGCCCCGCGATCAGTTTGCGCGGTTTGGCACCGGGAGTCTTGAGATCGAGCAGTGTGATCTCGTAGCGATCGTCGGTGCCTTCGGTGGTGGTGATGACCAGCCAGTTGCCGTCGTCGGTGATCTGCGCGAAATGCCCCCGCTTCGGTGTTTCCGGAGTCGAATAGATCATCCGGTCGGCGCTCTGCGGTGTACCGATCTTGTGGAAATAGACCGCCTGATTCTCGTTGAGCTGCTGGAACGCCTGGCCTTCGACCGGTGCGGGGAAACGCGAATAATAGAAGCCCGAGCCGTCCTTCGCCCAGGTGAGGGCACTGAACTTGATCCACTTGACCTCATCGTCCAGCGTCTTGCCTGTGGCGACGTCGAGCACCTTGACCGTGCGCCAGTCGCTGCCACCGTCCTGAATGCCATAGACCAGCAGCTTGCCGTCCT
>CAYOXO010000021.1:0-47203 GCA_964407945.1 uncultured Stakelama sp.
CCAGCGGTAGCATGATATGGGTGGCCGGGTGGGAGAGCGGGCCGGCGCCGTTATTTCAGCACGAGTAGCCGAGCGGCTGCCTTGACGCCAGAGTCCGCAGGGTGGATGAATCCGGCAAAGCGGGACTCTCGAGACATTTCCAGGAACAATGATGGCGAGCCGGGTGCAGCCGATGCTGTGGCGTGACACGATGAAGGCGGGGGCGAAACGCAGCGGCGCGCTGATCGGCGCGATCGCGCTCTATGTCTTCACCTTCGCCACCGTGCTGGCGATCGGAACCTATAGCGGCAGCGATCCGTCGCTGAACACCGCGTCCGGCGGCCCCGCCAGGAATCTGCTCGGCGCACCGGGTGCCTGGCTCGCCGACCTGTTGCTGGCGACCGCCGGACCTGCCGTCGTGCTGCTCATCCCGGTCGGCCTGATCATCGCGACCCGCCTGTGGAAGGGCAACCCCGTCGGGGCATGGGGACGGATGCTGGGAGGCGCCGCGGTCGGTGTCGCGCTCATCGGAACGGCGCTGGCATTCGTGTCCAGCCGCCCCGCGCTCGAGTTCGAATTGCCCGGCAGCTGGGGCGGGATCGTCGGGCTTTCGGTCGCGAACCTGCTGCACGGGGCACTGAACCTCGCCGGCGAGCCGATGCTGACCCTGTGGGGCGGACGAGCGCTTGGGCTGATCGCCGGAGCCGCGGGCGCGATCATCTGGGCGCGCAGCGTGCAGCTCGAAGTATCGCAACTGCGCCTGCCGCGGCGCGACCGTGGCGGTGTGGAAGCGGGCGAGATCGATGAAGATATCGACGATGCCGCCGACCTCTTCACCCCCAACGCCGCGCCCAAGCCGCGCAAGATGGCGCTGCCCGACACGCGGCCCGGCCCGGTCATCGCCGACCCCGCCCCGCCCCCCAGCCCGCCCAAGGCCAAGCCGGTGCAGACCAGCCTGGACTTCAAGGGCAGTTACACGCTTCCGCCGCTCAACCTGCTCAAACCGGCGCAAAAGAGCGGGAGCGCGGCGATCGACAAGGCGGGGCTGGAGCGCAACGCCCGGCTGCTGGAGAGCGTGCTCGACGATTTCCATGTGAAGGGCCAGATCGTCGAGGTGCGGCCGGGTCCGGTCGTGACGATGTACGAACTGGAGCCCGCCAGCGGGATCAAGGCCAGCCGGGTGATCCAGCTGGCCGACGATATCGCACGCAACATGTCGGCGGTGTCGGCGCGCGTCGCAACGATTCCCGGGCGCAGCGTGATCGGTATCGAACTGCCCAACGCCAAGCGCGAGATGGTGAGCCTGCACGAGCTGGTCGGCAGCGACAGTTTCGAGGATATGGGCGCGCAGCTTCCGATCGTGCTGGGCAAGAACATCGCCGGCGATCCGGTGATCGCGGACCTAGCGCCGATGCCCCATCTGCTGGTCGCGGGCACCACCGGGTCGGGCAAGTCGGTCGGCCTCAACTGCATGATCCTGTCGCTGCTCTACCGGCTGACCCCGGACCAGTGCCGGATGATCATGATCGATCCGAAGATGCTGGAACTCAGCATGTACAAGGACATTCCGCACCTGCTCGCCGATGTCGTGACCGACCCGCCCAAGGCGGTGCGCGCACTCAAATGGGCGGTCGAGCAGATGGAAGAGCGCTACAGGATGATGGCGTCGGTCAACGTCCGCAGCCTCGGCTCGTTCAACGACAAGGTGCGCCAGGCGCTGGCCAAGGGGCAGAAGCTGGGCCGCAAGGTCCAGGTCGGCTACGATCCCGAGACCCGCCAGCCGATGTACGAGGAGGAGACGCTCGAGCTCAACCCGCTGCCGCAGATCGTGATCATCGTCGACGAACTCGCCGACCTGATGATGACCGCGGGCAAAGAGGTCGAGTTCCTGATCCAGCGACTCGCACAGAAGGCGCGCGCGGCGGGCATCCATTTGATCATGGCCACCCAGCGTCCGTCGGTCGATGTCATCACCGGCGTGATCAAGGCGAACCTGCCGACGCGAATCAGCTTCCACGTCACGTCCAAGATCGATTCGCGCACCATCCTGGGCGAGCAGGGCGCCGAGCAGCTGCTGGGCAGGGGCGACATGCTCTACATGCCCGGCGGCAAGCAGATCGCGCGCGTCCACGGGCCGTTCGTGTCCGATGAGGAAGTGATGGCGGTGGCCGATCACTGGCGCGCGCAAGGGGCACCCGATTACATCCAGGCGGTGACCGAGGAACCGGAGGGCGAGGAATTCGCGCTCGACGGTGCGCCCGATGGTGAGGATAGCCCCGAGGAGCAGCTCTATCGTCGCGCGGTGCAGCTGGTCGCGGAGAGCCAGAAGGCATCGACCAGCTGGCTCCAGCGCCAGCTGCGCGTCGGCTACAATTCGGCCGCGCGCCTGATCGAGCGGATGGAGAAGGATGGCCTTGTCTCCCGCCCCGACCATGTCGGGCGGCGCGAAGTGCTGATGGATCAGGACGGCCGGCCGCTGTAGCGGCGCTCCCATCAACGTCATCCCGGCCTTGTGCCGGGATCCACGGCGAGGCAGGCAGCGCGCTCGAACCTCAAATCCCTTGCCTGCGGCACCGTGGACCCCGGCACAAGGCCGGGGTGACGGTTAGGGCATGAAATTTCCTCGCCCTGCCTAGCTCTCCAGTTCGATCGTGCCGATCATCCAATCGTGGAACCGCTTGACCGGGTGCTGATCGAGCGGATGGAGAAGGCCGGCCGCTGTAGCGATCGCCAGCGGCCGGAATCCGGCTAGCCAGCGACCATGCAGCGCAGCGCACGATAGGTCGCCCGGCCGAGCATACCCACGACATTCTCGCCAAGACAGAGCGCGATCGCGCGAAGCTTGTGGCGAATGCTCTCATGGCGCGGTTCCAGCTTCCCGTAACACCGGATGATCTGTCCTACGCTCGCGCTGATCGCCCCCTTGAGCAGGCAACCAAGCAAGGGATCGATCGCCGGGATCTGTTCGATGATCGCCTCGATCGTTTCAGCCGCCGGATTGCCGTCACCATCACGCAGCTGCCTCGCCAGCGTTTCCCACGCCCGGCGAGCAAGGCCCTCAACGCCTTCGATATCCGTGCCCTCGACATCGCGCTCATCGGCTTCGGCGATATCCACGGTATCGAGCGGAATCCTGCCGAGTTCCTTGCCCTCGACCTCGATGACGATCTCGCTCCGCTCGAGATCGAGCGTCAGCGTGGCCAGAATCGAAACCCCGCCATCTCCACCCGGCGAATAGCGTCGCGCAGCGATCTCGATCGTCAGGTCGTCGCGAAGCGCGGCGATCCGGTCGATGCCGAATTCTACATGATAGAGCTGGCCGCCATATTCGAACTGACGGGACAAGAAACGCGCCATATCCCCCTCCTCGATCTCGATCGATCGAGGTTAGCATGGCAGGCGGGGAGATCGAAGGAGCAAGAGGCGCGGGAGCAGCGGCGTAAAAGCCACGGCGCGCCGTTCAGCTCTCCAGCTCGATCGTGCCGATCATCCAGTCGTGGAACAGCTTGACCGGGCGCTGTTCGAGCGCGCGCGGGCGGCAGACGAACCAGTAGGAATAGGGACTCTTCACCACCGGATCGAACAGGGTGGCGATGCGCGGATCATCCTCGGGGACGACGTGCGAATCGAGCATGAAGGCGATGCCGACGCCCTGCGCCGCAGCCTCCAGCAGCAGCGACCCCGAATCGAACAGGTCGACCGCAACTGGCTCGATATCCGGAACGCCGAGCGCGTCGCGCCAGATCTCGAAACTGTCGGCCATGTCGCGGTGAACCATCACGGTCATGCCGTCGAGCTGTTCGGGCCGGGTGATCGCATTCGGCCCCTCGACCAGATGCCGCGCCGCGACGAGGCGGATGCGATTGCGGTCGAGCCGGCGGCCATAGAGCAGCGTGTCGATGTCACGCGCGAGCACGATCGCGGCGTCGAGCCCGTCGCCGAGACGCGACATGCCGTGCCCGCCGGTATCGATGTCGAGATGGAGTTGCGGATGCATGGCACGCAATGCACCCAGGTGTGGAAGCAGCCGTTGCGTCGCGAACAACGCCGGCGTGCCGAGGCGAAGGCGGAGCAATTCGACCCCACTGGTCATCCCCTCGATCGCATCGCTCATCGAATCGAGCGCCGGTGCGATCAGGCCGAGCAGCCGTTCGCCCTCGGCATTGAGCTTCATCGACTGGTGCCGCCGCTCGAACAATTGCTTGCCGATGAAGCGCTCCAACGCCTGAACCCGGCGGCTAAGCGCGGGTGAGGAGAGCGCAAGCTCCTCCGCGGCAGCCTTGACCGAGCCCAGCCGTGCGACCTGGACGAACGCTTCGATGGCGGTGAGGGGTGGCAGCCTTCGCATAGCTTTTTGTGTGGTGCAGCGTTTCCATTTGCAACTGGTTATCAGGGTAACGAACCTGACAACGGTTACACTGGCACTAAACCGCGATTGTTACAGATTGCAGAAACTGCAACCATAATCGTTTCTTTTCGCACTTGCACAAAAGTTCGCTGCACTGCACATAGGGCGTGCCTTTCAGGCATCCTCTCCTAAACCTTTCATGGGCTGGCCCCCTTGGGCCGGCCCTTTTTTTTGCCCGAATCGCTGGCGAAACACTAGCTTGCCTAGGCGATCCGGAACTGCATGCCTATCTGGCGCGCTCACCCGGCAGTTCGCAGGGAAGGAGAGCCGATGGCCGATACCGATACTCCGACACGCAAGCTTCAGGTCGCCAATTCGCGTCCCGAGGACAGCGGACGCGGCCTTGCCCATCTTCCGCGCGCATTGATGGCCGAACTGGGCCTGCAGCAGGGCGACGTGATCGAGATCGTCGGCAAGCGTGTCACCCCGGCACGCGCGGTCTTTCCCTATCCCGAGGACGAGGGGCTTGAGCTGCTGCGCATCGACGGGCTCCAGCGTGCCAATGCCGGGGTCGGATCGGGCGATTTCGTCGAGATTCGCCGCGGCGAATCGCGCCCGGCGACACGCGTGGTGTTCGCACCGGCACGCAAGGATCTGCGCCTTGAAGGGTCGGCCAATGCGCTCAAGCGCACCTTTATCGGCCGGCCGCTGGCACAGGGCGACACCGTTTCGACCGTCGGCCAGCAGCGCGTATCGGACATGCCGCCCAACGTGCTCCAGCATCTGCGCGCGCCCGCTTATGCGCTGCAGGAGATCCGCCTGACCGTGGTGTCGGCGACGCCGCGCGGGATCGTCCATATCGACGAGAATACCGAAGTCGAGCTGCGCGCGGACTTTGAGGAAGCCAAGGAGCTGCGCCGCGCCGACGTCACCTATGACGATATCGGCGGCATGGCCGGAACGATCGACCAGCTGCGCGAGATGGTCGAACTGCCGCTCCGCTATCCCGAGCTGTTCCAGCGACTGGGCGTCGATCCGCCCAAGGGCGTGCTGCTCCATGGGCCGCCCGGCACCGGCAAGACCCGGCTCGCGCGCGCGGTCGCCAACGAGAGCGACGCCAGCTTCTTCCTGATCAACGGGCCCGAGATCATGGGCAGCGCCTATGGCGAATCGGAGAAGCGGCTGCGCGAAGTATTCGAGGAGGCGAACGCCAATTCGCCTGCGATCATCTTCATCGACGAGCTCGATTCGATCGCGCCCAAGCGCGGCCAGGTGACGGGCGAGGCGGAAAAGCGTCTCGTCGCGCAGCTGCTGACGCTGATGGACGGGCTGGAGGCACGCGCCAATGTCGTGATCATCGCCGCGACCAATCGCCCCGAGGCGCTCGACGAAGCGCTGCGGCGGCCGGGCCGCTTCGACCGCGAGATCGTGATCGGCGTGCCCGACGAGCGCGGACGGCGCGAGATTCTGGGCATCCACACCCGCGGCATGCCGCTGGGCGAGAAGGTCGACCTGACCGAGCTGGCGCGCACCACCTTCGGCTTTGTCGGTGCGGACATTGCCGCACTGGCGCGCGAGGCCGCGATCGAGGCGGTGCGGCGGATCATGCCGAAGCTCAACCTCGAGGAGAAGACGGTCCCACCCGAGGTGCTGGAGACGCTCGCCGTTACCCGCGAGGATTTCGTCGAGGCGCTGAAACGCGTCCAGCCGAGTGCGATGCGCGAGGTGATGGTCCAGAAGCCCAACGTCCATTGGGAGGATGTCGGCGGCCTCGACGATGCGCAGATGCGCCTGAAGGAAGGCGTCGAGCTGCCGATGAAGGATCCCGACGCCTTCCGGCGGCTGGGCATCCGGCCGGCCAAGGGCTTCCTGCTCTATGGTCCGCCCGGCACCGGCAAGACGCTGCTGGCCAAGGCGGTGGCGCGCGAGGCGGAGGCGAACTTCATCGCCACCAAATCGAGCGACCTGCTGTCCAAATGGTATGGCGAGAGCGAGCAGCAGATCGCGCGATTGTTCGCGCGGGCGCGCCAGGTGGCGCCGTGCGTGATCTTCATCGACGAACTCGATTCACTCGTGCCTGCGCGCGGATCGGGCCTTGGCGAGCCGCAGGTGACCGAGCGGGTGGTCAACACCATCCTGGCCGAGATGGACGGGCTGGAGGAGCTGCAGTCGGTCGTCGTGATCGGCGCGACCAACCGGCCGAACCTGATCGACCCGGCGCTGATGCGACCGGGCCGGCTCGACGAGCTGATCTATGTCGGCGTGCCCGATGCACCGGGACGCGAGCGCATCCTCAAGATCCAGACCGGCAAGATGCCGCTCGCCAAGGATGTCGATCTGGCCTCGATCGCCGAACGGACCGAGCGGTTCACCGGCGCGGACCTGGAGGATGTGGTGCGCCGTGCGGGCCTTGCCGCGCTGCGCGAATCGCTCACCAACCGGCACGTCACCATGGCGCATTTCGAGGCGGCGCTGGCCGATTCGCGGGCGACCGTGACGCCGGAGATGGAGGCGGAATATGCCCAGCTGGTGGCACGGATGAAGCAGGATGCGGTGGCGCTGAACCCGATCGGGTTCATCGCTCCGGGGATGCTTCAGGGCCGGAAGAAGGACGCAGGCTGAACCATCCGTAGAGGATCAGCAGCACGAGTGCGGCGGCCGCGGTGAAATAGGGCAGCGGCCGCCACACGCCATAGAGCGCCACGCCGATCGACGGACCGAGGATGAAGGCCGCGCCGTTGACCGAGGTGACCTTGCCCGCCACCGAGCCCTGCGCCGCCTGCCCCACCGCAAGCGAGGAGCCGGCGGTGAAACCCGGGCGCGAGAAGCCGAAGCCGAGCGTGGCGAGCGCATAGCCGGTGGCGATCCCGTAGAGCGAGGTCGCGTTGCCCGTGGCGAACGCCCCAAGCGCACTGAGCGACAGACCGATCAGCATTAGCTGGCGCGGCTTGAGGTTGAGCAAGGGGATGATCCCCCATTGCGCGAGCAACGCAGATCCCGCGCCCATCATCAAGACGAGACCGGTCGCCTGAATCGCCTCGATCGGCGGAACGCCGAGCCGGTCGATGATCAGGAAACCGATCACCTGCCCGGCCATCGCCTGGGCATGCCCCAGCACCAGACCGCAGATCATCCAGGCCCGCACACGCGGATCGAAATAGCCGATCGGCTCGATCTTGGGCTCGGTGGCGGCGGTGACGCTCGCCCCGCTCGCCTGCCCGCCGATCGAGGGATAGCTGGTCACCGCGCCGTGGCTGAGCGGCGCATCGACGTCGCGCGGGAGGAAGCGCGCAATGGTGAACACCATCAGCAGCGACGCCCCGCTGAAGATCAGGGCGGGGCCGGCCAGCCCGATCGTCGGCCCGCCGCGCCACAGATCGCCCACGACCAGATAGGGCGCGATCGCCGGGCCGAGGATGGTGCCCAGGCCAAAGGCCGAGCCGAGCAGGGTGAGCGCCTTGGTCCGATCCTCGCGGCTGGTGCGCGCGGCGACGATCGCCTGCACCGCCGGCGGTGCCGCCGAACCGAACCCGCCATAGAGCATCCGCGCACCGACGAAGAAGATGAAGGCAGTGGTGGGCGCGATCCAGCCGTTGATCCCGGCGGCGAGGAACAGGCCGCAAAAGAACAGCGAGGCGGTCAACCCCATCTGTCCGAGCAAGACCATGTTGCGCCGGCCGTGGCGATCGGAGCGGTTGGCCCAGAAGGGCGCAACCAGCGTCCACAGAATCGCCGAGACCGAGAAGGCGGCGGCAACCGCGCTGTCGGGGACACCGAGCGAACGGCCGAGCGCTGGCAGCACCGATTGCAGGGCGGTGTTGCCGGCGGCGATGGTGAACATCACCAGGAACAAGAGCCCGAAGGTGCGGTCGCGCGTCAGGCCTGCCCCCGTTTCATTGCCGCAGTCCGCAATCGCCGAACCCGACGCGCATGACGGTCGCCCGTGCACTGCAAGACGAAGACCATGGCGACCAGACCGTTGCACGGATAGTCCATGGGTTTCCCGATGAAACGTTTCGGCGGCATGCGCAACCACCGCGGCGCGAAGAGCGTTAAGATGCGCATGAAGCTGATGACAGATGCGTGGCAACTGTCCTACAGCATCGTGACACCGACAGAGGGAAGTTGATGAACGGTTCGACCACGGTTGCCCGCGCGAAGCGCAAGCCTTCGCGCCCCCTCTCGCCACAGGCGCTGTTTCTCCAGGGATTCTTCAAGCATCCGGTGATGGTCGGGTCGATCATCCCGTCGTCACGCAAACTGATCCGCAAGATGCTGTCGCGCGTGGATTGGGAGAACACCAAGGTGTTCGTCGAGTACGGCCCCGGCGTTGGCACCTTCTGTCGCCACATCCTCGACCGGCTGGGTCCCGACGCGAAATATATCGCAATCGATACCAATCCCGATTTCGTCGCCTATCTGCGTCAGACGATCGTCGATCCGCGTTTCTCGGCGATCCATGGTTCGGCCGCCGATGTGAACGAGATCGTCGCCGATCACGGCGCGGACCATGCCGATTACGTCCTGTCGGGCCTGCCCTTCTCGACCCTGCCGGCAGGCGTGGGCGACACGATTGCGGAAGCGACGCAACGCGTGCTGAAGCCGGGCGGCGCGTTTCTGGTCTATCAGTTCAATCCCAACGTCCGCAATTTCCTGACTCCACATTTCCCGCGCATCGATGCCGACATGGAATGGTGGAACGTGCCGCCGGCACAGCTCTGGTGGGCGTGGAAGGATGAAGCCGCCGATTGACGGCGGCCGCCCGGCACCTCACATCGGGCACATGGATCAGCTCAATCTTTCCGAATCGGAGTGGCGCCAGCGGCTCACCCCGGCGCAATATCATGTGCTGCGCGAGGCCGGGACAGAACGCGCCTTTTCGGGCCATTACACCGACAACAAGGCCGACGGCGTCTATCGCTGTTCGGGTTGCCAGCTCGAACTGTTCGACAGCGACGACAAATATGATTCGGGATCGGGCTGGCCCAGCTTCACGCGGCCGGTCGCGCCCGATCATGTCAGCGAGCATGGCGATGCGAGCCACGGCATGGTCCGCACCGAAGTTCGCTGCGCACGCTGCGACGGGCATCAGGGCCATGTGTTTCCCGACGGACCGCCGCCGACGGGGCTGCGTTACTGCATCAACTCGGTCGCGCTGGAATTCCGCCCGCGTGGCGAAGGCGACGACGCCTGAATCGCATGCGATTGATCCGCTTGTGAGCCGCACGGTTCGCCGGTAGGTTCGCGCCACCTCCGATGCCCAAGAAATCCCCCGCCCGCCCCGGCAAGTTTCGCCGCATCCTGAAATGGGTGCTGATCGGCGGCGTCGCGCTCGCGTTCGCCGGCCTTATCGCGCTGACGATCGCGGTCTATACTGCGCGCGCCAATCTGCCGAGCTTCGAGGAACTCAAATCCTCGCCCAATGGGCAGATGATCCGCGTCCATGCCGCCGACGGCACCGTGATCGTTTCCCTGGGGCCGAGCTATGGCGAGTGGATCGAATATTCGAAGATCCCCGCGCCGATGCGCGACGCGATGGTCTCGATCGAGGATCGCCGCTTCCGCTCCCACTGGGGGGTCGACCCGGTCGCGCTGGCACGCATCACCAAATTCGCGTTCGACCATCGCGGCACGGACCGCCGCCTGCAGGGCGCATCGACCATCACCCAGCAGGTCGCGCGCACCATCTTCCTGTCGAACAAGTACGATGTCGGCCGCAAGCTGCGCGAAATGGTGCTGGCGCTCGCGCTGGAGCGCAAGTTCACCAAGGACCAGATCCTCGAACTCTACCTGAACAAAGTCTATTTCGGTGGTGGGGCGTACGGCATCGATGCCGCATCGCGCACCTTCTTCGGTCATCCCGCGACCAATCTGACGCTGTCGGAGGCCGCAGTCGTCGCCGGGCTGGTCAAGGCGCCGTCGCGCTATTCGCCGACCGCCGATGCGGAGGCCGCGATCGGCCGTGCCAGCGTGGTGCTCGACGTGATGGTCGAGACCGGCGCGCTCACCCGTGCGCAGGCAGACGCCGCCCGCCCGGCCGAGGTCAAGCTCGCCGCCGCGCCCAAGCAGAACAGCGTCCGCTATTTCACCGACTGGGCCTTGCCCCAGCTCGAGGTGCTGATCGACGAGACCGAAGCCCCGCTCGACGTGTGGACGACGATCGACCTCAAGATGCAGAACGCCGCGACGCAGGCGATCCAGACCAACACCCCCGCCGGGGCGCAGGGCGCGCTGGTCAGCCTTGATCGTGACGGCGCGGTGCGCGCGATGGTCGGCGGGCGCGACTATGTCTCGTCGATCTACAATCGCGCGACGCAGGCGACGCGCCAGCCAGGATCGGCGTTCAAGCTGTTCGTCTACCTCGCCGCGCTCGAAGCCGGACACAAGCCCGACGATCAGGTCGTGGACGAGCCGGTGACGATCGGTGGCTGGAGCCCGCGCAACAACTCCGGCCGCTTCTCCGGCGCGATGTCGCTGCGTTCGGCCTTTGCCTATTCGATCAACACCGTCGCCGCGAAGCTGGGCCAGGAAGTCGGCTTCGGCACCGTCGCCGACATGGCACGACGGTTCGGCATCACCACTCCGGTCAACACCCAGCCGGCAATGGTTCTGGGCACGAGCAATGTGCGGCTGATCGACATGACCCGCGCCTTCGCCTCGGTCGCAAACAAGGGCGTCGGCGTCACCCCTTATGCGATCACCCGCGTCACCGCGAATGGCGCGGTGATCTACCAGCATGAGGTCGATACCTCGCGCGTGCTGGTCGCGCCCTATGTCGCGGCGCAGATGACCGATCTGATGCAGACCGCAGTCGCCACCGGCAGCGGACGTGCGGCGCAGATCGACCGCCCGGTCGCGGGCAAGACCGGCACGACGACGTCGAACAAGGACGGCTGGTTCCTCGGCTTCTCGTCGGGCCTCACCACCGGTGTGTGGATGGGCCGCGATGACGCCAAGCGCGTCGGCGGACTGCAGGGCGGCGCGGCACCCGCGCGCGCCTTTGCCGCATTCATGCGCCCCGCCGTCGCCGGCCGTCCGGTCGAGGCGTTCGAGACCGAAGTGACCCTGCCCGAATGGCAGATCGAGCCCGACGACGAAGTCTATGGCGCACCCGACAACGCCGTCTATGTCGATGAGGACGGCAACCCGATCCCGCGTGAGGAGGTCAATCCGGACGCGGCACAGGGTGGCCGCACACCGCCCGCGGACGAGGGCACGATCGATCAGGACTGGCTCGATCGGATGACCGGACGCAATCAGCGCGATGGCCAGCCGCCGCGCCGCGAACCCGTCGATCGGCCTCCGACACGTGATTCGGGACGCGACACGAGTCGCGACCCGTCACGTGATTCCGGCCGTCCGCTTCAGGAATCGCGGCCGAACGAGTGAAGCCGCATCGCGTTGGCGCGCAACCAGGCGCGCTCACGCGCAGGATCCTTGCCGTAGATCTGCCGGACAACCGCGTGGAATGCGGGACTGTGGTTCATATGGACGCGATGGGCGACCTCATGCGCGACGGTGGCACGGCGCACCGCCGGCGGGGCGAGGATCAGTCGCCAGCTGTAGCGGATCACCCCCGATGACGCGCAGCTGCCCCAACGGCCTGACGGATCGCCGATCGCCACGCGGGCGACGGTGACGTCCGCCAGCGCCGCATATTCGGCAGTCTCGGCGCTCAGCGTATCGAGCGCGGTCTTGCGCAGCCAACGCTCGATGCGGCGCTCATAGCCGTCGCGCGGGCCGCCCGCGATCAACTGGCCGTCGTCGAGTACCGGCGTGCGCGGAAAGCCGCTGTCCCAGCCCAGCCCGATCTCTTCACCCAGATAGAGGATCGTCGCGCCCGGCGCGAACGGCACCGGCGCAGTACGGCGCTCCAGTGCGCGCGCGATCCATTCATGCTGCTGCTGTGCCCAGCGCATCGCTTCCCCCACCGGTGCACGGGGCGGGAGGGTGAGGCGAACCTGACCAGTGGCGTTATCGACCGAGAGCTTCATCCGCCGCGCACGCGGATGGCGGACGACCTCGATCGGATGGGTCACAACAGCCTGTCGACCATGTGATGCTCGAGATCGCCGGCGACATCCTCGGAGATCGTCCAGCCGCGCACCGATTCACCCGCGGCATGCACCGCTTCGCGGTCACCGCTCACCAGATAGTGCCAGTGAGGAAGCGGCTCATCGTTTGCGCGCAGTCGATAGGCGCAGGTGCGCGGGAGCCAGGCGATGTCCTCGACATTGTTGGCAGTGAGCCGAACGCATTCGGCGACATAGGCGCGGCGGTGCTTGTAATCGCTGCAGAATCCGGTCTGGCGATCGAGCAGGCGGCAGGCAACATTGGTCGCATAGAGATCGCCCGTGTCCTCGTCCTCGATCTTGTGCAGGCAGCATTTGCCGCACCCGTCGCACAATGCCTCCCATTGCGCGCGGTCGAGGGTCGAGAGCGGCTGCTCCCAGAAGGGCGTTACCCGATCCAGCGCTCGATCTCCGCGACGATCGCCTGCGGGCTCTGATCCTGCGGCAGCAGCGCGATCGGCTCACCCTTTGGGCCGATCAGATAGGCCTGGCGGCCGTGATCCATCAGATAGCCGCTCGGCGTCTCGCGCTTGGCATAGGGAACGCGATAGACCTTGGCCGCGGCATCGACCTGGGCCGGCGTGCCGGTGAGGCCGACCATGCGCGGATAGAAGGCCGAGGTGAATTCCTTGACCACCTTGGGCGTATCGCGCGCCGGATCGATGGTGACGAAGATCGGGACGATCTGTTCCGAAAGCTTGGGGTTGCTCTGGTCGAGCAGCTTCATCGCGCCGCCGATATTCTGGACATCGACCGGGCACACATCGGGGCAGAAGGTGTAGCCGAAGTACATGATCCGGTATTTGCCGGCGAAGTCGGTATCCTTCACCGTCTTGCCGTCGCCATCCACCAGCGTGAACGGCCCACCGATCGAGGCACCGGCAAGCGGCGCATCGGCAAGGGATTTCTTCGCATCTGTGCCCCCGCCGCAACCGGTGAGAGCAAAAGCGAGGGCGAAAGCGGGGATCAGCAACCTGTTCATGGCGCCGCCCGCAATGATCTGATACGGGGCGGGTTGCAAGGTTTCCCAGTCATCAGGGGCATCGTTCGATCATGACTTTTCGTCCCGCCCGGCCCGTTTTCGCTGCGGCGCTGCTCGCGCTGGCACTTCCGGTGGCCGCTCAGCAATTCACCGACAGCTATAATTTCCTGAAGGCCGTGCGCGACCAGGACGGCAACAAGGTGACCGAGATGCTCAACGAGCCGGGTCAGACGATCGTGAACGCGCGCGACAACAAGGGTGAAGCGGCGATCCATATCGTCACCAAGCGCCGCGACCGCACCTATTTGACCTTCATCCTCGCGCGCGGCGGTAACGTCAATCTGCAGGACGGCAGCGGCAACACCGCTCTGATGCTGGCAGTCGAGGCAGCCTGGCCCGAGGGCGTGACGCTGCTGCTGTCCAAGCGCGCGAACGTCAACCTTGGCAATAATGGCGGTGAGAGCCCGCTCATCCGTGCGGTGCAGCGCCGTGATGGCGACATGGTTCGCACCCTGCTCGATGCCAAGGCCGACCCCGATCAGCGCGACCGGCTCGCGGGGATGAATGCGCGCGACTATGCGGCGCGCGACACGCGTTCGCCGATCATCGCGCAACTGCTCAAGGATGCACCCGCGCTGCAGAAGCGTGCGGTTTCGGGACCGAGCTTCTAGACCTAGCCGCTCCGGCCGATTCCCTCGGCGTCGGGATCGGTCAGCGTGATCACCCGGCGCGCCGCGCGGCGGGCAAAGGCGAGGGTGCATTTGCGCCGCGTCGCACTGGCGAGCGGCACCGTCTTCGCCTCGCGCAGGATCGCGGCGTCATAGCGGTCGGCGACGATCACCCCGCACCGCTCAGGCAGGAAACCCGGTGTCTCGAGCGGGGTCACGTCGAAGCCAGCGGGCACCGCCCAGAAGAAGCGGTCGCAATGCGCCAGATAGTCGCTCCACTTGCCGTCGCCGACCAGGTCGGCGCGCGACACCTTGACCTCGACGATCACCACTTCGCCCCGCGCAGTCAGTGCCATCAAGTCGGCGCGGCGCCCGTCACCCAGGGGCACTTCGGCCATCGCCACGCAATCATGGCGCAGCAACATCCGGCAAACGCCGCGCGTGACTTCGGCAGTAAGCTGGGCAGCGGCGGGGGTCGCCAGTTCCGGAATCGACTCGGCATCGGGGAGGGTGGAAGCCATCCCCGATGCCTAGAACATTTGTCGAACGAACGGAAGGTTCAGCGGTAGAAGACGTGGTTGCCGACACTGCCCACGCGCGCGCGGCGCCAGCCGGGCGAGACGTAGCGGGCATGGAAGTAGAGTGCGTCGGACACGCGGCTGTCCCACATGTCGTCCCGTGCGACCTTGGCGACCGCAAGCGCAGTCTTCCAGGCCCGCGAGCCTTCCGACGGCTGCGGCAGCTGACCGCCGCGGACGAAGGAGAACTGACCGCGCTGCTTGAGCACGCCGCATACGGTACGCGGGAAGCGGCCCGATTCACTGCGGTTGAGGATCACTTCGGCGACCGCGAGCTGGCCTTCGAGCGGCTCGCCCTTCGATTCATAATAGACGCCGATGGCAAGGCAGTTGAGCTCTTCGTCATCGACGGCGAGCGGCTGCGCGGCAACCGCGGCGGCGAGCGACGTATAGTCGCTGTCGTCAGCGTCATTCGCGTCCGCGGAAGTCTGGACCACCGTCTTGGTGGCAACGGCCGGCGCCTCGAGATCGGCAAGCGCTTCGGCCATCGTCGGAACCTGTTGCGGTTCCGGGGTGTTATTGCTGGCGGGCAGCGCGGTTTCGGCTTGCCGGGCCACGCCCGGAGCGGTCGCGCCAATGCCCGCGGCAAAGGCAAGTGTCACAGCCGCGATAATCGCGGCGCGAGCGGAAAAGGACATTCAACTTCGATACTATGCGGTTGGCGCGCGATCCGGTCCGTATCTTTGCTCTTGAACAAAGGACCGGTCGGGCATTCCCCCCGACTGCGTAACCGGCGGTCTCACACCCCGACGGCACAACGCTACTTAAACGTGCGCGAGCCTCTGGCCCGATGGTTACGGTGTGTCAACCAATTGCGAGCGTTTCAGCGGCGAACCGTTCCGCCCCCGCGATATCCAGTTCGACGACCCACAGATCGGAATCACGGCTCCGGCGGCGCTGCCAATAGTCCGAAACAGCGCTCGCTTCGGTAAATTCGGCGGGCCCCGAGCGCACCAGCGCCGGGTTTCCATCAGGCCCGATTCCGCGTTCGAAAAAGCCCGGATTCCCACCCCGCTCCAGCGTCAACACCAGGATCGCGCCCGCTTCCGCATCCCCCTTGGCCAACACCATCGCACTGCCGCCGGCGGCGTTGACCCGCCGGACCAGCGCATTGACGAGCAGGCCGGCGGCAAGCCGCGCCATCAGGGGCGATAACCGGGGAGACCGGCGAGCGGGATCCGCGATTTCATGAAGGTGCCGGTGCCGCGCGCCGCTTCCTCGCCATCGGCATCGATCAGCCGTGCCTCGGCCACGAACACGCGGCGCTGCCCGCTGACCCAACGCCCTTCCGCGATCACCGGTCCCGGCCCGAGCGGGCGGGTGAAGAGCAGGTTGAACGCGGTGGTGAGCAGGAAGCGATCGGTGACCAGACTGTTGCAGGCGTAGAAGGCGGCATCGTCCAGCATCTTGAAATAGCTGGTACCGTGCGCCGCACCGCCGGCGTGAAAATGGCGCTCGTCGATCGTGAAGTGGATCCGCGCCTGCCCGCTTGCCGGAATTTCGAGCCGCGAGTCGAAGAACCGGTTGATCGGGGCAGCGGCGTAGAGCGATTCAAGCGCACGGTAATGCGCTTGCGCTCCCACCGGTTCAGGCGGCGGCGTCACGCGATTCTGTCCCCGCAAGCAGCGCATAGAGCGCATCGGCCGATCCTGCACCGCGCAGCTTGGCGGTGAAGGCGCGGTCGCGCAGCCGGCGCGACACGCGCGCGAGCGCCTTCAGATGCTCCGCTCCGGCATCGGGCGGGGAAAGCAAGGCAAACACAAGATCGACCGGCAGATCGTCGACCGATGCAAAGTCGAGCGGCTTGTCGAGCCGTACGAACAGCCCGCACACGGCGGGAAGCCCCGCAATCTTGCCGTGCGGGATTGCGATGCTCCCACCGAATCCGGTGGAACCGAGCTTCTCGCGGGCAGCAAGCCGCTCGGTCACCTCCGCAGCGTCGAGACCATAGGCCGTAGCCGCAGCCTCGCCGAGCAGCGCGAAGAGCTTCTTCTTGCTGCCCGCCGGGGTTCCCGAGCGCACGGCTTCGGGTTTTAAAAGATCGCCAAGATCGTTCATCGTACGGTGGTCAGGCAGCCCGATTGGGTTCGACCCAGCCGATCGTTCCGTCCGCGCGGCGATAGACCATGTTGTAATTGCCGGTGCCGCTATTCTTGAACAGCAGCGCGTTGGTGTTGCGCAGATCGAGCATCATCACCGCGTCCGACACGCTGGCATCGGGCACATCGACCCGAGTCTCGGCGATCACCGGCGGGGCGTCGACCACATCCTCCTCTTCCTCGTCGATCTGGAAGACGGTGTAGCCAGCGTCGAAGGCCGCATCGAGCGCCGCCTGGGCATGGCCGTTGTTGCGGTCCTTGAGCCGGCGCGTGTAGCGGCGCAGCTGCTTCTCGATCTTGTCGGCGGCACCATCGAACGCAAGATGCGCCTCCTGCGCGGCGTGCGAACCCTTGAGCACCAGCCCCTGCATCACATGCGCCACGATGTCACAGGTGAAGCCGTAGTCGTGCGGCCCCTTGCCGAAGGTCACCTGAGCCGAAATTGCGCGGGAGAAATATTTGTCGGCGATACCCTGGAGCCGGTCTTCCACGTGCTGCCGGATGGCGTTGCCCGTATCGACCCGATGACCCGAAACCCGGATATCCATATCTTCCTCCGTCAATATGAGGTGCAACTAGGAACGCACCCGGTGCCCGTCAACCGGACGCCGGATTGCCCCAAAGCGGCTCCTCGAACCCGGCCAAAAACGCCGAATGGCGGGCCAGTTCTTCGTCGCTCGGCACAAATACCCGTGCCGGGCGTGCATTGCTCTTCACCGCGGCGGCCTCCACCCGCTCGCTCGCCGCCGCGGCCTCGACCGCGAGGCCCAGCGTGATCTGCCGTCCGCCGGTCAGCTCGATGAACACCTGCGCCAGCAGCTGTGCGTCGAGCAGCGCGCCGTGCAGCTCGCGCGCGGAAAGATCGATGCCATAGCGGACGCACAGCGCATCCAGCGTGTGCTTGGCGCCGGGATGCTTGGCGCGCGCCATGGTGAGCGTATCGACGATACGTTCGACCGGCAGCAGCGGGCGGCCGCACGATTTCAACTCGCCATTGATGAAGCCGAAGTCGAACATCGCGTTGTGCGCGATCAGCGGGCAATCGCCCAGAAACTCGATCAGCTCGTCGCAGATCTCGGGAAAGCGCGGCTTGTCGGCCAGGAACGCCTCGGACAGGCCGTGCACCGCGAAC
This sequence comes from uncultured Stakelama sp., assembly GCA_964407945.1. Classification (GTDB taxonomy): domain Bacteria; phylum Pseudomonadota; class Alphaproteobacteria; order Sphingomonadales; family Sphingomonadaceae; genus Sphingomonas. The sequence continues at coordinate 17,859 of CAYOXO010000021.1, forward strand.
GCCTCGACCGGCATGTCGCGATCGGGGTTGAGGTAGCGGTGGAAGCTACGGCCGGTCGGCACGCGGTTGACCAGCTCGACACAGCCGATCTCCACCAGCCGGTGCCCTGCGCTGAAGCTGAGGCCGGTGGTTTCGGTATCGAACACGATTTCCCGCATGAGTCGATTATCGGCCTTCCGCGCCCGCTAAGCAAGCGATCACCGCACGAACCGCGGTGCGCGTCTCCTCCAGCGAACCGCCGGTCGGAATCACGAAATCGGCGCGTTCGCGCTTTTCCGCATCGGGCATCTGCTTGGCGAGGATCGACTCGAAGCGTTCGACGGTCATGCCGGGACGGGCAAGGACGCGTGCCCGCTGCACCTCGGCCGGCGCCGAAACCACGGCGATCCGATCGACCTGGCGCCAGCCGCCCGCCTCGAACAGCAGGGGGATGTCGAGCACGACCAAGGGCCGGTCGCGATTCGATTCGAGAAAGGCGGCGCGCTCCTCAGCAACAGCGGGATGGACGATCGCTTCCAGTCGCCTGAGCGCATCCGCATTGCCGAACACCGCCCTGCCCAGCAGCGGACGATCCACCCCCGAGTCCCCGGTCGTGCCCGGAAAGACCGCCTCGATCGCCGGAAGCAGCCGGCCGCCAGCTCCCTGGAGCCGGTGGACCTCTGCATCGGCATCGAACACCGGCACGCCTTCATCCGCGAACATCGCCGCGACCGTGGACTTGCCCATGCCGATCGATCCGGTGAGGCCAAGGACCAGCATCAGGCGGTCAACAAGGCCCGCAATTCGACGTCATGCTCGCGCGGCGGCGCCTTGCCGAAGAACAGTTCGAAGGCGAGCGCGGCCTGACCGATCAGCATCTCCAGCCCATCGACCGTCTCCAGATCGCGTGCGCGCGCCGCAGCGAGCAGCCCGGTCTCAAGCGGCGCATAGACCGCGTCATAGACCACGGCGTCGTCAGGCAGGCTGCCAAGGTCGAGGTCGAGCGGCGGCTGCCCGGTCATCCCCAGCGAACTGGCATTGACCAGCAGCGCCACCGGCGGGATCGGCGCATTCAACGCCACGACGTCACCCTTCAACCCGAAGGTCGCGAGCAGCCCCATCGCCTTCAGCGGGGAGCGGTTGAGGATCGTCACATGCCCGACCCCGGCTCGTGCCAGCGCAAACAGGATCGCGCGCGCCGCCCCGCCCGCACCGACCACCGCGACCGGTGCCCCCTCCAGGTCGAACTCGGCGAGCGGGGCGTAGAATCCGGCGGCATCGGTGTTGGTGCCGATCAGCGTGCCGTCGGCGCTGCGAAAGACGGTGTTGATCGCCCCAATCGTGTCGCGCACGCCGCCGGGATCGGGGACGTGATCGAGCGAGGCGATCTTGTGCGGCGCGGTGATGTTGCAGCCGCGCCAGTTCGGATCGTCGCGACGCGAGGTGAAGAAATCGGCCAGCCCCTCGGCGGTGACATGAGTCTTGCCGTACGTGGCAGCCAGACCGAGCTTGTCGAGCCAGAAACCGTGGATCAGCGGCGATTTGGACTGGGCGATCGGATCGCCGATCACTTCGGCAAACGGGGTGGTCGTCATGACGTCAACACGCCTCTCGTGCGCAGATAATCAAGGATATTGAGCAACGGCATGCCCAGGATCGTGTAGTGGCTCCCCTCCATCCGGGAGAAGAGCTGTACCCCGGGGCCCTCGACCCGGTAACAGCCGACACAGCCCGAGATCGCCGGCCATTCGATGTCGAGATACTCGGCGATGAACGCGTCGGAGAGCGGCCGCACCAGCAGCCGCGCGCGATCGACATGGCGCCAGACCGGGCGGCCATTCTCGGCGATCACCGCAGCGCTGTAGAGATCATGGCGTTTGCCCGAGAGCAATTTGAGGTGCCTTTCGGCATCGGCGCGGTCGATCGGCTTGTCGAGCAAGGTGCCGTCCTCGATCGCCACGACCGAGTCGCAGCCGAGCACCAAGGTGCCCGGTACGCGCTGGCTGACCTTGAGTGCCTTGAGTTCGGCGAGCGCGTCGGCCAAGTCGCGCGGCGCGACTCCGGCAAGGCCCGCCTTGGCCGCATCTTCGTCGACATGCGCCGCGAGCGCTTCATGGGGGACGCCGGCGGCGGTGAGCATCGCGCGGCGCGATGCGCTGGTGGAAGCGAGCACGATCATTCTGCGCGGGTCCCCGACCCGGCTTCGCGCTCGTTGCACAAGGTGATGATCGCCGCGGCGGACTCTTCGATCGAGCGGCGGGTGACGTCGATCACCGGCCAGCCATTGTCGGCGAACATGCGCCGGGCATAGGCGACCTCGCGCTGAACCGCCTCATGCTCGACATAGGAAGTCTCGTTCTGCTGGTTGAGCGAGAGCAGCCGGTTGCGGCGCACCTGGATCAGCCGTTCGGGGCTGGTGGTGAGACCGACCACCATGGGATGGCGAAGGCCGAACAACGTGGTCGGCGGCGGGGATTCGGGCACGATCGGGATATTCGCCACCTTGAACCCGCGATTGGCGAGATAGATGGAAGTCGGCGTCTTCGAGGTGCGCGAGACGCCGGCCAAGACGATGTCGGCCTCCTCCCAATTCTCCCAATTGACGCCATCGTCATGGGCGATGGTGAACTGGATCGCATCGACCCGCGCGAAATAGGCGGCGTCGAGCGTGTGCTGCCGCCCCGGGCGCGCCTTCATCTCCTGCCCCAACATGCTCGACAAGGCATGGTTGACCGGATCGAGCGGCGCCACCGCGGGCAGACCGATCGCACGGCACCGTGTCTCCAGCGTTCTGCGGATCTCCGGATTCACCAGGGTGAAGATCACCAGGCCGGGATTCTGCGCGATTTCGCCAAGGATGCGCTCGAGATGAGTCTCGCTGCGCACCATCGGCCAGAAATGGCGGAGCACCTCGACATCGTCGAACTGCGCCAGCGCCGCCTTGGCGATATTCTCCAGCGTCTCGCCGGTGGAATCGGAGAGCAAATGAAGGTGCAGACGCATCAGCTGGACGGATCTGTGGAAAACATGGGGAAAATCGCTAGCGCAACCGCGAGGGCACGCCAAGCGGCCCGATCGGTCCACGATCCGGCCAATTCATCCACAACGCGTTCCACATGCCTGCGGATATGCTCACAGCCTGTGGATGATGTGGACGGGCAACGCGACTCTGCAGCGAATCGCGGGCGATTCAGCCGTCAATCTGTTGGCAGAATCGGCACAAACGCCTAAGCCCCGGCATCCACGCACCAACAAACAACAACATCCTTCTTTGAATCTTTTCTTCTTTTAGAAGATGGAATGAGCAGTCCTGTGAATTCGAACCCCAAGCCCTCCAAGCCCCTCCTCAATGTGCTTTCCGGGGAGCGCGTCGATGCCCCGCCGATGTGGCTCATGCGTCAGGCCGGCCGGTATCTTCCCGAATATCGCGCGCTGCGGGCTGAGAAGGGCGGATTCCTTGAGCTGGTCAACGACAGCGAAGCGGCGGCCGAGGTCACGCTTCAACCGATCCGGCGCTTCGGTTTCGATGGCGCGATCCTGTTTTCCGACATCCTCGTCGTGCCGCACGCGCTGGGACAGGATCTGTGGTTCGAAGCAGGCGAAGGACCGCGGCTCGCACCCAGGCTGGTCGATCATGCGCTGGAAAGCCTCACTGCGGCCCCTGAGCGGCTGAATCCGGTGTACGGGACCGTTCGCCGGGTCGCGGCCGCACTTCCCGCTGAAACCGCCTTCCTGGGCTTTGCAGGGAGCCCCTGGACCAATGCGACCTATATGGTCGCCGGCCAGGGCAGCCGCGACCAGAGCGAGACGCGGCGCATGGCCTATGCCGATCCGGTCGCGTTCGGCGCGATCATCGATGCGATCGTCGCCATGTCGATCGACTATCTGGCGAAGCAGGTCGAAGCGGGTGTCGAGGCCGTGCAGCTGTTCGACAGCTGGGCCGGATCGCTGTCGCCGGCGCAATTCGAACGCTGGGTGATCGCACCCAATGCCGCGATCGTCGCGGGGCTGCGTGCGCGGTGCCCGCAGGTAAAGATCATCGGTTTCCCCAAGGGGGCGGGCGGCAAGCTCGCCGCCTATGCCCGCGAAACCGGTGTGGATGCGATCGGGCTGGACGAGACGGTCGATCCCGTCTGGGCGCATCGCGAACTGCCCACCGGGCTACCGGTGCAGGGCAATCTCGATCCGCTGGCGCTGATCGCCGGCGGAGCAGAGCTGGAGGCGGCGGCGCGGCGCGTGCTTGATGCGCTGTCGGATCGACCCCATATCTTCAATCTCGGGCACGGTATCCAGCAGGATACGCCGATCGTCCATGTCGAGCAGCTGATCGACATCGTGCGGGGGGCTTCAAAGTGAGCGGATTTCTCGGCGCTGCCTATCTCTGGGTCAAAGCCGCGCACATCATCTTCGTGATCTTCTGGATGGCGGGGCTGTTCATCCTGCCACGCTATCTCGTCCATCATCAGGAAGCGCTGGGCGATGCGGTTCAGGCCAAGGCCTGGGCGGATCGCGAAGCCAAGCTGCGCCGTGTCATCCTGACGCCGTCGATGGCCATAGTGTGGATTCTCGGCATCGCGCTCGCCGCCAATCTCGGCCTGTTCGAGGGCGGTGCGGGCCTTGGCTGGCTCCATGCCAAGCTGCTGCTCGTGGTGCTGCTCTCCGGCTATCACGGCTGGGCGGTGAGCTATTCGAAGCGGCTTGCCGCGGGACAGGGAAGCCTCACATCCCGCCAGTTGCGGATGATCAACGAAATTCCGGCAATCTTCGTCGCGCTGATCGTCATTCTCGCGGTGGTGCGCCCGTTCTGATCGGGTGACGTCGCGGCTTGACTTGAATCCGGCCCGAACCTAATCGCGCAACTGTCGCGTCACCCCCGGCGGCTGCGGCATCCTTCCTTTTTCCTCAAGCCATCGCAGCGTCTCAACGCCCGGAAACCCTCCCAGCGATCGCCACACGGACTCCCCCAAATGCACCTTAAAGACCTCAAGAAAACTCCCCCCGCCGAGCTGGTGACGATGGCCGAGGAGCTCGGCGTCGAAAGCGCCTCGACGCTCCGCAAGCAGGATCTGATGTTCGCGATCCTCAAGGCCCAGGCCGAGAATGGCGAGCAGATCATGGGCGAGGGCACGATCGAAGTGCTTCAGGATGGCTTCGGCTTCCTGCGCTCACCCCAGGCGAATTACCTCGCCGGTCCCGACGATATCTATGTCTCGCCCAACCAGGTCCGCAAGTTCGGCCTGCGCACCGGCGATACGGTCGAAGGCGAGATCCGCGCACCCAAGGATGGCGAGCGCTATTTCGCCCTGACCAAGCTGGTCAGCGTCAATTTCGACGATCCCGACGCAGTCCGCCATCGCGTCAATTTCGACAACCTGACGCCGCTCTATCCCGAGAGCAAGCTGACGCTCGATCCCGCCGACCCGACCGTCAAGGACAAGTCGGCGCGCGTGATCGACATCATCTCGCCACAGGGCAAGGGCCAGCGCACGCTGATCGTCGCACCGCCGCGCGTCGGCAAGACGGTGATGCTCCAGAACATCGCCAAGGCGATTACCGACAATCATCCCGAGGTGTTCCTGCTCGTCCTGCTCATCGACGAGCGGCCCGAGGAAGTCACCGACATGCAGCGTAGCGTGAAGGGTGAGGTCGTCTCCTCGACCTTCGACGAACCCGCCACGCGCCACGTTGCGGTCGCCGAGATGGTGATCGAGAAGGCCAAGCGTCTGGTCGAGCACAAGAAGGATGTCGTCATCCTGCTCGATTCGATCACCCGCCTCGGCCGCGCCTACAACACCGTCGTTCCGAGCTCGGGCAAGGTGCTGACGGGCGGCGTCGATGCCAACGCCCTGCAGCGTCCGAAGCGCTTCTTCGGCGCCGCGCGCAACATCGAGGAGGGTGGCTCACTCTCGATCATCGCCACCGCGCTGATCGACACCGGCAGCCGCATGGACGAAGTCATCTTCGAAGAGTTCAAGGGCACCGGTAACTCCGAAATCGTGCTCGACCGCAAGGTCGCCGACAAGCGCGTCTTCCCGGCGCTCGATGTCGGCAAGTCCGGTACGCGCAAGGAAGAGCTGCTGGTCGACAAGGGCAAGCTCAGCAAGATGTGGGTGCTGCGTCGCATCCTCATGCAGATGGGCACCATCGACGCGATGGAGTTCCTGCTCGACAAGATGAAGGATTCGAAGACGAACGAGGACTTCTTCGACTCGATGAATCAGTAACCGGGCTGGGCCTGACCTGGAATGGCCAGGTCGGGCCTGCGCCGTTTCGGCCGGCGGGCTATGGAGCCCGACCGACGGCGAACATTGAACGCATAGAGGTCACGCGCGTTGGTCTTGCGCGCTGAAGCGATAGCTGAAGAGGGGAATCCATGACGGAGCTTTGGGGGCATATCGTCAACGACTTTGCCGGGTTGTTCTCGGGCAGCCTGTCGGCATGGTCGGCCTTCGCGAAGGTGATCCTGATCGACATCGTCCTGGCGGGCGACAACGCGATCGTCATCGGCGCGCTCGCGGCGGGGTTGCCCGCGGACCAGCGCAAGAAGGTGATCCTGATCGGTATTGTCGCCGCATTGGTGCTCCGCATCGGCTTTGCGCTGGTGGTGACCCAGTTGATGGCGGTGATCGGCCTCGTCTTCGCGGGCGGTGTGCTGCTGCTGTGGGTAGCCTGGAAGATGTACCGCGAGATCGTTGTCGGCGGTCATAACCCGGGATCGCCCGAGATCGAGGGCGACGAGCATTCGGGCCTCAAGCCGGCCAAGAGCTTCGCCGGCGCAGCATGGGCGGTCGCGGTCGCAGATGTCTCGATGAGTCTCGACAACGTGCTGGCGGTTGCAGGTGCGGCGCGTGACCACCCCGGTATCCTGATGGTCGGTCTGGTCATCGCGGTTGCGCTGATGGGTGTCGCGGCGAACATCATCGCCAAATATATCGAGCGCTATCGCTGGATCGCATGGATCGGCCTGTTGGTGATCCTGTGGGTCGCCGGGTCGATGGTCTATTCCGGGATCGTCGACAAGGACATCGGGATCCTGCAGCTGTTCCAGTAAGCTGTTGATCCGGAACGAAAACGGGCGGCGTCCATCGCGGGCGCCGCCCTTTTCGTATCAGCCGATATGCTCGGCAAAGAACGCTTCGGTACGGCTGTCCGCGAGCTGAGCGGCGGCCTCCGAGCGGCGATTGCCCATCTCGGTCGCGAAGCCGTGATCCTCGCCAGGATAGTCGTGCAGTGTCACGCGAGGGTGATCGTCGAGCCCTTCGTGCATCTTTGCCTGAACCTCGGGCGGGACAAAACCGTCATTGCCGGCGATGTGGAGCAGTAGCGGCCTGGCGATCGCATGCTTCTCGCCCAGCAGTCCGTCGATTCCCACGGCATAATAACCGACGCTGGCGTCGCTATCGGTACGTGCGGCGGTCATATAGGCAAGGCGGCCGCCCAGGCAGTAGCCGGTAACGCCCACCTTGGTGCCGGTGGCAGCGCGGGCGGCGCGGATCGTCGCTTCGATATCCTCGATGCCCTTGTCCTGATCGAACTTGCCGAACAGATCGAGCCCATGCTGGAACTGGTCGGGCACGTCGGGGTCGAGTTCGATGCCAGGATCAATTCGCCAGAACAGGTCGGGGGCGAAGGTGACATATCCCTTCGATGCCCAATGGTCGCATTTGCGGCGGATGCCTTCATTCACCCCGAACACTTCCTGGATCACGACAATCGCGCCGCGCGGTGCGCCTTCAGGATCGGCGCGATAGGCGGCAAAGTCGCCGGTGCCGTCGAGGCTGTGGATCGTGGTCGTTGCCATGCATATCTCCGTCAAAGGTGGCGCTGCTCATGATCGAGCAGCCATTGCTTGGTCGCGGGGCCATCGCCCGACGAATAGGAACCCAGCATTCCTCCTGCCCCAACTACGCGATGGCAGGGAACGACAATCGGGAAGGGATTGCGTGCGCAGAGCTGTCCGATCGCGCGTGGCCCGGACTCAAGCCGCCGCGCAAGTTCGCCATAGCTGGCGGTTTCACCATAGTGGACAGTGATCAGGCCTGCGCGCAGCACCTGTCCGCGCGGCGATACAGCGGGTGGAAGGGGTAGGCAGAACACTTTGAGATCGCCTGAAAAATAAGATTCGAGCTGATCGGCGGCGTTGCTTACGACGGCGGATTCTCCCCGCCGATAGGCCCCTTCCACGCCGATCTCGATGCGGGTCAGCACCTCGGCATCGCCTTCGACGCGGATCGGGCCGATGGGCGTTGCGATCAGGGCATGGTCGCGCGCATACATGGGTCTAGCGTAGGGCAGGGCGAGCGTCCGGCTCAAGCGGAGAAGAGCCTATGAAGATCAATGTCGAGATCGATTGCACGCCTGAGGAAGCCCGTCGCACGATGGGATTGCCCGATTTCACGCCAGTGCATGATCACTACATCAAGATGCTGCTCGATTCGATGGACAAGGGCATGGTGAACCCGGAGATGATCGAGACGATGATGAAGAGCTGGACCCCGATGGGTGAGGCCGGAATGAATTTCTGGCGGGGTATGTTCGATATGGGCAAGCGCAGCGGCGGCGAGTGACCGACACGATCTTTGCGCTCTCGAGCGGACAGCCGCCTGCAGCAATCGGTGTGATCCGTATTTCGGGGCCACAAGCTTTCGCGTCGGTCGAGGCGTTGGCGGGCAAGCTGCCGCCGCCGCGGCGCGCAACGTTGCGAACATTGTCTACCGACGCAACGCATCTTGATCGGGCGCTGGTCCTGATCTTTCCCGGCCCGACAACCGCGACAGGCGAGGATCTGGCCGAGCTTCATCTTCACGGCGGGCGGGCTGTCGTGCGGGCGGTAGAGGCGGCACTGGCGGCAATGCCGGGATTGCGTCCCGCTGAAGCCGGGGAGTTTACGCGGCGCGCGCTGGCCAATGGCCGGATCGACCTGACCGAGGCGGAAGGGCTTGCCGATCTGCTTGCTGCGGAAACCGAAGCGCAGCGGCGCGCGGCGATGCGCGCGGCGGAAGGCGGCATCCGCCAGCGGATCGAGGGATGGGCGTCGCGTACGCTGCACTTCTCTGCCGTCGTCGAAGCGATGCTCGATCATGCCGATGAGGATGATGTCGCAGCGGAAGCGGGAACGCTCGACCGGATTGGCGACGGCGCGGGCGCATTGGCGAGCGAGATCGAGACGGTCCTTGCCCAACCCGGGGTCGAGCGGTTGCGCGACGGTATTCGCGTCGTGCTCGCCGGTCCGCCCAATGCGGGCAAGTCGACCCTGCTCAATGCACTGGCGGAGCGCGAGGCTGCGATCGTCTCACCGCTGGCAGGGACGACGCGTGACCGGATCGAGGCGCCGGTGATGCGCGATGGACTAGCCTATCTGCTCACCGACACCGCGGGTCTGCACGATGCGCCGTCGGACATGGTCGAGGAGATCGGCATTGCCCGCGCGCAAGAGGCGCTTGAGCAGGCGGATCTGGTCCTGTGGCTTGATGAAGCGCAGCCACCGGCGTCGACGGTTCCCCATATCCTGATCCATCCGCGCGCCGACGTCGTGGGACGCAAGGCCGCCAATGGCGAGCGACTGGCCGTTTCCGCACGCACGGGTGAGGGGGTCGCACAGCTATGGGGCCAGATCGCGGAGGTGGCGCGGGCGATGCTGCCCGCAAATGACGCGATCCCGCTCAATCGCCGGCAACGCGATTTGGCCGCACTTGCGGCGGCGGCGTTGCGGCGTGCGGGCGAGGGGAGTGATCCGTTGCTGATCGCGGAGGATCTGCGGCATGCGTTGCGCGCGTTCGACCGGATCACCGGAGCCGCCGATGTCGAGGCAATGCTCGACACGCTGTTCGGGCGCTTCTGCATCGGTAAGTAGATGTTCCACGTGGAACGCTTTTGACCGGAGCGCCCGGCGGCGCTATTTCGAGCGCCATGCGGACATGGGATGTGATCGTGATCGGCGGCGGACACGCCGGCACCGAAGCGGCGGCTGCGGCTGCACGCTGCGGCGGACGGACCGCGCTCGTCACTTTTGACCCGGCGACGCTCGGCGCGATGTCATGCAACCCTGCGATCGGCGGGCTGGGAAAAGGCCATCTGGTACGCGAGGTCGATGCGCTCGACGGGCTGATTGGGCGCGCCGCGGACCAGGCCGCAATCCATTATCGTCTGCTCAATCGATCCAAGGGCCCGGCGGTGCAGGGCCCTCGGGTTCAGGCTGACCGCAAGCTTTATGCCGCCGCGATCCAGACGATGCTGGCTGCTCAAGCCGGCCTTGACATCATCAAGGGTGAGGCGGTGGGGCTTCTGGTTGAGCAGGGGCGTGTGACGGGTGTGCAGCTCGCCAATGGCGAGACGCTGCATTGCTCCGCGGTCGTTATTGCCAGCGGTACCTTTCTGGGCGGGCGTATTTTCCGGGGGGAAGAGCGTGAGACCGGAGGGCGCGTCGGTGAGCGTGCGGCGACCGCATTGGGTATCCAGCTGCGTGAGCTGGCATTGCCGATCACCCGGTTGAAGACGGGAACTCCACCACGTCTGGACGGCCGTACGATCGACTGGGCTGCGCTCGAAGAACAGCCTTCGGATACCGAACTCTGGCGCATGTCGCCGCTCACCGATACGCCGCGGCTACCGCAGCTGGCCTGCGCCATCACGCGGACGACACAGCAGACGCACGATATAATCCGCGGCGGGCTCGACCGCTCACCGTTGTTCAGCGGGGCGATCGAAGCAGGCGGGCCGCGCTATTGCCCGTCGATCGAGGACAAGATCTTCCGCTTCGGAGATCGCGACGGGCATCAGATCTTCCTCGAACCGGAAGGGCTGGATACCCATCTCGTCTATCCCAACGGCCTATCGACCTCTCTGCCGACCGATGTGCAGGCTGCGATGATCGCTTCGATACCGGGTCTTGCGGACGCGACGATCGTCACGCCGGGCTACGCCGTGGAGTATGACCATGTCGATCCGCGCGCGCTGGAGGCATCGCTGGAAAGTCGCGATGTGCCGGGCCTGTTCTGTGCCGGGCAGATCAACGGGACGACGGGATATGAGGAGGCTGCAGCGCAGGGACTGGTCGCCGGGGTCAATGCCGCGGCGCTGGCGCTGGGTCGCGCGCCGATGATCCTGCCGCGCGAACTCAGCTATATCGGCGTGATGATCGATGATCTCACGTTGCAGGGTGTGACCGAACCCTATCGTATGCTTACAGCCCGTGCCGAGCATCGTCTGCGCCTGCGCGCTGACAATGCCGAGACCCGGCTTGGGGCGATCGGGGAAGCGACCGGATGCGTCGGTGCGGTTCGCCGCGCGCACCAGGATCGGCGCCGCGAACGTCGCGCGGTGCTGGACGTACGCTTTTCAGAGCCGCGCACCGCGCATGCGCTAGGCCGGGCCGGTGCTCCGGTATCGCAGGACGGTGCGCGCCGCAGCGCGTTCGAGTGGCTCCGTTTCTCCGGTGTCGGGATCGCGCATCTCGGTGTCGATGTGGGCGATGCCGAGCCGAGCTTGCTCGCTGAGCTAATCGAGGATGCGCGCTATGCCCCCTATCTCGAACGCCAGGCGGCCGAGCAGGAGACGATAGCACGATCGGACGGAACCGCGATTGCCGATACGCTTGACTATGCAGCCATCCCCGGACTTTCGAACGAGATGATCGAACGCCTCACGCTCGCGCGACCAGCGACAATCGGCGATGCCGGCCGGGTGCGGGGAATTACCCCGGCAGCGCTCACGGCGATCATGCTGCACGTTCGGAGGGCCGCATGACGGAGGATGAAGCGCGCGACTGGGTCCGCGAGCGCTACGGTGTTTCACGTGAAACGCGGCTTGCGACGTTTGTCGATCTGCTTCGCGAGGAGGCGGGGAAGCAGAATCTGATTGCCCCGTCGACGCTCGATCAGGTCTGGGCGCGCCATATCGTCGATTCGGCTCAGCTGCTCGCGCATGCTCCGGATGACGGGGTGTGGCTCGATATCGGCAGTGGGGCGGGGCTACCTGGCCTTGTCGTCGCGCTGCTTCGCGATGCCCCAGTGGAGCTTGTCGAGCCGCGTAAGCTGCGTACTGACTTCCTGTCGCGAGTCGCCGCGGAACTGAATCTCGCCGATGTGGAAGTCCACACCGATAAGATCGAACGGACTAAGGGCCCGGCCGCGGTGATCTCTGCCCGTGCCGTGGCACAACTCGGGGATCTGTTCCGTATCGCGAAGCATCGATCCACGTCTTCCACAGTCTGGGTGCTGCCAAAGGGCCGAAATGCGCAATCGGAGGTGGAAGAGGCGCGTCGCAACTGGCATGGTTCGTTCCACGTGGAACCGAGCATTACGGCTCCCGATTCACTCATCGTCGTCGCCAAGGGGGTCCGCCCGAGATGATCTGCATCGCCATTGCGAACCAGAAGGGTGGGGTGGGCAAGACCACGAGCGCGATCAATGTCGGCACCGCGCTTGCCGCGACCGGTCAGCGGGTGCTGCTTCTCGACCTGGACCCGCAGGGAAATTGTTCGACTGGTCTGGGCATCAATCGGGCGGATCGCGAACGCTCGACCTATGACCTGCTGGTCGGGGACGTGACGTTGGAAGAGGTCGTGGTCGCCACGCGCGTTCCTGGCCTCGACATCGTTCCTGCAACGGTGGATCTGTCGGGCGCCGAGATCGAGTTGATCGAGTTCGACGCGCGCACCCATCGCCTCGACAATGCGATCGATCGCAGCGAACAGCGCTGGGACGTGATCTTGATCGATTGTCCGCCTTCGCTGGGATTGCTGACGATCAATGCGATGGTTGCATCGGACGCGCTGCTGGTGCCGCTCCAGTGCGAGTTCTTCGCGCTCGAAGGGTTGAGCCAGCTGCTCAACACCGTTGAGCGCATTCGCAGCCGCTTCAATCCCGGGCTGTCGATCCTCGGCGTCGTCCTCACCATGTACGACCGGCGCAACCGACTGACCGATCAGGTTGCCGACGATGTCCGCGCGGTGCTTGGCCGGGTGGTGTTCGATACGGTGATCCCCCGCAACGTCCGCCTTTCCGAAGCGCCAAGCCATGGCCTGCCCGCACTGATCTACGATCATCGCTGTGCCGGCTCCGAGGCATATATCGCGCTTGCCCGCGAAGTGATCGACCGCCTGCCGAGGCTGAGGAAGGCCGCATGACCGACGAAACCACACCGACCGCTTCCGTCACGCCGCTGCGCAAGGCGCCACGTCCGCATCTTGGCCGTGGACTCAGCGCGTTGCTGGGCGATGCCGAGCGGGAAGAGCCGGTCCGTCCTGGTTCGGAGCAGTCGCCGGGCGTGCGGATGTTGCCGGTCAGTTCGCTGGCGCCGCATCCCGAACAGCCGCGCCGTCATTTCGACGAGGATGCACTCGAGGAGCTCGCCAAGTCGATTGCGATGCGCGGGCTGATCCAGCCGATTGTCGTGCGTCCGCACGGCAAGGAATATCAGATCGTCGCTGGCGAGCGCCGCTGGCGTGCCGCCCAGCGCGCACGACTGCACGAGGTGCCGGTGATCGTCCGCGACCTCGACGAGGCCGAGACGCTCGAAATCGCGATCATCGAGAATATCCAGCGCGAGGATCTGAACGCGATCGAGGAAGCGGAGGCCTATGCCAAGCTGATCGGTCAGTTCGGACATACCCAGGAAGTGCTGGCGAAGATCGTCCACAAATCGCGCAGCCACATCGCGAACCTGCTGCGCCTGCTCGATCTGCCGCCGAGCGTGCGGCAGCGCGTGGTCGAGGGCAACCTGACCATGGGCCATGCCCGCGCGCTGATCGGCGCGCCCGACCCCGAGAAGCTCGCGCGGATCGTCGTCGAGCGTGACCTGTCGGTGCGTGAGACCGAGAAGCTCGCGCGCGAGGCCAAGCCGCGTGCGGCGGGGAAGGGCGGGGCTGGGCTTTCCGATCTCGGCGCGAATGCCGATATCGCCGCGCTCGAGCGCCAACTCGGCGACGTGCTCGGTCTGAATGTAAAGATCAGCTATGGCGACAAGGGCGGAGCAATGACGCTGGCCTATTCGACGCTCGATCAGCTCGATATGATCTGCCAGCGGCTGACTGGCGAGAAAATCTAGCCGTTTCAGGTTGTTGATGAGGCTATGGTCGGCATGCGCCTATTTGTCAGTTAGACGATATTCGAGCGCGTAGTGATGCACGCCCTCCTCGATCGTCAGGTGGTAGACGCCTGAAATTCCCTCCAGCGCACCGGCTCCGGACCCGGGCACGATGGTGATCGAAAGCTCGTGCTTGCCGGCATCCATGATGCCGCGATGAACGACGGTAAAGGCACCATCCCGGCCATCGAGATTGCCGCGAATTCGTTCCATTGCGACATAGACCCCGGACTGGGCGATCATCATTGCGAGCATCTCGCCCTCACCTGATCCCTGTAGGCCACCGACATAGTGTTTCTCGATGATCATGCGGCCCGGAGCATCGGGTTCGGCATCCTGTCGCGATTCGGCCGGGATCATCTTGATCTGGAACGTACCCGCAGCGCGATGCATCGCTATTCTCCATCGGCATTTGCAGCCATCAGCGAACAAATGGGGAACAATTGATATAAGAGTCAATTGCCCCGGTCAGAAGCAGGCGTTCTTCAGCTTCTGGTGTTCCATCGCGCTGACTTGGCGGGACGGCTTGCGTGGGAGAGAGGGAGCGGTCAGCGTCCCCGCGCGGCAGCCCGTGCCAGCGTCACCAGCGCTTCATCGGCCACTACCTGGCCTGCATTGCCGCCAGCACGCGTCATGCCGCGCTCGGCCTGGCGTACGCGTTCCACGGCGCGAGCGAGCATCGGGCTGGTCCAGCGGCGCAGCGCGATCTTGGTGCTCATCTCTTCCTTGAAGAAGACGCGATGCTTCTTGACGACCTCATCTGCCGACGCACCCCGGTCGATATCGGCACGCATCTCGGCAAGGCTCATCAGCCTCCGGACGAGTTGACGCAGCAGCGGGATCGCCGAGACGCCGGCCTGCTCCAGCCGGGCGAGTTCGACGCCGATCTCGGCCGCTCGGCCCTCGACCACCGCTTCGATCGCGCTTTGCATCTCCGCGTCGCCCAGGTCGGCGCCGATCGCCTCCAGCGCCTCCATTCCGGCCTCGCGCGGGCGGTCGGGAGCGGCGTCGAGATAGATGGAAAGCTTCTCGATCTCGCGTGCCAGCACCGCGCGGTCGCCGCCGGACAGTGCTGCGAGCCGCTCGGCGGTGCCGTTGACCAGTCTCAGGCCATTCTCGCGCGCGATTCCGGCGGCGAGCTGAGCGGCGTTGCGCGCGTCGGGGACGTAGCAGGCGTGCGCCATCGCATTCGGCGCGGCGAGAACCAGCTTGAGCAGCCGTCCGGTGCCTTTGAGGCCTCCGCCCACGGCGACCACGGGGTTTCCGGCGACTTCCGCGTCGAGCAGCAGCCGCACCGCCTCGGTCGCGTCGTCGTCGATCCCGGCAATGCGGATGTACCGTGCGCCGCCGAACAGCGAGAGCGATGCGGCTTCTCCGGCGAGCCGGCCGGGATCCCCCTTGAGCGACCCGCCTTCGATATCGATGCGTTCGGCTTCGGCGCCCATCGCTCGGCCCAACCGGCCGGCAAGGTCGTTGGCGCCTGCTTCATCGGGGCCATAGAGAATGAACAGGCGGATATCGGCCCCGGGCTTGTCCAGCCGGGCGCGAATCTGCGCTTCGCTGGCCTTCACTTGCTTTCTGCGGAACGTGCGTAGCGGGCGAGGCGCGCAACGATCTGGTCGGCGACGATCCCCGACAGTCGCTCGAGCGCGCTCTTCTCTGCCGCGATCGTCGCATATTCCGATCCGGCGACATCGATGCCGGCATCGGAGCCCGCAGTCGCGTCGAGCACCACCTGTCCAGTGGCGAGTTCCACGAGCTGATAGCGGGCGCGCAGGGTCCGGCGCTCGCGCGTCACGACATCGTCGCTGCGAACGCCAAGGCCTTCGATGCGATCGTCGAGCTTGATCTCAAGGCGATAGACCGGCGTACCGCTGCGCGTCGCCTCGATCCGGTCGCGCACGGCATTGGCGACCAGCCAGCCGCTCTCGCCCTCGATCGGTGCGACCTCGACGCCGGAGAGCATCGTCTGCACGGGACCGCCGACGCCGCCGCCATAGAGCGGCCGCAACCCGCCACAACCGCTGAGCGCGAGCGCCGACAGCATAAGCAGGGCGGGTGCGATCCTCATGCGACGATGTTCACCAGACGGTCGGGCACGACGATCACCTTCCTGGGGGCTGCGCCTTGCAGAATGCGCTGCACATTCGGGTTTGCCAAGGCCATCGCCTCGAGCGCGTCCTTCGCTTCGCCCTTCGCGACCTTCACCGTGTCGCGCAGCTTGCCGTTGACCTGGATCGCGATCGTCACTTCGTCCTCGACCAGCAAAGCCGGATCGACCTGCGGCCATTCGGCATCGGCGATCAGCCCATCCTTGCCCATCGCGGCCCAGGCTTCCTCGGCGAGGTGCGGGGTCATCGGCGCGGCGAGCAGGATGATCGTGCGGACCGCATCGGCGCGGGATGCGCTCGGCTTCGCTTTCTCGATCGCGTTGACCAGCGCATAGAGCTTGGCGACTGCCTTGTTGAACTGCAGGCCTTCGATGTCGGAGGCCACGCCGGCGATCGTCTGGTGCACGACGCGATCGAGCGCCTTGTCCTCACCCTCCCATGCGTCGAGGCCGTCGAACAGGCGCCACAAGCGCTGCACAAAGCGCCACGCGCCTTCGATGCCGTTCTCGGTCCATTCCAGATCGCGCTCGGGCGGCGAATCCGACAGCACGAACCAGCGCACCGCGTCCGCGCCGTACTGATCGACGATCGGTTCGGGATCGACCGTGTTCTTCTTGGACTTGGACATCTTCTCGATGCGGCCGACCGTCGCCGGATTGCCGTTCGAGATTTCCTCCCAGATCTCACCCTTGCGAGTTACCTCGCCCGGCGACAGCCAGCGGCCGTCGGCGGACTTGTAGGTCTCGTGCGTCACCATGCCCTGGGTGAACAACCCTTCGAACGGCTCGGCGATGTCGAGCATGCCGATGCGCTTCAATGCGCGCGTCCAGAAGCGGGCATAGAGCAGGTGCAGGATCGCATGCTCGACCCCGCCGATATACTGATTCACCGGCAGCCATTGCTCGGCGACCTTCCGGTCGAACGGCTTGTCGCCGGGCTGGCTGGCGAAGCGGATGAAATACCACGACGAGTCGACAAAGGTGTCGAGCGTGTCGGTCTCGCGCCGCGCCGGATGGCCGCAGCGTGGGCAGTCGATGTGACGCCAGGTCGGGTGGCGGTCGAGCGGGTTGCCGGGAATGTCGAAGCTGACGTCATCGGGCAGCACCACGGGGAGCTGCTTCTTGGGCACCGGCACCACGCCGCACACTTCGCAATGGACGATCGGGATCGGCGTGCCCCAATAGCGCTGGCGCGAAACACCCCAGTCGCGCAGGCGCCACACGGTCGTGCCCTTGCCCCAGTCGCCGGCTTCGGCGCGGGTAATCACCTCGCGCTTGGCGTCGGGCACATCCATGCCGTCGAGGAAATGCGAGTTCACCAGCGTGCCGGGACCGGTATAGGCCTCGGCCTCGGTGAATTCGGGTGCGGTCTTGTCGCCCTCAGAAACGACACGCCGGATCGGCAGACCGTATTTGGTCGCGAACTCGAAGTCGCGCTGGTCGTGCGCCGGCACGCCGAACACGGCGCCGGTGCCGTAATCCATCAGCACGAAATTCGCGATATAGACCGGCAATTCCCAAGCGGGATCAAAGGGATGGATCGCACGGATGCCCGTGTCGAAGCCCAGCTTCTCCTGCGTCTCCAGCTCGGCTGCGGTGGTGCCGCCCAGCTTGCACTGCGCGATGAACGCTTCGGCCTCGGGACTGGTCTGCGCGAGCTTGCGCGCGATCGGATGGTCCGCCGCGATCGCGACGAAGCTCGACCCGAAAATCGTGTCCGGCCGGGTGGTGAACACCTCGACCTCGCCGTCATCCGACAGTTTGAAGCGGAACTGCAGCCCTTCGGACTTGCCGATCCAGTTTTCCTGCATCAGCCGGACCTTGTCGGGCCATTTGTCGAGCGTGCCCAAGCCGTCGAGCAGCTCATCGGCGAAGTCGGTGATCTTGAGGAACCACTGGTTGAGCTTCTTCTTCTCGACCAATGCGCCCGAACGCCAGCCGCGGCCGTCGATCACCTGCTCATTGGCGAGCACGGTCATGTCGACCGGATCCCAATTGACCGTCGATTCCTTGCGATAGACCAGCCCGTGCTCGAACAGGTCGAGGAACAGCGCCTGTTCGTGCCCGTAATAATCGGGCTCGCACGTCGCCAGTTCGCGCGTCCAGTCGATCGCGAGGCCCAGCCGCTTCAGCTGCGCGCGCATCGTCGCGATATTGTCGCGGGTCCAGGCGCCGGGATGGACCTTCTTCTCCATCGCCGCATTCTCGGCGGGCATGCCGAACGCGTCCCAGCCCATCGGGTGGAGCACTTCCATGCCCTTCATCCGCCGATAGCGCGTCAGCACATCGCCCATCGTATAGTTGCGGACATGGCCCATATGGATGCGCCCCGAGGGATAGGGGAACATCTCGAGCACATAGGATTTGGGCTTGGGCGAGCTATCGTCGGCGGCGAAGGTGCCGCGTTCTTCCCACAGCTTCTGCCACGCAGAATCAGCCTTCAGCGCGTTGAACCGCGACACATTTCTTCCTTCATTCCGGAGCGGCGGGCCGTCCCGCCCGCCCTCAATTCTCGACGATCGCCGCGCGGCGCAGGTCGCGCGCGCGGGTCAGGATGATATCCTCGATCTTCTGCACCGTCGAAGCCTCAACCGGCGAATCGACCCACTGGCCATTGCGGTTGACCTGACGCTGTGCGCTCACGCGAAGCGCATCGGCGCGCAGATCCTGATCGAGGATCGCGACCGTAAGCTTGGTGCGCTCGGTCTGCAGGTTCGGATTCACATACCAGTCGGTGACGATCACGCCGCCGTTCGAATCGGTCTGCATGATCGGCGCGAACGAAACGGTGTCGAGCGCGGCGCGCCACAGATAGGCGTTGACGCCGATCGTGGTGACCTTCGACGCAGCGAGATCCGCGCGGGGACGATCCTTGCCACCGCCGCATGCGGCGAGCGGAGCCGTCAGGCTCAGGGCAACGCTGCCCAGGATCGCGGTGCGCAACAGGCGGTTCATCGGCATCTTCCTATGGGAAACTCTAAGGGTGGCGAGCATCTATAGATCGTCATGCGCCCGCCGCAAGCGCAAGCCGCTATGTGCGACTTGTGCAACACCTATGGGGAAAAGCGATTCCGGCGGTGGAACATTGCGGCCGAATCATGGTAGGCGCTGAGTCACGGTAGGGGACGAAATGAGCGTTCGGCGACTCATGACTGGCATCGGGATCGGCGCGCTGGGCGCAGCCGGCCTTGTCGTCGCGCCCGCACTTCTGGCCCAGACCGCGTCGCAAGAGCGAATCACGGCGCCCAAGCGCGCAACCTCGATTACCAGCATCGGTACCTTCACGCCCGCCGCGGCCGATCCGAAGCTTGCTGCCGTTCTGGCGCGCAGCGGTCTTGGAGGCAGCGGTTTCCGTTTCACGCCAGCCGATTCGCCGCGCTCGATCAGCCGCAGCGTCACCGTCGCAGTGCGCGCACGCACCGCGCGTCCGTCTGGCGCAGTGGCAGACCGCGGTGCCGCGGCACCCGCCGCCGTCACCCTTCAGCCGATCGCCTATAATCTCGGCGTTTCGGTGGGCTGGAAGCGCTTCGCCGTCTCGGGTGACCTGTCCAAGCTCGATCTGGCTGGCCAGCCGGGCAGCCGTGAGGCGATGGATCTGGGCGTCAGCTACACCGGCAAGCGCGCATCGGGTCGGATCAAGGCAGGGGCTGAGCGTCCGCTCGACGGTACGCCGCGCCTGATCGCCGCCGATCCCAGCTATTCGATCGACGTCGGCGGTTCCTATTCGCTGACCCGCAACCTCGATCTCACTGCGGGCGTGCGGTACAAGTCCGAAGAGAATCGCCTGCCGCAGCTGACCGACAACCGCCGCGACAGCCAGGCGGTCTATGTCGGGACGGCGATTCGCTTCTGATCCGGCGCCCAGGCGTCGATTCCCGCCCAACCGTGAACATTTAGCCGCTTAAGCGCGCGCCAGCGGCGTTCGTTCATGCCTCCCAGCGCGATCACATCGGCATCCAGTCCGCGAATCAACAGCCCGAATCGAGCCGTCCCCAGCGTGCGCGCACCGGGGTGCGAACGGGTTGCGTGGACGGGCGAGACGAACAACAGCCGCGCGCCGTCGCGAATCGCCGCGACCGCCTCGCGTCGTGAGTGGACCGGGGCCGTCAGGGCGCCGCGGTGGCGACCGTGACTCGAGGCGTTTCCAAGTTGATCCGCGCCCGCGACGATGAGCATCAACCGGCGGCGACGAGCGATTCGCGAAACCTGCGCAAACAGGGCCCGGCGCTCGGCCAAGGGCAGCGCATAATGTCGCAGGATCACGCCCGACCCTCGCGGCAGCGCGGCAAGGGCGTCCCAAAGTCCTTCGCCCAGGCGCTCGTCCGTCATCAGCCAGCGCCGGGGCAATTCCTTGGCATGGGAGGGGTGGCGGCGGCGCATCGCCCCTCCTATAGCCGCGCGCATGGCATCCGACACCGCTGCAACGCGCCTTTCCGCCATCCGTGATCGAATCGCCCGCGCCGCGAAGACCGCGCGCCGGGATCCCGCGGACGTGACCCTCATCGCAATCTCCAAGACGCACGACGCCGATGCGATCCGTCCGCTGATCGCGGCGGGGCAGCGCGTGTTCGGGGAGAATCGCGTGCAGGAGGCTGCGGGCAAATGGCCCGCGCTGCGCGACGGGAGGGGCGGAATCGAGCTTCACCTGGTCGGCCAGCTCCAGTCGAACAAGGCCGAGGAAGCGGTTGCATTGTTCGATGCGATCCATTCGGTCGATCGACCATCGCTCGTCGCCGCGCTCGCCCGCGCGATGGACAAGGCGGATCGCCGCCCATCCTGCTTCATTCAGGTGAATATCGGCGACGAGGCCCAGAAGGGTGGCTGCGCGATCGCGGACTTCCCGGCGCTGCTGGCGGAGGCGCGCGCCGCGGCGCTTCCGGTCGCTGGCCTGATGGCCGTCCCGCCCTTGGGCGTCGATGCGGCCCCCTATTTCGCGCTGCTCGCCAAGCTGGCGCGCGACCATGACGTCACGGGCCTCAGCATCGGCATGTCCGACGATTTCGAGACCGCGGTTACCCTTGGCGCCACGCATGTCCGCGTCGGCACTGCCCTGTTCGGAGTGCGTGCATGAGCCTGCCTATCCGTTTTGATGCGATCATCTTCGATTTCGACGGCGTGCTGCTCGAAAGCGAATATGCCGGCAACAAGCAGGTGGCCGAGTATCTGACCGGGATCGGCCATCCGACCACGCCCGAGGAATCGATGGCGAACTTCATGGGGTTTTCCGGGCGTGAGTTTCTCGACGCGGTGGAACGCTGGATTGGCCGGCCTTTGCCGGCGGATTTCTATGATGCGCGCGCGATCGAGGATCAGCGGGCGCTGGAGGAAGGGATCGAAGCCGTTGTCGGCGCCGTCGCGTTTATCCGCTCGCTGCCCGAAACGCTTCCGCGCGCCATCGCCTCGTCGAGCATGACGCCCTGGATCACCGGGCATCTCGATCACCTCGGCGTCCGCGATGCCTTTGGCGACAGGATCTTCAGCGGCCGTGAGCATGTGACGCGCGGAAAGCCGGCGCCGGACATCTATCTCCACGCGGCGCAGGCGTTGGGCGTCGATATCGCGCGCTGTGTGATCCTCGAGGATTCGCCGGTTGGCGCGACCGGCGCGGTTGCTTCGGGCGCGCATGTCATCGGCCTGTGCGCGGGGAGCCATTGCGGGATCGGGCATGACGAACGCCTGCGGGCGGTCGGCGTCCATGACATTGCGCATGATTTCGGCGAAGTCGCCCGTCTGATGGCCTAGTCGTCCCGCGCAAGCAGGATGTCGCGCAGTGCGATCGCGTCCTCAAGCGCATTATGTGGGATCGCACTGGCTGCGGCAGCTTCGAACCCGGGCACGTCGCACAGCTCAAAGGTGATGCGCGCGATCGGGTGGCGGTATCCGGGCCGCGCGATCAGTGCCATCGCGGCGTGGGCGATGTCTTCGGGCCAGTCCGCGATGACCACCGGATCGGGATCTCCGGCCAGATAGGCGGCAAGCGAGCGTCCCAGTTCCTCGCGCGAGACCGGTTCGATGCCGAGTACCGGCAGCACATGCGCGGCAACCCATGGCGTCGGCTCCGGGCAGTCGAGCGCGGCATAGAAGGGCGTGCCGCCATCTTCGGGCGCGAGTGCAAGTGCGATCAGCGACCCGCCGAACCCGTTGAACTCCGCGTCCAGATAATAGCGCACTAGAGTTGGTGCCCCGTCCGGTCGCGCTTGGTGGCAAGGTAGCGCTCGTTGTGCGGATTGGGTGGCAGACTGTGCGGCACGCGCTCTGCGACGGCGATTCCGGCAGCTTCGAGGCCGGTGACCTTTTCGGGGTTGTTGGTGAGCAGCCGGACCTTGTCCTGCCCCAGCAGCTTGAGCATGCGCCCGGCAACGCCGAAATCGCGCGCATCGACCGCGAACCCCAGCCGGGTGTTGGCATCGACCGTATCGAAGCCCTGATCCTGCAGCGCATAGGCGCGCAGCTTGTTGATCAGGCCGATGCCGCGCCCTTCCTGCCGCAGATAGAGCAGCACGCCCCAGCCGCTATCGGCAATCGCATGGATCGCGGCGTGGAGCTGCGGCCCGCAATCGCATTTCAGGCTGCCGAGCACATCGCCGGTCAGGCATTCGCTGTGCAGCCGCACCAGCGGCTGGGAACCATTGGGTTGGCCGATCAGCAGCGCGATATGCTCGTCGGGGGATTCGGGGGTGCGGAAGGCGACGATCTCGGCATTTTCGGCCCCCGCCACGGGCAGCCGGGCGCGGGTGACGATCCGCAGGCGCGACGGATCCTCATGCGCGTCGATATCGGCGGGCGTGATCGCGCCTTCGGCCTCACCCTCGCGGATGAAGAAGGCGGGGACCAGGCCGGCGATCCGCGCCAGCCGCAGCGCTGCCGCCGCGGCATCGGCGACGGGCACCGGAATCGCGCGGAACGGGCCTTTGAGCGGTGTCGCGAGGTCGAGCTGCGGGTCTGCCAGCGCCACCGCGCCATCGAAATCGAGCCAGGGCGCGCGTTGGACCAGCACCGGGGCATCGGGAACGGCGGCATCGCGCTGGTTGGCGAGCTTGAGCGTTGCCGCGCGGCCAGCCGAGATCAGCACCGGTGCCGTCGAGTCGGGATCGAACTCCGCGAGCCGTGCCGAATCGCCGGTTTCGATCGCCAGGAGCGAGATGGTGCCCGCCGTCCCCCGAATCGCAATCGGCCATCCACGACGCAGGGCATCGATGGCCTGAGCGACGGCGCGGCCGTTCAAAAGTCGAACTCGGTGACAATCGGCACGTGATCCGAGGGTTTGAGCCAGCTGCGGCACGGCTCGCACACGCGGTGCGCGGTGGCCTTTGCGGCGACGTCCTTGCTCGCCCACATGTGATCGAGCCGGCGCCCACGGTCGGACGCGGCCCAGTCCTTGGCGCGATAGCTCCACCAGGTGAAGCAACGCCCGGGCGCGGGGATGAAGTGGCGACCGAGGTCGACCCAGTCGTTCGCGGCCTGAAGCCGGCCCAGCGCCTCGACCTCGATCGGGGTATGGCTGACCACGTCGAGCAGCTGCTTGTGGCTCCACACATCGGATTCGAGCGGGGCGATGTTGAAGTCGCCGGTCAGGATGACGGGTAGATCGCCAAGCCCCTCGGACCAGAGCGTCATGCGTTCGACGAAATCAAGTTTCTGGCCGAATTTGGGGTTCACCT
The DNA here is from genome assembly GCA_964407945.1 of uncultured Stakelama sp. Lineage (GTDB taxonomy): Bacteria > Pseudomonadota > Alphaproteobacteria > Sphingomonadales > Sphingomonadaceae > Sphingomonas. Next base: position 41,694 of record CAYOXO010000021.1, read on the forward strand.
CCCGGTCGGGAACGTCGCCGCCGGCCGGGACATAGACATTCTCGAGCCGAACGCCATTGGGCAGCCGCACACCGACATGCCGCGCCTCGCCATTGGCCTGCCAGTCGAGCCGGTCGTCCTCGGTGATCGGCACGCGACTGACGATCGCGACCCCATGGTGCATCCGCTGGCCGTGGATGATGATGTGATCATAGCCCAGCGCACGCAGCGGCGCGTGCGGGAAATCGCCGTCGATCACCTTGGTTTCCTGAAGGCACAATATGTCGGGCGCCTCCTCGCGGAGGAATTTCTCGACGATCTCCATGCGGAAGCGGACGGAGTTGATGTTCCAGGACGCGATCTTCATGCGACCGGGGATGTAGTCGTGGAAACTGCGCTGCGCCAGAGTGTCGTTCTGCGCCAGACGGCGCAGGCGGCACCAGCCCGCGCGCCCCCCCGGTGCCGAAACGAGCGCGCTAGCGATGCGTCAAAAAACGCCCAAGGCCCCCGCTCCGGGGGCATGGAGCGAGGGCCGACCTGGCGTTCGTCACGCAGGCGGGACGGGGTAGCTTCGGGCAACAGGGGGAAAAATCCCGAAAGCCCCGTCCGCACCATGAGTGTTAGCGTTGTGAAGCTGTCGCCAACATGAATGGCGGAATCCGGTTGGCGCTCAGCGGCGTCCGCCGGTCTTCCTCGGGTCGTTCCAGCGGAACGCTCCGTCGCTGACAGGTGCGTTGAACTGCTGGTTGGTCAGGCGGACAGTGGTGCGGTTGTTCTGCGAATCGAGCGCGACCCAGCCCTGAAGCATCAGGCCGCCAGGCGCCGATGCGTTGCGGGCGAACACCATCGTCAGACGGCCATATTCGGGCCGCTTGGGATCATGCGCTTCGATACTGACGACGTTCGGGCTTGCGGTCGGCACCACCTTGGCGAAGCGCGAAATATCCTGATCCGGGTTCAGCAGCACGCCGAGCGGCGAATTCTTGACCGGCCAGCGCGACACCTGCTTCACCGAATAGTCGATGAACCACAGCGAGCTGCCGTCCCCGACGATCAGCAGCGGAACGCCCTTCTCATACTGGAAGCGGATCTTGCCCGGCTTCTTGAGCGTGAGCGTGCCGTTGAGCACCTTTCCCGCGCGATCTTCCTGCGAGAATGATGCGGTCATGGTCTGCGCCGCGCGCAGATGCTGCTGCACCTGAGCGAGTGTGCCTTGCTGTTGCGCCGTGGCGGGCAGGGTCATGGTCAGCGCGGCTATGGCCGCCAGGGGCCGGATATTCATGGATGTGCCAAACATATCCGAGCCCCTGCCGGTTTCGCGTTGAATGCGCCGTGAACCGACGCGTCAGGCTTCGCTGCGCGCCGAGACGATCTTGCCCGGGGTACGCGGCGGTTCGCCCTTGGGCAGCGCGTCGACATTCTCCATGCCCTGGGTCACTTCGCCCCAGACGGTGTACTGGCCGTCGAGGAAGGTCGCATCGTCGAGGCAGATGAAGAACTGCGAATTGGCGCTGTTGGGGTCGTTGGTGCGCGCCATCGAGCAGACGCCGCGGACATGCGGCTCGCGGCTGAATTCGGCGGGAAGGTTCGGCTCCTTCGAACCGCTCATGCCGGTGCCGGTTGGATCGCCGCCCTGCGCCATGAACCCGTCGATCACGCGGTGGAACACCACGCCGTCATAGAAGCCGCTGTCCGCCAGCTTGGCGATCCGCTCGACATGCTTGGGCGCGAGATCGGGGCGCAGCTTGATTTGCACTTCACCGGTGTCGAGCGTCATGACGAGGCGGGTGGGAAGATCGGCCATTTGAAACAATACTCCAGAAAATGACGTGTCGCGCGTCAACTAGGCATGTGTGCGCCCGGTTGCAAACCGGGTAGAGGAGCAGGCCTGCCCGGTCATGCGTCACGAGCGCATTTCCAAACCGACATCGCTCCGGATTGGCAGCGCGATTCGAGCGCGTTAGAGGGGGCGCAGGCGCGAAGCAGGGGAAGGCTCGATGACCGACGAGACCGAGACCACCGCGCCCGATTCCGCAGCCCGCGACTCGCACGAGCATCTCAGCCACGATTTCGTCCGTACCGTGCTCGACCTGGTCGAGGCGGGCGAAGTCGAAGCCGTCCGCGAGAAGGTCGAGCCGCTCCACCCCGCCGATATCGCCGATCTGGTCGAACTCACGCCTGCCGAGCAGCGTCAGCCGCTTGCAGCCGCGATCGCGGGGTTGATCGACGGTGACGTGCTTGCCGAGATGAACGACTGGGTGCGCGACGAGCTGATCGATGCGCTCGACCCGCACGAAGTCGCCGACATCGCCGCCGAACTCGATACCGACGACGCCGTCGCGATCATCGAGGATATGGAGGAAGAGGATCAGCGCGCGGTGCTGCGTGCCCTCGACCCCGACGATCGCGCCGCGATCGAGGAGGCGCTCTCCTATCCCGAGGAATCCGCCGGTCGCCTGATGCAGCGCGAGCTGATCGCGGTGCCCGAACATTGGAGCGTCGGCGACGTACTCGATTACCTGCGCGGTGAAGAGGAGCTGGCGACCGACTTCTGGGAAATCTTCATTGTCGATCCCGGGCACAAGCCGGTCGGCACCTGCGCGCTCTCATGGATTCTGCGCACGCCGCGTTCGGTGGCGATGGGTGACGTCATGAAACGCGAGCAGACGCTGATCCCGGTCGGGATGGATCAGGAAGAGGTCGCGCTGATCTTCCAGAAATATGCGCTGATCTCTGCCGCGGTGGTCGACGACAGCGGACGGCTGGTCGGCATGATCACGGTGGACGACGTGGTCCACATCATCTCCGAGGAAGCGGGCGAGGACGCGCTGCTGCTGTCGGGCGCGGGCGAAGGCGACATCAACGAGCCCGTGGTCGATTCGTACAAGGTGCGCGTGCGCTGGCTGATCGCGAACCTTGGCACCGCGATGGTCGCGGCGACGATCATCGGCATGTTCGAAGGCACGATCGCCAAGATGGTGACGCTTGCCGCACTGATGCCGATCGTCGCGGGCGTCGGCGGCAACGCCGGCACCCAGACCATGGCGGTAACGGTGCGCGCGCTTGCGACCAACCAGCTGACCCAGTCCAATACCCTGCGCGCGATCCGGCGCGAGATTCAGGTGGCGCTGCTCAACGGCCTCACGATCGCGGCGGTGCTCGGCACCGGTGTCGGCCTCGTCTTCCAGAACCCGCTGCTCGGCGGGGTGATCGCCACCGCGATGCTCGCCAATATCGTCATCGCGGGCGGTGCTGGGGTGCTGGTGCCGCTCACCTTGGCGCGCTTCCGCGCCGATCCCGCGGTCGCCTCGTCGGTGTTCGTGACGATGACCACGGATTCGATGGGCTTCCTCGTGTTTCTCGGCCTTGCCAGTGCGAGTGGCCTCACCGGTTAGCTTGCCGGGTTGAACCGCGGGCGCTTTGCGCCCAGATCGCCGGCATGCCGCTTCATCTCACCAAGGTCGCTTTCGGCACCACCGGCGTCGAACATCTGCGCGAGCGTCTCGCCGATCGCGGCCGGCTGGGTCCGGTGGCGTTGACGACGCGCTATCTGCCCAAGCGGCATGAGGAGATCGCGGGTGCGGGCTCGCTCTTCTGGATCTTCAAGCATCAGCTGGTCGCGCGCTCGCCGATCCTGGGCTTTGCCGAGGCGGAGGGTGGGCGTACCGCGATCCTGCTCGATCCGGAACTGGTCCTTGTCGCGCCGCAACCCAAGCGCGCGCACCAGGGTTGGCGCTATCTCGAGGACAAGGATGCGCCCGCCGATCTCGGCACCGGCGACATGGCGTCACTTCCGCCAGAGCTGGCGGGAAAACTGGCGGAGCTTGGACTGGTCTAGCGCACGAGGTTTGGGAACGCCGCGCGGAAGGCGGCGATCTTGGGCTTGTCCCAGCGCACGATGTATCCGTTGTTCGGGTTGCGCCGGGCGAAATCCTGATGCTCGGCCTCGGCCGGGTAGAATGCGCCGGTTTCGATCCTGGTCACGATCGGTCTGCCATAGACGCCCGCCTTGCCGAGCTGGTCGATATAGGCCTGCGCGACGCGCGCCTGTCCCGGGTTCTGCGGGAAGATTGCCGAACGATAGCTGGGGCCGGTATCCGGCCCCTGGCGGTTGAGCTGAGTCGGATCGTGCGCGACCGCGAAATAGATGCGCAGCAACGTGGCATAGCTCACCACGCGCGGATCATAGACGATGCGCACCGCTTCGGCGTGACCGGTGCGTTCGGTGGATACCTGATTATAGGTGGCGGTCGCCTTGGTACCGCCGGCATAGCCGCTGGTGACGGCAGTTACGCCCTTCACCTGTTCGAACACCGCCTCGACGCCCCAGAAACAGCCGCCTGCGAGTATGGCGACCTGATCGCCCGGCACGGATGCGACATCGGTGGTCGAAGGCGGAATCGCCACTGCCTTCTCAGCCTTGGCGGGAGCGATAGGCGGGACAAGCCCCGCAATGGACATGAAGCCCAGGCTCGCCAGCCCCGCAATTGCGAGGGCGGCGATTCGCATCAGAAGAATGGGGCCGCGGTCACGCGCTCGATATTGAGTGCGACCATTCCGATCGCGCCGAGCGAGAAACCGGCCAGAAAGCGCCGCAGGAACTGCGACTTCAAAACCGTAAGCATCACATTGCCCTTTATCTTGGCTGGGGCGAAGATGGGGACGCCGCCCGTAATTCCAAGAGAAGTTCTACTTGGCCGCGATGAACGTGCGCTGGCCGGCACGTTCATCCATTCGTTCAGGAAGCCGAAAAGGTTTCAGCTCCGGCCAAATAACTCAGCGCAGCGCCGCGCAGGCTTCCTGAATGCGGCCGCATGCCTCGGTCAGCAGGTCCTCGCTGGTCGCATAGCTGATGCGCAGTGCGGGCGAGAAGCCGAACGCCCCGCCATGCACCGCCGCCACCTTTGCGTCGTCGAGCAGATATCCGACCATCGTCTCGTCGGTGTCGATCACCAGGCCCTTGGGCGTGGTCTTGCCGATCAGCTGGCTGAACTCGGGATAGACGTAGAAGGCGCCTTCGGGACGCGGGCAGTTCATGCCGTTGATCTGGTTCAGCATCGACACGACCAAGTCGCGGCGCGTCTGGAAGGCGGCGGCGCGATCCTTGAGGAACGACTGGTCGCCATTGAGCGCGGCGACCGATGCCGCCTGCGACACACTGCACGGGTTGCTGGTCGACTGCGACTGGAGCTTGCCCATCGCCTTGATCAGCCATTGCGGGCCACCGGCGAAACCGATGCGCCAGCCGGTCATGGCATAGGCCTTGGACATGCCGTTCGCAGTCAGCGTGCGATCGTAGAGCGAAGGGCAGACCTGAGCGATCGTCGCGAACTCGAAGCCGTCGTACAGGATATGCTCATACATATCGTCGGCATAGATCAGCACATGCGGGTGCCGCTCGAGCACTTCGCCCAGCGCCTTCGTGCTGTTCACGTTGAAAGGCTCGCCGGCGATGGCGTGGATCTGCGCGACGGCCGTCTCGATCTCGGCCTGCAGCCCGCGGCCGATCTCGGTCAGGACCGGGACGTCCA
>CAYOXO010000022.1:0-6129 GCA_964407945.1 uncultured Stakelama sp.
TCGAAGTGCTCTAGAACCTCTTGTCAAAGACTCCAGAAGCTCGTGTCACGCTACACGGACCGCAATTTCGCTTTCCTACCTCGGGCTGTTCCGCTTATGTACCGGCATGGTCTGTCGCATGCCCTCCAATATCGCTGAACACCGGCCGATCGCACGTTCGCGCGCGCGTGGGGGCGGGACGTTTGAGATGTTCCGGTATCTGGATACCGCTCGATGATCGCGCATCTCAACGGCCACCTCGCTGCGACCGGCATTGACCATGCGGTGATCGACGTGAACGGCGTCGGCTATCTTGTCGGCGCGTCGGCAAAGACGCTGGCCGCGCTAGGCAGCCTTGGCGAGTTCGTCACCGTCCACACCGAGATGCTGGTCAGCGAGGATTCGATCCGCCTGATGGGCTTCGCCTCGGCCGACGAGCGCAATTGGTTCCGCCTGCTCACCAGCGTTCAGGGGGTGGGGGCCAAGGTTGCGCTGGCGATCCTCTCGATCCTCTCTCCGGCTGAGGTGCAGACCGCCGTCGCCCGTGCCGACGCCGCGATGATCGCGCGGGCGAATGGCGTCGGACCGAAGCTTGCCCAGCGCATCGTCAATGAATTGAAGGACAAGGCCGGCGCGATTGCGCTCGGCGGCGGCGGGGCAGGGGCGGCGATCCCGGCGAGCGGCGCCGCGAGCGACGCGGTTTCCGCGATGCTCAACCTCGGCTTCAAACCGGCCGAGGCGAGCAACGCGGTCAACGCTGCGCATGACGAACTCGGGCCGAATGCGAGCCTAGACGCGCTGGTACGCCTCGCGCTGCGAAAGGCGGCGAAGTGATGACCGCCACTTCCCCCCATTTCCGTCATGCTGAACTCGTTTCAGCATCCACTGCGACACAGGCGACTGACCGTCGATTCCATCGCAAGGGGCGCAACCATGCCCAAGCAACCCTGCGAATTCTACGCGACGATGCCCGAAGCCATTGGTCGCGAGAAACAGCTCAAACGCTGGCACCGGCAATGGAAGATCAACTTGATCGAATCCGAGAATCCGCACTGGGCCGACCTTGCGCCAACGCTGGGGCTCGAGCCGCTGGTCAGTCGCCCGCATCGCGGTGGATGCTGAAACAAGTTCAGCATGACGGAGTGGAAGACAGGGCTATCACCAGCATCCACCGTCACCCTGAGTTTGTTTTAGGGTCCATGCTTCCTCAAGCGACCGTTTCAAGGATCCTGCGAGACGGTCGAAAGCCGCCCCAATGACCGACCGCATCGCCACCGCACCCCGCCGCATCGCAAGGTTTTACCTCTGCTTGCTTGCGGCGCTCCTTGCCTTTCCGACTGTCGCGCAGGCCTGCATCAAGGGACCGACCCATCAGTTCCTGTTTGCTGGAACAGCTACCGAAGCTCCCGCGCCCCTCATCCTGATCGAGGGCGCGGTGGTATCGAAGGATGACGATGAACTCACCCTCAAGCTGACCAAGTCGGTTAAGGGCATCCCCGCTGGCACTGTAGTGACGATCCCGCACACCGGCTCCCCGTGCCGCAATGAATGGGGGGCGTCCGACGGGGCGATGGTGCAAGCGATCGGGGCCTTTCGTTCGTTCCGGATGCCTCACCCCGTTTTTGAGGCAGTGCCGCTGAAACGTCCTGACCTGCCGCATTCGGATTGGCGCAAGTACATCGTCGATCCCGACTATGTTCGAATGCTTGAGGAAGCGGCAAAACATGACTGACCCCGACCGCATCCTCACCGCCTCCCGCCGTCCCGAGGACGTCGATGCCGCGCTGCGCCCCAAGTCGCTCGACGAGTTCGTCGGCCAGCGCGCCGCACGCGACAATCTGCGCGTGTTCATCGACGCGGCGAGAACCCGCGGCGACGCGCTCGACCATGTCCTGTTCTTCGGCCCGCCGGGCCTCGGCAAGACCACGCTGGCGCAGATCATCGCCAAGGAAATGGGCGTGGGCTTCCGCGCCACCTCCGGCCCGGTCATCGCCAAGTCTGGCGATCTCGCCGCGTTGCTCACCAATCTCGAGGATGGCGACGTCCTCTTCATCGACGAGATTCACCGGCTCAACCCGGCGGTCGAGGAAGTGCTCTACCCCGCGATGGAGGATCGCGCGCTCGACCTGATGATCGGGGAGGGGCCGTCGGCGCGCAGCGTTCGCATCGATCTGCCCCGCTTCACTCTGGTCGGCGCGACCACGCGGCAGGGACTGCTCACCACGCCGCTGCGCGATCGCTTCGGCATTCCCGTCCGCCTGCAATTCTCTCCGGTGGAGGAACTCACCCGCGTCGTCACTCGCGCCGCCGGCCTGCTCGACCTCGGCATTGCCCCGGACGGCGCGGCCGAGATCGCCCGCCGCGCGCGCGGCACCCCGCGCATCGCCGGCCGCCTGCTGCGCCGCGTGCGCGATTTCGCCAATGTCGCGGGGGAAACCGTCGTCCATGCCCGCGCCGCCGATGCCGCGCTCAACCGGCTTGAGGTCGATGCGCTCGGCCTCGACGCGATGGACCGCCGCTACCTCATGATGATCGCCGACATCTATCGGGGCGGTCCCGTCGGCGTCGAAACCCTAGCCGCCGGCCTCAGTGAGCCGCGCGACACGGTCGAGGAGGTGATCGAACCCTACCTCATCCAGATCGGCATGATCGCCCGGACAGCGCGGGGCCGTTGCCTCAACGCTTCGGGCTGGAAGCATCTCGGCCTCAACCCGCCCGCCGGATCGCAGGACGGCCTGTTCGATGGCAAATAGCTGGTTCTGGATGGCCGCGTTGCTGGCCGTCACCATGTATTGCGTGGTTCAGTCGATCCGCGATTTCCGCGCGCGGCGCTATCTCTGGGGGAGCGCCGCCGCGATCTCCGCCGCGCTGCTCGTCTTGATGCCTGTCCAGTCTCACGTCGTGACGGTCGATCTGCCGTTGGCCGGCCCAGACTAGTAAAATGCCCGGACGCTTTTGTCCGGACACCGCTCTTTCTCATCGTTGAAGCCGTTCGGCCGAACGCAATCGGCGCACCTCTGCGACGTTCCGGCTCAGGGGACTGAGACTCTATGACGGGGTGAGCGCCGCCCACCCCGTATTGCTTACAGGCCTTCGACGGCCTTGCTGACCATGATGTTCACCGCGACGCGGCGGTTCTGCGCCTTGCCTTCAGGCGTCGTATTGTCCGCCAGCGGATCGGCTTCGGCCATCCCGGTCGGGGTCAGCACGCGATATGGCTTCCATTTGCACGCCTGCTGCAGATAGTTGACGACGCTGCTGGCGCGCTTCTCGCTCAGCGTCTGGTTGAACTCCTGGCTTCCCGTCGAATCGGTATAGCCCACGACCAGCAGCAGGGCGTTGTCCATCCCCTCGGCCTGCTGTGCCGCGGCGCAGAGATCGGCCTTGGCCTGAGCCGACAGCACCGCCTTGCCGACATCGAAGTTCACGTTGGTCGTGCCCTTGATGTTGTACTGGTCGATATCGCCCACGCGGCTGCGCAGCGCGTCGGTTGCCGCGGTCTGCTCGGCAAAGCGCTGGTCGGTGCCGTTATGGATCATCGACGCGGTCCGCAGATCCTTGTTCTGCAGGTTGATCTGGCTTGCCACCAGCGTGTCGCCGGCCTGCAGCGTCTTGATCGTCACCGGCAGGCCGTTGAGCAACTGGCCCGCCGCAAGCTTGCTGCCGCCCAGGCCCAGGAATCCGCCGCTCGACTTGATCTTGGTGGTGTCGGTGACGGCAACGACCGTCCGCGCGCCGTCGGCGGTGGTGACCTGCACCTTGTCGCCGCTGCGGGCGGAGATGATGCCCTTGATCTCCGGGCCCTTCGTCATTTCGGCGGCTACAGGCGCCGCCGGGGCGGTGCCATAGATGGATACGTCTGCCGGCGGCTGGGCCTGCTCCTGCGCAGCCAGGCTGGCCGGCACCGCCACGGCGCACACGGCCAGCGGCAACAGCGCCCTATTCGAAATCGCTCGCATACTTCACTCCTAAACTCGACCGGTCGGCGCGCGCACGCGCAGCCGTTTGTCCAATCCCCGCCCGCCGGAAGGCGCAATCGGTCGTCATCGCCCCCTCCATTTGTTCATGGGATGCGCCGCGAAATCGCGGCACTCGAACCCCACGGGTAGCTGGGTGATCTGCGCAACCTCTCACTTGAATTAACGATCCCGGCGCCCTGGCGTTGTGCCGTTAACAGGAGCGCATTGTGCGACGGACCGATGCGCCGCCCCAGCGCCCGCCGGTGAATCTCGGTGGTAGCGGTGGGGAGGGGGTCGCTATCGCATGCAGCTGGCAACGAGCGCCGCCGCCGTTTGTGCATCGAGCCCCTTTCGAATGACGCCGCAGGTCTGGCCCTTCGCATCGATCCCCACGCTGAAGGGAAGGCCGGCGGTTTGGCCCATCAATTCCTTCGCGAACAGGCGTCGTTGTTGCGCGCTGGGCTGCCAGCGCTGCGATGACGGCACCCCCTCGATCATCGCCCGGGTGGCGGGCGTTTCGTCGAAGGAAACGACGAACACGCGAAATGGCTGGGCGCCTCGCGAAATTGCCGGCAGCCTTGCGAGTTCCGCGTGGCAGGGTGCGCACCAGGAAGCAACGAACAGCAAGATACTGTTGGGCGGATAGGTTTCCTTCTCGACGTTCGTGGGGAAGCCGAACAGAAGTGCACCAATAGCCAGCCATTTCATTCAGCGACTGCCCCCACGCTATGCCTCGACATTGCACCACGCTCATGATTTTATCGCTGGAAGGGGGTAACACAATGCCACAGCTTGTTCTCGCGCTTTTACTTGCTGGCCAGTCTGCCGCGCAGGCAACGCCACCGACGACCCAGCAATTGTTCGATCAGGCGACCACGGCGGCTGACGAAGGGAAATGCGCGGAAGCGATCCCCCTCTTCGACAAACTGGAAGCGAATGCCAGGCTGATGCGAAACGAGGTCGCTCGGGCGGCGATCGACGTTCGCAAGGGAACTTGCCTGATCAAGCTGGGGCAGGCTGAGCAAGGTGAACCCGCGCTGCGGCGAGGGCTTGCGGTGCTCGGGGCGAAGGGCAGCGAATTTGCCGAGGAAGTGCGCCGGTCGCATCTCATATTGGGTCACCTCGAAGCGAACCGCTTCGACTATTCGGCAGCTGCTACGGCGTATAAGCGGGCGCTCGAAGGCGCCACTGGCAAGGAGCGGTTGCAGCCCTTGATGTCGCTGTCACAGGTGCTGGTGTTCGACCGTGATGGCGAGGCGCTGCGTTTTGCCAACGAGGCACGCGCCATCGCGCTTTCGGATACCACCTTGAGCAAGCGGGATGTCGCGGCGGTGCAGACGCAGGTTGCGCGCGTGCTGCTCAATGAGGGGCGCGAGAAGGAGGCCTATGCCGAATTGAAGGACAGCCTGCGCAAGCAGGGCGGCCTGGATACGAGCGTCGATATGTTTGACCTCTCCACCCGATCCGACCTGGCGATTGCAGCGTCGCTGAACGGAGATAAGGAAGCCGCGAGAAAGTATCTTGCCTATACCGGTGCCGGCCGTTTCAAGGACTCTCCCTTCGCTCGCGCCAGGTCGATGCAGCCTCCGCTTTGCGGCGGGGCCACCGGTCTCAAGCCGGACGATTATGCGATCGTCGAATTCTCGCTGGCCGAAGATGGCCATATCCAGCGTGCCACACCGATCTACTCGACTGGCGGACGATCCGCGGCGATCGCTTTCGCGAGTGCCGTCGCAGACTGGTCGTGGAGTCCTGAGGTTGCCAAGGCGATCCCTCCATTGTTCCGATTCATGACCCGGATCGAAATTCGCTGCACGACGGCGGGTGAGCGACCCGCGCTGACGCTTCCTCTCGCGGAAGCCTATGCGAGCTGGATCAAGGACCAGACCAAGACTCAGGCAGGATGGCACGACCAGCCGGATGCCAAGGCGGCGCCGCTCCAGCGCGCGGCCATCGCCCAGAGCCGGGCGAACAATGATCGCGCGAGTCTGCTTTCCGCCCTGGTTGGATTGGGCGGAAACAGCGTGCTCGGTGATGCCGAGCGGCGTGAGTTGCTTAACGAAGCAACCAGTCTCGCTGAAGCGATGGGCGCGCCGGCCAGCGCACGTAGTCACATCGCGATCGCCTATTTTACAGCCAAGAGCAATGATGGCCGGCAGCTACGTGAGGCACTGCGTACCTACATTGCGCG
>CAYOXO010000022.1:6139-46917 GCA_964407945.1 uncultured Stakelama sp.
TCGGGGCCAACCGTTCGCCCTGTCCGTCGCCCGGCCCGACGTGGTTGCCGATCCTCTAAGCGCCGCGACGGCGCGGTTGCTGATCGCGGCGCCAGGCTTTCGAGTTGGACCAGCCAGCGATGCCGAGCCTCTGTTGAAGGCCGTTGCGACGACCCCGCAGCTACCGGATGGACATCCGCTCAAGGTCGCTGCGTTGCTGGAACAGGCCAATCAGTTCGCGGCGAAGGGCAATCTCGAAGGCGCGCGGACGATGTTCGATCAGACTGGCCTCACCGCGGAGCAATGTGCATTTATCGGCTTGCAGCCGGCGATGCGGCGTATCGGCGCATCTTCGGACGATTATCCCACGGACGCGGTTCAGATGGGGTTCGAAGGCTGGGTCCGGACAGAATTCGACGTCGCAACCGACGGCACCACGATTCAGCCCAGGGTTCTGACGGCCTATCCGCCTTTCGTATTCAACGAGGCCGGAGCAAAGATCAGCAAGGGCATGCGTTACACGACGAGCTATCGTCCAGCGGAGGGCGTCGCTTGTACCGCACGCCAGGAATCGCTCGCTTTCCGATTGCCGTAGATCCTGGCGGCGACTGTATGAACGGCAGGTTTCGAGAGCGCCGACAGGCAGGCTGAACGACCGAAGCTGGGGCGCAAAGCTGTCATCTCAAAGGAAAGGCGCCGGAGTCTCCTCCGGCGCCTTCCAATCTCAAACCTGATCCGGCGGCTTACGCTGCCTTCGCCCGGCTCGCGCGCTTGCGCTCATGCGGGTCGAGGTGGCGCTTGCGCAGGCGGATGGTCTTCGGGGTCACCTCGACCATCTCGTCGTCGTCGATATAGGCGATGGCCTGTTCTAGCGTCATCTTCTTCGGCGGGGTCAGGCGGATCGCGTCGTCCTTGCCCGACGAGCGGACGTTGGAGAGCTGCTTCGCCTTCATCGGGTTGACCTCAAGGTCTTCCGGCTTGGCGTTCTCGCCGATCACCATGCCCTCGTACAGCGCCTCGCCATGGCCGACGAACAGGATGCCGCGGTCCTCCAGCGTGTTGAGCGAATAGGCGTTCGCCTCGCCCGCGCCGTTGGAGATCAGCACGCCATTCTTGCGGCCTTCGATGCTGCCCTTGTGCGGGCCGTACTTCTCGAACAGCCGGTTCATGATGCCGGTGCCGCGCGTGTCCGACAGGAACTCGCCATGATAGCCGATCATGCCGCGCGACGGGGCGCTGAAGGTGATGCGGGTCTTGCCGCCGCCCGACGGGCGCATGTCGGTCATCTCGGCCTTGCGCAGGTTCATCTTCTCGACGACCGCGCCCGAATGCTCGTCATCGACATCGATGATGACCGTCTCGTACGGCTCGGTCTTCTGGCCGTCTTCTTCGCGGAACAGCACGCGCGGGCGGCTGATGCCGAGCTCAAAGCCCTCGCGGCGCATCGTCTCGATCAGCACGCCGAGCTGAAGCTCGCCGCGGCCGGCGACTTCGAAGCTGTCCTTGTCGGCGGCTTCGGTGACCTTGATCGCGACGTTCGATTCGGCCTCGCGGAACAGGCGGTCGCGGATCATGCGGCTCGTCACCTTGGTGCCCTCGCGGCCTGCCATCGGGCTGTCGTTGACGGCGAAGCGCATCGACAGCGTCGGCGGATCGATCGGCTGCGCCTGGATCGCTTCGCTGACCGACGTGTCGGCGATGGTGTTCGAGACGGTGGCGACGGTCAGGCCCGCGAGCGAAATGATGTCGCCCGCCTGCGCTTCGTCCACCGGCACGCGGTCAAGGCCGCGGAACGACATGATCTTCGATGCGCGGCCGGTCTCGATGACGTTGCCGTCCATGTCGAGCGCGTGGATCGGCTGGTTGACCTTGACCTTGCCGCTGGTGACGCGGCCGGTGAGGACGCGGCCGAGGAAGTTGTCGCGATCGAGTAGCGTAACGAGAAACGTAAAGGGCGCTTCGACCTCGAGCGCGGGCGGCGGGACGTGGTCGACGATCTTCTGGAACAGCGGGGTCAGCGTGCCCTCGCGCAGCGTCGGATCCTCGTTCGCATAGCCGTTGCGGCCCGACGCGTAGAGCACCGGGAAGTCGAGCTGCTCGTCGGTCGCGTCGAGCGACACGAACAGATCGAACACTTCGTCCAGCACTTCCTGGATACGCTCGTCGGGACGGTCGACCTTGTTGACCACGACGATCGGACGCAGGCCGAGCGCAAGCGCCTTGCCGGTCACGAACTTGGTCTGCGGCATTGCGCCTTCCGACGAATCCACCAGCAGGACCACACCGTCGACCATCGACAGGATGCGTTCCACCTCACCGCCGAAATCGGCGTGGCCGGGGGTGTCGACGATGTTGATCCGCGTGCCTTCCCACTCGACCGAGGTCGGCTTGGCGAGAATGGTGATCCCGCGCTCCTTCTCGAGGTCGTTCGAGTCCATCGCGCGCTCTTCGACGCGCTGGTTGTCGCGGAAGGTGCCGGACTGGCGGAAAAGCTGATCGACGAGCGTGGTCTTGCCATGATCGACGTGGGCGATGATCGCCACGTTACGAAGGTTCATGCGAATATCCTGGATGCCGCGGAATCGCGGGTTGCGCGCGCCCTTAGCGGAATTTGTGCGTCGCGGGAAGTGCTGGCGATTCCTCGGCCGGCTCGGCCTTCAGGCGATAGGTCTTGCCAAGATCGACGGCCGCGGGCGTGGTCTGCGCAGCCGTGGAGACCGGCACCCAGACCGCGATCGAACCGGCAATCATCATCTTCAGCCTGCGTTCCATGCCATTCATCCTAGCGGCGATATGTTAACAGGCCGCGTCATTGGAACCCCTGACAACATCGGTCGGTTGCGCCCGAATACAAGTGTATTATATTGGCGATACACTTGAAGCGCACGCGGTTCGCGTTCATCTTGCATGGAACCGCTGGAGAGATGGGCAAAATGGCGACCGAAACTGCGACTGTCGAGAAGACCGACGACCTGGTGCTGACTGCACCCGAGCCGCTCAAGGAACGGGCGCCCGAGAAGATGGCCGGTCTGGTCCCGGTGGATGAGGGCAAGAAGGGTGAACTGGTCACCCGGGTCGAAAGCTTCATCGATGACCTCGTCGCGCAGGACGTGAACTCGCCCGAGTTCGGCAAGCGCGTCGATGCGATCACCGCGATGGGATCGAAGGAGATCCGCGATGCCGCAGGCCAGTCGAACCGCTTCCTCGACCGGCCAGTGCGCGCGATGGACAAGGACGTGGGCGTCGGCAAGGATCTGGCCGAGCTGCGTCGGGTGGTCGAGGATCTCGACCCCGGCAAGAAGGGCAAGCTGACGCAGCGCAAGAAGCTGTTCGGCATCATCCCGATGGGTAACAGCCTGCGCAACTATTTCGACAGCTACAAGTCGAGCCAGACGCACATCGCGGCGATCCTGAAGAGCCTGCAGTCGGGCAAGGACGAACTGCTGATGGACAATGCCGCGATCGACGTCGAGCGGCAGAACCTGTGGGCTTCGATGGGCCGGCTGGAACAGATGATCTACATCTCCAAGGAGATGGACCAGCGGCTCGAGGACAAGGCGCTTGAGCTGGATCACACCGACCCGGCCAAGGCCAAGGCGATCCGCGAGACCGCGCTTTTCTATACCCGCCAGCGCACGCAGGACCTGCTGACGCAGATGGCGGTGACGGTGCAGGGCTATCTGGCGCTCGATTTGGTCAAGAAGAACAATGTCGAGCTGGTGAAGGGCGTCGATCGCGCATCGACCACCACCGTCGGCGCGCTTCGTACCGCGGTGACGGTTGCGCAGGCACTCACCGCCCAGCGGCTGGTGCTCGACCAGATCACCGCGCTCAACACCACCACCGCGAACATCATCGATTCGACCGGGAATCTGCTCAAGCAGAACACGGCGATGGTCCATGAACAGGCCGCCAGCAGCACGATCCCGATCGAGACGCTGCAGCGTGCGTTCCAGAACATCTACGACACGATGGACGCGATCGACACGTTCAAGCTCAAGGCGCTCGACAATATGAAGACCACGGTCAACGTGCTGTCGAACGAGGTCGAGAAGTCCAAGGGCTATATCGCCCGAGCTGAGGGCGCAGCGCAGAATCAGGTTTCGGGTAGCGCCGAAACGTTCAAGCTAGAGGCACTGTAAGCACCACTATGCCCAGCGAAATCGACCGTGAGATTGCCCGCGCCGATGCGGTGCTCAACCGTTCGCGCGAGCGTTACACAGCGCTCAATGCGCGTGCGAAGAAGCGCCGCGATACCGAAATCCTGACTCGGGTCGGCCGGATCGCCGGCGCGGCCGGTGTGATCGTCATCGGTGCGATGATCCTGGGCTGGTTCCTGCCACTTGGGATGGGCGGTGCGCTGGCCGTGATGGCGCTGCTGATCGCCGCGACGTTGTTCTTCGGCCTGACGCCGACGAGCAAGGAAGTCGCACCCGAGAAGTTCGGCGAGGCGCCGCTCGCGTCGCTGCCGCTGCGGACCGAGGAGTGGCTCGACCGCCAGCGGCCGACGTTGCCCGGCGCGGCGATGCCGTTGCTCGATTCGATCGGGATGAAGCTCGACGTCATCGCCGGGCAGCTCAAGACACTCAACGAGGGTGAGCCTGCAGCCGCCGAAGTGCGCAAGCTGATCGGTGAGCAACTGCCCGAGCTGGTGAAGGGCTATCAGCGCGTGCCGCAGAATCTGCGCGGTCAGGACAGGTTCGGCCAGTCGCCCGACAAGCAGCTGGTCGACGGCCTTGGCCTGATCGACCAGGAGATTTCCGACATGTCGCGCCAACTGGCGCAGGGTGATCTCGATGCGTTGGCGACACGTGGCCGGTACCTGCAGGTCAAGTATCGCGGGGACGACGAGGTTGTCGGCTCCTGATGCCGGCCGTGTTGACCAGTATCGCGGCTCCGGCATTGCTCGCCGCAGCCGCGCTTTTCGGCCCGCAGAATGGCGTCTACACGCCGCGGGTCGGCAGCGCGGAACGCACCGCGATCATCAGTACGATGAGGGGCGATGATGACCCCCGGCTCCGCTATACCTTCAAGAAATTGCGCGTCCTTCGCGATGGCAACCGGGCCATAGCCTATGCCGAAGGGGAAGGCGGGGTCGGCGGTTTCCAGCTGATCCTGACGCGTGAGGGCAGCTCGCCCTGGCGCAGGGTATGGGGCGAGGGCGATGGCGGCAGCAACAGCTGTGCCGCCGGCGCGCGCCATTATGAATGGGCGCTACGGCTGATCCGATCCTACAAGGTCGCCCCCGATGCGCTGTTCCCCGGGATCACCGCGCGGACCCGCGAGTTGAAGCGGATGGCGGTGAGCGAGCCGGACACGCAATGCGTCGGCGACCTGGAGGGCGGCCCGCAGTAGGCGGCCGCCGCGGGCAGATCCTCATGTCTTGGTGATCGAAGCGCCGCCATCGACGGTGATCGCGCCACCGGTGACGAAGCTTGCCGCATCCGACGCCAGGAACAGGGCCATTTCCGCGATCTCATCCGGTTCGGCGAGACGCTTGAGGGCATGGAGTTGCTCCATCCACGCCTGTACGCCCGGATCGGCATCCGGTTGGCGCGCCGAGCTGGCAGGGGTGTCGGTGCCGCCGATGATAAGCGCATTGGCGCGGATGCGTTGAGGCCCAAGCTCAACGGCCAGCGTGCGGACCAAACCGAGCAGGCCGGCCTTGGCGGCGGCATAGGCCCCCATGCCCGGAATGCCGTTGGCCGCGCCGACGAAGCTTGAGCTGAACAGGATCGACCCGCCGCCACGTGTCGCCATCGCGGCGGCCTGATACTTGGCGCCATAGAAGGCGGCGGTGAGGTTGGTGGCGATCGTCCAGTTCCAGTCTTCAGACCCAAGATCGGTCAACGGGCCGGTGACGCCAACTGCGCCGGCATTGTTGAACGCGATGTCGAGCCCGCCGAAGCGCTCGACCGCGAGCGCCACCAGCGCTTCGGCATAGGCTTCGTCACGAACGTCGCCCGCGAGAATGGTGATTTCGCCGCTCAGCTCGCTGGCTACGCGCTCAAGCTCATGTGGGCGTCGGGCGGCGAGAACCAGCCGTGCCCCTTCCGCCGCGAAGCGACGCGCAGTTGCCTCGCCTATTCCCGAGCTGGCTCCGGTGATGATCGCAACCTTGCCGTCGAGCCTTGCCATGTTCCTGTCTCCTTGGTTGGGAGGGGGACATGCAGGCCTGGGCCGCCGGGCGCTTCCCGGCCTTTGCTTTCAAAGGCGCGGACGGCCCAGTGCGGCGACGGCGCGCTCACGCAAATGCTCGGCCGCGGCCTGGTGGATGCCAGGTGCGGTAGCGAGCACGCCAAAGGCCTCACCCGCCGGGGTGTTGAAACGCAGCTTCCTGCCGAGCGAATCGGTGATTCTTGCACCCGCCTCGCGTGCGATGATGGTGGCGGCAGCGATGTCCCATTCATTGCCCCAGCGGAAGGTGGCGAGCAGGTCGGCATCACCCGCTGCGACCATCGCGATGCGCAGCGCGATCGAATTGGGTTTGTGCACCATCGTCAGATGGCGATCGACCTTGGGCAAATCGTCGGCGGGCACGCGAGCACCGGCAAGGTCCGTGCGATCCGACGCGGCGATGATCTTGCCGTTCAGCGTCGCGCCCTTGTCCTTGACCGCAAGCCAGTGTTCATCGCGTATCGGAGCGTCGAGCACACCGATCACCGGCTGACCATTCTCCACCAGCGCAACCGAGATCGCCCAGCCGGGACGATGTCGCAGAAAATCGCGCGTGCCGTCGATCGGATCGACCACCCAAACGCGATTGGCGGAGAGCCGGGCGAGATCGTCTGCGGTCTCCTCCGACAGCCAGCCGGCGTCCGGAAGTAGTGCCGAGAGGCGCGCGCGGAGCAACTCGTCCACGGCAAGATCGACTTCGCAGACGAAATTGTCGGGCGATTTCTCCCATTTGAGTACGTCCTGCCCGTAGCGGGCGCGCGCCAGTCTGCCCGCCTCTGCAGCGATATTGCTGACGGCTTGGGCGAGCGTATCAGCCACTGGCCACCGTCATCCCGTCGATGCGCAGGGTCGGTACGTTGATGCCGTAGCGGAACTCGAGGTCGTTGGCGGGGATCAGTTCGGCGAACATGGACTGGAGTGTGCCCGCAACCGTGAATTCCGACACAGGCCGGGTAATCTCGCCATTTTCGATCAGGAAGCCAGCGGCGCCACGGCTATAGTCGCCGGTGATGAGATTGACGCCTTGGCCAATCAACTCAGTGACATAGATGCCGTAGCTGATGTCGGCGATGAGCGTTTCGACGGGTAGCTTGCCCGCTTCCATGAACAGATTGCTGGGGCCGACTCCGGGCGCACCGCCGATACCGCGGCTGGCATGGCCGGTCGGCTCCAATCCCAGTTGGCGCGCGGCGGCACTGTCGAGCAGCCAGGTTTCGAGCGTGCCATCCTCGACCAGTGCGAGCGGCGAAACCGGGAGACCCTCGCCATCGAAAGGGCGCGAGCGCAGGCCGCGCGGGCGGTGCGGATCGTCCTGGATACGGATGCCGGGTGCGAAGATCCGCGTCCCCATCGCGTCGAGCAGGAAGCTGGTCTTGCGCGTGATTGCGCTACCCGAGATAGCGCCGCTGAGATGGCCGAGCAGGCTGGAGCCGACACGCGGATCGAGCACCACCGGCATCGCCCCGCTCTTGACCCGTCCCGGATTGAGGCGGGCGACGGCGCGTTCGCCCGCGCGGCGGCCGATATCTCCGGGCGATTCGATATGGCGCGCATGACGCGCGCTGTGATGGGCGTAGTCGCGTTCCATCGCGCCTGATTCACCTGCGAGGACGCTGGCGGACAGGCCGTGGCTGGTCACAGCATAGGCGCCGGCAAAGCCGTGACTGGTCGCGAGCGCCCAGATACTGCGGCCTGCCGACGCGCCACCGCCCTCGCTGTTGGTAACGCCGGGGACCGCGCGCGCAGCATCTTCGGCGGCGAGTGCAAGGGCCTTGAGCGCGGTGGGATTGCCCAGTTCGCCATCATCGAGGTCGAGGTCAGGGATGTTGCCCTTGAGCAACCGCTCGACCGGGGCGAGCCCGGCCCATTCATCCTCGGGCGCTTCGCGCGCCATCGCTACTGCGCGTTCGGCGAGCGTGTCGAGCGCCTGTGCTGTGAGGTCGGTCGAGGAGATGCTTGCCGAACGGGTGCCGAGGAAGACACGCAGGCCCAGTTCCTCATGTTCGGCGCGGCCGACGTCCTCGAGTGCGCCAAGGCGGACCGAGACCGAGACCGATTCGCCGCCGGAGAACATTGCATCCGCGGCGTCTGCGCCTGCCTTGCGCGCGCGGACAATGGCGTCCTGAACTCTATCTCGGGCCTGTTCTGGGGTCAGCATCGTGGCGATCTAGGAACTGACCGGCCGAACGTCAAAAGGCTGTTGTCCCGACGACGAAACAGGCGGCGAAGACGAGCAGGCCGGTGAAGCGGTTGGCGCGGAAACGGTGAAGCGCGTTGGCGCCATCCGCGGGGACGAGCGTGCCGACCTGCCAAAGCAGATGGATCGCCGCCGGGGCAAGCGCCACAAGGGCTAGCTGGTCGGGACGAATCTGCCACAACGCCGCACCCCAGAGCGTGAGCGCGATGGCGTAGAAGGCCGCGACGCCGAGCCGGACATTCTCGCCGAGCCGGCGGGCGGAGGATCGGACGCCGACCAGCGCATCGTCCTCGACATCCTGCAGCGCGTAGATCGTGTCGTAGCCGATCACCCAGAAGATGCAGCCGGCGTAGAGGAGCAGGGCAGGGGCGGGCAGTTCGCGCGCCACCGCCGCCCAGCCGACCAGCGCCGCCCAGGAGAAGACGAGGCCGAGCCAGGCCTGCGGCCACCAGGTGATCCGCTTCATGAACGGATAGGCGGCGACCAGCGCCAGGCTGCCAAGGGCGATGACGGCTGCAAAGGGGTTGAGCTGGACGAGAACGATCAGCCCGACCAGGCAGAGCGAGATCAGCCAGATCCAGGCTGCCTTGAGGCTTACGGCGCCACTGGCGAGGGGACGGCTACGGGTGCGTGCGACCTGACGGTCGAGGTCGCGGTCGACGATGTCGTTGTAGACGCAGCCCGCGCCGCGCATCGCGATGCTGCCGAGCAGGAACCAGAGGATCAGGTCCCAGCGCTCGACCGCGCCGCCGGCCAGCGCGATGGCCCAGGCGCCGGGCCAGAACAGCAGCCACCAGCCGATCGGCCGATCGAACCGGGCGAGCAGCGCATAGGGGCGCGCCGCTGCGGGGAGCAGGCGCATCAGGCCGCGATGCTCGGTATCGGGGACGGTCTGGTCGGGGTCGCTCACGGATAGAACCTGATGGCAAAGTGAAGGGATATGCGCGTCATTTTTTCACTTAGCTGGCGCGTTCGGGCGATCAGTACGGATGCGTGTGGAAAAGGGGGCCGTAGCATGGATTCCTGCTGCCACAGGGGAGGGCATGTAGGAAAATGATTTCTCCCTGGTCGATGTACACCGGCTGCATTCCGGTCTTGTGCCTGGATCCGCTGTGATGTGAGCGATGCATTCCAAGTTTGAAGCCGAGGTGCGCCGCCCGGCACAGGGCCGGGGTGACGAAGGGGATGGTGAGCGCTAGGGAACCTGCATGATCGCCACTCCCGCCTGGCCGCCGCAATCGACTCCGCGCCTGTTCGTGGAACCAGCTCTGTCGGCGGGGGAATTTCGGAGGATCGACGGGCCGCAAGGACATTATCTGGCGAGCGTGATGCGGCTGAAGGCCGGCGATCCGGTGAAGTTGTTCGATGATGCGACCGGCGAATGGCTGGCGGTCGCGGCGGAGGTGCGCAAGCGCGACGTGACGCTGGAGGTGCGCGAAAAGCTGCGCGAGCGCGAGGCGGTGCCGGACCTGTGGCTGTGCGCGGCACCCATCAAGAAGGGGCGGATCGACTGGGTCGCGGAAAAGGCGTGCGAGCTGGGCGTCGCGCGGCTGGCGCCGGTGCTGACGCGGCGGGCGGTGGTCGACAAGCTCAACCTCGAGCGGCTGCGCAGCCACATGATCGAAGCGGCCGAGCAATGCGGCCGCACGGCGCTGCCCGAGCTGGTCGAGCCCGTGAAGCTTGCGACCATGCTGCGCGACTGGCCTGCGGACCGCGCCTTGTTCTTTGCGGACGAGACCGGCGGAGCGCCTGCGCTGGAGGCGATGCGCGCCCATCGCGGCCCTGCGGCGATCCTGATCGGACCGGAGGGCGGATTCGATGCCGAGGAGCGCGAGGCGATCCGCGTGGTGCCGCATGCGGTGGGCATTTCGCTCGGCCCGCGAATCCTGCGCGCGGAGACCGCGGCGGCTGCGGCGGTGAGCCTTTGGATGGGCGCGGCTGGGGACTGGTGATCCAGAACCAGAGCCACCGAACCACCTTGGTGAGTATTAGTTTTGTGAGCTGTTCCACAATGATCGAGTCGATATCCATCTGAGTTCTCCCGCCCCAGAGTGGGGCGAGCAGACCAGGTATCGGCGATCGTCGGTGTGGGTTACCGCCGTCAGTCGTGTCTCCGCCCGGCACAACAGGGCGGCATGGGATTTCATTCCTCCCTTGGAGGGGGAGGTGGCAGCGCCAAGCGCTGACGGAGGGGTATTTCCCCAGCGCGTCGTTGCCTGCCGAAACTACCCCTCCACCGCTTGCGGTGCTCCCCTTTCCTGTCCGGGGGAGGAGTTGAAAATCCCACTGAAAATAGGGTGTTTCATCCCCTCTTTCGCGGATCGTTACGCGCGCCTACATGCCGCGCATGAGCACCAAGACGGCTGTAAGCAGCAACGCGCCTGTCATCGAGAGCCGTCAGCAGCTCCTCGAT
Source organism: uncultured Stakelama sp. (assembly GCA_964407945.1). GTDB lineage: Bacteria > Pseudomonadota > Alphaproteobacteria > Sphingomonadales > Sphingomonadaceae > Sphingomonas. The sequence continues at coordinate 16,906 of CAYOXO010000022.1, forward strand.
TATTTTGCCGGTGGCGAGAAGCCCGCCGAGCGCTGGCGAATCGGCACCGAGCACGAGAAATTCGTCTATTCGACGAAGGACTGCCACGCGCCGTCCTATGACGAGCCGGGCGGCATCCGCGACCTGCTCGCCGAACTGACCCAGTTCGGCTGGAAGCCGGTGATCGAGGGCGACAATGTCATCGCCCTGTCCGGTCCCGACGGGACGGTCAGCCTTGAGCCCGCCGGGCAGCTTGAGCTTTCCGGCGCGCCGCTCGAGAATCTCCACCAGACCTGCGCCGAGACCGGCCGTCACCTGCAACAGGTCAAGGCAGTGGGCGAGAAGCTGGGCCTGGGTTTCCTCGGCCTGGGCATGTGGCCGGACAAGACGCGTGCCGAACTGCCGATCATGCCCAAGGGCCGCTATGGCATCATGCTGCGCCATATGCCGCGCGTCGGCAGCCTGGGCCTCGACATGATGCTGCGCACCTGCACGATCCAGGTGAACCTCGATTATTCGAGCGAAGCGGACATGGCGCAGAAGTTCCGCGTCGGCCTCGCGCTTCAGCCGCTGGCGACTGCGCTGTTCGCCAACTCGCCCTTCACCGAGAAGAAACCCAACGGCTACCTCAGCTACCGCAGCCATATCTGGTCGGACACCGATCCGGCCCGCACCGGCATGCTGCCCTTCGTGTTCGAGGATGGGTTCGGCTATGAGCGCTACGCCGAGTACGCGCTCGATGTGCCGATGTACTTCGCCTATCGCGAAGGGAAATATATCGACGCCGCGGGCCTGAGTTTCCGCGATTTCCTGAAGGGCGAGCTTTCTGTCCTTCCCGGCGAGAAGCCGACGATCGACGACTGGGCCGATCACCTTTCGACCGCCTTCCCCGAAGTGCGGCTCAAGACCTTTCTTGAGATGCGCGGCGCCGATGGCGGGCCGTGGAATCGCATCTGCGCGCTGCCGGCTTTGTGGGTCGGTTTGCTCTATGACCAGGGCGCGCTCGATGCCGCGTGGGATCTGGTCAAGGATTGGGACATGGCCGGGCGCCAGGAGCTGCGCGACTCAGTGCCGAAGCTGGGCCTCGACGCACCGTTGCCGGGCGGCGGCAAGTTGCGCGACATCGCCGGACAGGTGATCGACATCGCGGGGGCAGGGTTGACGGCGCGCGCGCGCCTCAATTCGGCGGGCGACAATGAGAGCGGCTTCCTCGACCCGCTGCGCGAGATCGTTCGGACCGGCAAGGTGCCTGCGGAAGTGCTGCTCGAGCATTATCGTGGTTCGTGGGACGGCGACCCCTGCCGTATCTATGGCGAGACGAAGTTCTAGATGGAGCTGGTGCGGTGGCTGGCCGGTGACGGTACGCTGGCCATCGCGATCCCGGCCTTCCTCGCGCTGGTCAACTTGGTCACGCTGCTAAGCTTCCGGCATGACAAGCTGCAAGCGATACGGGGCCGACCGCGCGTGCGCGAAGCGGATCTGCTGTTTCTGGCACTGATCGGGGGCTCGCCTGCAGCGCTGCTCGCGCGGCGGCTGTACCGGCACAAGACGCGCAAACAGCCCTTTTCGGCATTATTGCTCTTGATCGTGGGAGCACAGGCCGGGGCGCTGATCGGATGGCTCCTGATCTAGACGCCCCGGCTGTAGTTCAGACGAGCAGCCCCATCACTTCCTGAGCCTTGCGCAGCAGCGGCGCGGCGAGGGCGGAAGCGCGCTCGGCACCCTTGCGCAGTTCGGCGTCCACCGTGCTGCGATCTGCGGTCAGGCGGACCATCTCGTCCCGGATCGGGCCGAGCTTGGCGACCGCGAGGTCGGCGAGCGCCGGCTTGAAGCTGCCGAAACCCTGGCCCGCATATTCCGCGACCACGTCGTCGGGCGTACGATCCGACAGCGCGGCGAAGATGGTGACGAGGTTCTTGGCCTCGGGCCGGTCCTTCAGATCCTCGAACGTCTCGCCCAGCGGCTCCGGATCGGTCTTCGCCTTGCGGAATTTCTGCGCGATGGCGTCGTCGTCGTCGATCAGGTTGATCCGCGCCGCATCCGAAGGATTGGACTTGGACATCTTCTGCGTCGCGTCGCGCAGCGACATGATCCGCGGCGCTTCCTTGCTCACCAGCGGTTCGGGCTGGACAAGCAACTCGACGCCATAATCCAGGTTGAACTTGGCGGCGATGTCGCGCGCGAGTTCGAGATGCTGCTTCTGGTCCTCGCCCACGGGGACATGGGTGGTCGAGTAGATCAGCACGTCGGCGGCCATCAGCACCGGATAGTCGTAGAGACCGACGCTCGCGCCCTCGCGGTTCTTGCCCGCCTTGTCCTTGAACTGGGTCATGCGGTTGAGCCAGCCGACGCGCGCGACGTTGTTGAGCAGCCAGGCCAGCTCGCTATGCGCGGGGACGCGGGCCTGGTTGAACAGGATCGAGCGGTCGGGATCGATGCCCGATGCGATCATCGCGGCGGCGATCTCGAAGGTGTTGGCGTGCAGCGCCGCCGGCTCGATCCACTCGGTCAGACCATGAAGGTCGGCGATGAAGTACATGCTCTCGCCGCCCGCCGCGTCGATCTCGGCCTGCATGCCCACCCACTGCTTGATCGCACCCAGATAGTTGCCGAGGTGGAGGTTACCTGTGGGTTTGATGCCGGAAACGACGCGCATTGCACTTCTCTGTGTTTGGATGGTTCCTAGGCGATGCGGCGGCGGATCAGGGCCTTTAGGTCGCCGATCCGTACCGCTCCGGTGCCGAAGCACGCGACCGCGTACACGATGGATCCGGCGCCGACCAGCACCAGCATCGCCGCGGTACGAATCGTCCACGCGCCATGGATGTAGGGCGTGAACAGGTCGTTGAGGAAGAACATCACCGCGCCCATCGCAACCGAAGCGCCGACTAGGCGCCACACGCGGCGCCTGAGTTGATCGTCGGCGACGAAATGGCTGCGCTTGACCAGTGCGCGGTAGAGCAGGGCGACATTGACCCAGGCCGCGACCGCGGTGGCGAGTGGCGGACCCATATGCTGCAGCGGCACGATCAGCGCGAGGTTGAGCACGAGGTTCACCCCGATCGAGATGGTGGCGAAGCGCACGGGGGTTTTGGTATCCGACCGCGCGTAGAAACCGGGGGTCAGCACCTTGACGAGGATATAGGCGGGCAAACCGACAGAAAAGGCGGCAAGCGCTTGTGCGGTCTTGACCGTATTCTCGGCGGTGAATGCGCCATGTTGGAACAGCGCCGCGATAATCGGACCACCGCAGATCACCAAGGCTGCGGTGGCGGGGAGGGTGAGGAATAGCGCGAGTTCAGCGCCGCGATTCTGCGTGTGCATTGCCGCCCCCTCGTTCCCCGCGCCGAGCTGGCGGGCGATGGTAGGGAGCAGCACGGTGCCGAGCCCGATGCCGATCAGGCCGAGCGGAAGCTGATTCAGCCGGTCGGCATAATAGATATAGGAGACCGATCCCTCGGCCAGCAGGCTGGCGGCGAGCGCAGTCGAGATGATGAGGTTGATCTGCGTTGCACCGGCACCTGCGGCGGCGGGGCCGATCAGTGCGAGGAGTTTCTTCACGTCCGGTGTCAGGCGCGGTGCACGGATGCGCAGCTTCACGCCATTGGCGCGGCAGGCGAGGAACAGCCAAAGCAGCTGAAGCACGCCCGAGACGGTCACGGCGATCGCCTGATTGCGTGCGGTCAGCAGCGTATCGTTGTTATGGAAGAACAGCAGCGCCGCGATCAACGTCGCATTGAGCAGGATCGGTGCGGCGGCATTGACCCAGAATTTGTGAAGCGAATTGAGGATTCCGCCAAGCAGCGAGACGAGGCTGATCAGCAGCAGATAGGGGAAGGTGATGCGCGACAGTTCGACCGCGAAGGCGAACTGGTCCGCTGTCACATCGTTGAAACCGCCCGAGAGCGCCCAGACTACCGGATATGCCGCGACCTCCATGATCGCGGTCATCAGGATCAGGACGGGGAGGAGAACCGACAGCGCTTCCTCCGCGAAGGAGAGTGCCGGCTTTGGGTCGCCGTCTGCTTCCCCCACCTTCTTGCTGAACATCGGCACAAAGGCGGCACTGAACGCCCCTTCCGCAAACAGCGCGCGGAACAGGTTGGGCAGGCGGAACGCGATCAGGAAGGCGTCCGAGGCGAAACTTGCCCCGACATAGCGCGCGAACAGCGAGTCGCGGACCAGCCCGAGCACGCGGCTGGCGAGCGTCAGCCCGCCGATCGATCCGAGTGCCCGGACAAGGTTCATGGAATGGCCCCGGAAGCCGGAATCAGGCCTGGCCGGCTTCCCCGGCGGCAGCCTCTTCGGCGGCGCGCGCTTCGAGCTGCTGATAGTAGAGGCCGTTGAAATCGATCGGCTCGAGCATCAGCGGCGGGAAGCCGCCGTCGCGGACGGCATCGGCCAGCACGCGGCGTGCGAACGGGAAGAGCAGGCGTGGCGCCTCACCCAGCAGGAACGGCTGGAGATGCTCGGCCGGAATGTTGCGGGCGGCGAACAGGCCAGCATAGGAAAGGTCGACGACGAACGCGACCTGGCCTTCGTTCTCGGCGCGCACGTCGATCTTGAGCACGACCTCGTAGACGTCCTGTCCGACTTCGCCCGAACCGATGTTGAACTGGACGTCGAACTGGGGCTGGCCCTGCACCTGATAGATGGCAGGCGCGTTCGGATTCTCGAACGAGAAATCCTTCACATATTGCGAGATAACGCCCACCGAGGGGGCGGTATCGGCGCCGTTCGCGAGCGGCTCACCCTGCGGCGCTGCGTTTTCCGGCTCGTCCATCGTTCGAAAGTCCTTCTTGTCTGGGATATTTATCGCGCTGATCCGCGTTGGAATGACGGTCGCGCCTAGCAGGGGCGATCCGGCGTTTCAACGGGCGTGCGCGGTTCGCAGTGTAAAGGTCCGTTCATGCTATATTTGAATCGGGCGCGTATCTTGCCTATGTGAGGGCTGAAACGAGGTGTCCCAAGTGTATCTAGTCGTCCTGTTTGCAGCGATCGCGGCCTTTCTGGCGCTCCGGCTCTACTCTGTGCTGGGCAAGCGTACCGGGCATGAGCAGCAGCCGCTGCCGCGTGCAGCGGATGAGCGTGTCGGTGCACCGCCGATGCCGCGCACCATCGATATGCCGGCCGAAGTCCGTGACACCGGCCCGCGCGCCGTGGAACCGGGTGCGGAAGGGGGTCTGCGTGCTCTGGTCGCCGCCGACCCTTCGTTCGACGTCGCCCAGTTCGTCGAAGGCGGCAAATCGGCTTACAAGATGATCCTCGAAGCCTTCTGGAAGGGCGACCGCGAGACGCTGACCTGGCTGGTCGAGGACGAAGTCCGCGACAGTTTCATCGCAGCGATCGATGCGCGTGAGGCCGCGGGCGAGACGCTCGACAATCGCCTGATCTCGATCGAGCGTGCGGCGATCTCCGAAATCGCGGTCGAAGGCCGGATCGCGCGGATCACGATGCGTTTCGACGCGGATATCGCCGCGGTGACCCGTGACAAGGACGGTAACGTCATTGCCGGATCGCTCACCGATGCGGTCGATACGCATGATGTGTGGACGTTCAGCCGCGATCTGCGCAGCGACGATCCGAACTGGAAGCTCAGCGATACCGACGAAGCCTGAGGGGTAACTATGCGCGCTTGGGGGGTAGCGGCGCTGGCCGTAGCGGTTAGCGCCTGTTCTTCGGGCGTAGTACCTTCGCGGCCCGGAGCCGTGCGGCCGGCACCTTCCGGCCCGCCCGTCCGTCAGCCGACCGCTGCGACTCCGCTTGCGCCCAAGCCTGCGCCTGCCGCTACGGCCAGCACAGCAACCGCTGCTTCGGCGGGGCTGGTCGCGGGGCCGGACATTGCCACACTTCCGATCACGGCGATCGGTGCGACGCGCGCGCTCGAAGCCTTTCGGATCAGTTGCCCAAGTCTGGTCAAGCGTACCGACGCCAGCGGCCTGACCCGTGCCGAGGACTGGCGAACAGCGTGTGACGCGGCGCGGACCACGCAGCCGCGCGACGCGACCACCTTCTTTGCGCGCTATTTCGAAGCGGTGCAGGTCGCCGACGGCAAGGCGTTCGCCACCGGCTATTACGAGCCCGAGATCGCCGGGTCGCGCACGCGCCGCTCGGGTTATGAGGTGCCGATCTATGGCCGCCCCGCGGACCTGATCGATGTCGATCTCGGCACCTTTTCGGACAATCTCAAGGGCCGCTCGATCCGGGGGCGTGTCGACGGCACCAAGTTCGTGCCCTTCTACGACCGCACTGCGATCGAGCAGGGCTCGCTGCAGGGGCGCGGCCTGGAAATCGCCTGGGCGGCGGATCCGGTCGAGCTGTTCTTCCTCCAGATCCAGGGATCGGGGCGGCTGCGGCTGCCCGATGGTGGGATCATGCGCATCGGCTATGCGAGCCAGAACGGGCGCGACTATACCGGGATCGGCAAGCTGATGATCGATCGCGGCATCCTGCCCAAGGGGCAGGGGTCGATGCAGGGGATCATGGCCTATCTCCGCAACAATCCCGAAGAGGGTCGCGCGATCATGCGCGAGAACAAGAGCTATGTCTTCTTCCGCGAACTGACCGGCGCAGGGCCGCTCGGCGCAATGGGCTATCCGGTGACGGGGCGCGGCAGCGTGGCCGCCGACCCCAAATTCGTACCGATGGGCGCGCCGGTGTTTCTGTCGATGGACCGGCAGGACGCGACCGGCATCTGGGTCAATCAGGATACCGGTGGCGCGATCAAGGGCAGCAACCGCTTCGATACCTTCTGGGGTGCGGGTGATGATGCGCGGGCGATCGCTGGCGGCATGGCTGCACGCGGCACTGCATGGCTGCTGCTGCCCAAGGGAACGCTGGCGCGCCACGGCGTCGACTGAGCGATGAGCAGACCGCCGCGCACGATGACGCCCGAGGAACGGGCGCTCTGGGCGCGCGTGATCGCCACGGTGACGCCGATCGCGCGCGATCCGGTTCCGGCCAGAGTGCCGGCGCCCAAGCCGCCCGTGCCGGCCGCGGTCGATCTGGGGCCGGTCGCGCGTGTGAAAGGGCGCGTGCCGCCTGCGCCGACCCTGAAGCCACGACCTGGGCCGCCCTCCGCCGACACGTTAGACGCGAGCTGGGACCGGCGGCTGAGCCGCGGGCTGGTGGCGCCTGAGAGCGCGATCGATCTGCACGGTCATACCCTCGCCAGCGCGCATGCCAGGCTCGACCGCGGGCTGGAGGCGGCGATCGCGCGGGGCGATCGCGTCCTGCTGCTGATCACCGGCAAGCCGCCGCGGCCGGAATCCGAGCGGCCACATGCGCGTGGAGCAATCCGCGCGGCGGTGGGCGACTGGCTGGCAGCGTCGCGACACGGCGACCGGATTGCAGCGGTGCGAAGCGCGCACCCACGGCACGGCGGGCTCGGCGCTCTCTATATCGTTCTGAAACGGCAACGATCGACCCCGCCACAAAAATCTTAACCCTTTCAGGCCTAGTGTCTGCCTGTCGCCCGCAAGGTATTGGGCATAGGGGGACCGCGCAGTCGCAATGAACGGATTTTCGCTCAAGAGTCGTGCGATCGTGTTTGCGATCTGCGCCGGGGCGTTCGTGTTCATCCTAGCGCTTGCGGCCACGTCGCGTGGCCATTTCGATACGGAGAATGCCGGACGCGCGCTGATCGCGGCGATCATCTGTGCTGCGATGTGCTGGGCCTATGCCGAACGGACCATCGCCTCGACGGCCGCCGCAATCGACGCCGCGATCAGCCGCTTGTCGAGTGCCGCCAATGGCGATCTCGAGAGCGAGATACCGGCCGAAGTGGCGGAGTGCGTGCCGCCGTTGGCAGAAGCAATGGACGGGCTGTTCCGGCAGCTCCACTCGAACCTTGAAAGCGTGCAGCGACTTGCGTTGTTCGATCCGGTGACCGCGCTCCCCAATCGAATTCACTTCCGCCGCAGCTGCGAGCGGGTTCTGACCGGGCTTCCACCTGAAGCGATGGCGGCGCTGTTCTTCATCGATCTCGACCGATTCAAAGCGGTCAACGACACGCTCGGCCATGCGATGGGTGACCAGTTGCTGGGCATGGTGGCCAATCGCCTGCGCGCCGTGGCCGACCGTTTCATTGTCGAAGGCGATCTGCGCCAGCCGATGATCGGACGGCTGTCAGGCGACGAATTCACGATCTTTTTCCCGATGATGGCCAACGCCCGCGACGCCGACCGGATCGGGCGCGGCATCCTGTTCGCACTGTCCGAGCCTTTCGACCTGGCCGACCAGGAAGTGAGCATTGGCGCATCGGTCGGGATCGCGATGCGGCCCGAACACGGTACGACGCTGACCGACCTGATGCGCGCTGCGGACGCCGCCATGTACCACGCCAAGGGCAATGGTCGCGGGCGTGCAGAGCATTTCTCCGAACAGCTGGCGACCGAGATCGCCGAGCGCGCGCAGCTCGAAAGCGATTTGCGCGGCGCGGTCGAGCTCGACCAGTTTGCACTCGTCTATCAACCGCAGATCAGTGCGAATGATGGCCGAATCGTCGCCGCTGAGGCGCTGCTGCGCTGGCAGCACCCCGAGCGCGGATTGTGCCTGCCCGGCACCTTTATCGGGCGGGCCGAGGAAACCGGCCTGATCGTGGAGATCGGGGAGTGGGTGGTCGAGAATGTCGCGAACACCATCGCGCGCTGGGGCAAGATGGGCGTCGAGCAGCGCATGGCGGTCAACATCAGTCCACGCCAGCTCGACCACGCTGCCTTCTTCCGCCGGTTGCGCGACGCGATGCAGGCTGCTGGGGCGCCCGCACGGCTGCTGGAGCTCGAAATTACCGAGACGCTGGCGATGCATTGCTCGCGTGAGGTGATCGACGCGATCGCTGCATTGCGTGCCGATGGCGCGAGCATCGCGATCGACGATTTCGGGACGGGCTACTCCAACCTCGCACGGCTACGCGACCTGCCGCTCGATCGGGTCAAGCTCGACCGCAGCCTGGTCGAGCATGTTGCGACCAGCGCTGAAGCGCGCACGATCGCGCAGGCAGTGATCGGACTGATCCACGGCATCGGCTGCGAAGTCGTCGCCGAGGGCATTGAGACGCACGCCCAGCTTGAGGTGCTGCGTGTGATCGGCTGCGACGTGCTGCAGGGCTTTGTCATCGCCCAGCCAATGACCGAGGATGATTTCATTGCCTGGGCCGGGCAGATGCCGCAGGTCGAAGCGCGGATCGCCTAAGCGTACACGCGCCGCAGCAGGTTTTCGTAGATCGCCGTAAGCTTGTGCAGGTCGTGGATCGCGACCGCCTCGTCCAGCTTGTGCATCGTCGCGTTGAGCAGACCGAACTCCACCACCGGACAGACCCGTGACAGGAAACGTGCGTCGGACGTGCCGCCGCTGGTCGACAGCTCGGGCCGGATACCCGTCTCCGCCTCGATCGCGTCGCCAACCAGTGTCGAGAGCTCGCCCGGCTCGGTCAGGAACGCCTCGCCATAGACGCGCCCGCGAACGATACCGGCGGGGGCGTGGGCATGGACGATCTGTTCGATCCGCTCGACCAGATCCTGCCCGCGATGCTGGTCGTTGAACCGGATCGAGATCCGCGCGCTGGCCTTGCCCGGAATGACATTGGTTGCCGGGTTACCCACCATCAGGTCGATCACCTCGATGTTCGACGGCTGGAACCAGTCGGTCCCCTCGTCGAGGATGATAGCGTCGATCTCGGCGAGCGCACGGATCAGGCGCGGGATCGGGTTGTCGGCGAGATGGGGGTAGGCGACATGGCCTTGGCGCCCCGGCACCTCGATATCGATCACGGTCGATCCACGGCGGCCGATCTTGATCGTATCGCCCAGTTGGTGCGCGGATGTCGGCTCGCCGACGAGGCAGAGGTCCGGGATCAACCTTGCCGCCGCCATCCGCTCGATCAGCGCGACCGTGCCATAGGTGGCGGGCCCTTCCTCGTCGCCGGTGATGATCAGGCTGAGTGTGCCGGAGGCGGGGAGAGCGCCGACTGCTGCGGTGAAGGCTGCGATCGATCCCTTCATGTCCACCGCGCCGCGCCCATAGAGAAGGTCGCCGCGCACTTCCGGCTCAAACGCGCCCGAAGTCCAGCCTTCGCCTGGCGGCACTACGTCGAGATGCCCGGCAAAGGCGAAATGCGGTCCCGGCCCGGCTTTGCGCACGGCGAGGAGGTTCTCGACCGGCCCGTCGGGCGCCTCGCCCGCCACGAAGCGATCGACGGCGAAGCCGAGCGGCAGCAGCGCGGCCTCGAGCACATCGAACACGGATCCAAGCGCGGGCGTGATGCTCGGCGCGGCGATCAAAGCCTTGGTGAGTTCGACGACGTCAGGCAAAATGGCCTCCAAATCTTGTGGAGGCTCCATTGCCCAAGCTCGACCTTGACACAATCCCACAGACCAATGCGACCGGCTATCCGCCCGAATATGCCGAGGTGGTGCAGGAGCGCTGGTACCGGCGCCTTGCGCCCGCGGCGGGGCTCACCGATTTCGGCGCCAGCCATGTCGTGCTCAAGCCCGGCGCCTGGTCCGCGCAACGCCACTGGCACGAGGGCGAGGACGAGATGGTCGTCATGATCGCAGGTGAGGCGGTGCTGGTGGACGACAGCGGCGAGACGTTGTTGCGCGTCGGCGACGTTGCGACCTTCGCCAAGAATGATGGCAACGGTCATGTGCTTCAGAACCGCGGCGATGCAGATTGCATCTATGTGGCGATCGGCAAGCCGTCGGTCACCGCCTGCCACTATCCCGATATCGACCTGCACTTGTTCCCCGGCGAGGGATTCAGGCGCAAGGATGGATCGACATTCTAGACGCGGAGGTGCCGAGGGTGCCCGGCGCTCCTCCGTTCACGTGCAGCCGTAATAGATTTCCTCGCTGTAGAGCGACGGGCCGCCGACTCGCGCGATATGGCCGTCGCAGAATTTGACGAACTGCCCCACGATATTGGTGTGTTCCTCATCGTCATAGTAAATGACGACATATTCCTGCTGGCCATGCATGGCCTGCGCGGGGACGGTCAGGCTGGTGGTAGCGAGTACGAACAGCCCCAGGATTCGTAGAGCGGTTTTCATCGAACGACTCCTCGATATCGAGGAGCCATGGTGAACTCGCCTCCGCCGGCAAGACAAGCCGGAGTCAGCCCCGAAATGGCTCTATTGAACTAGGCTGGCGTCTGCTCGAACTGCTCGATCACCCATTCTTCCTCCTGCGCTGCCGCGATCCAGTCCTGCATGAAGGGGTGGAGCAGCACCGCCTGCATATAGGCCGGGGCAAAGCGTGCGACGGGGAGCGAATAGGTCACGAAACGGGTGACCACCGGCGCGAACATCGCGTCCACGGCGCCGAACTCGCCGAACAGGAATTCGCCGTCGCCGCCGAAGCGCGCGCGGGCCTGCGCCCACAGCTCCATGATCCGATGGATGTCCTGCATGACATCGTCGTCGGGCGTCTTCGGCTCATAGACCTGGCGGATGTTCATGCTGTGCTTGCGGCGCAGCGCGGCAAAGCCCGAATGCATTTCCGCCGCCATCGATCGCGCCATCGCGCGCGCGGCAGGATCGACCGGCCAGAATTTGTCGCCGCCCGACCTCTCGTTGAGATATTCGACGATCGCCAGGCTGTCCCACACGACGGCGTCGCCATCCCAAAGGATCGGCACCTTGCCGGACGACGGCGCGAACTCGTCGCCCTCGCGACGCTGGTCCCAGTCCTGATCGTAGAGTGGGACAACGACCTCCTCGAACGGCAGCCCCGACAGCTTGCAGGCGAGCCAGCCGCGGAGGGACCAGGAGGAATAGGCCTTGTTGCCGATGAAGAGTTTAAGCATGGCCCGGGGGATAGCGGCGGTGCGTTGCGGGGGCAACGCCGTTGGGTATCGCTGCTGCCCCTTTCGACCAAGTGCAACTGGGTTCGACCGATCGGGTTGCGCGATTCGGTCGCATCCGAAACAAATCGGCCATGGACAGGATCAATCCCCTCTCGCGTCGCATGCTGCTCGCCCTCGCGGCCGCTGCCCCCGCCATCGCACCGGCTATCGCCAATGCTGCCACATCCGCCGCACCGCATCGCCTGAATGTCGGGGACCGGCTGGCCCGGTTCGACTTGCTCAGACCCGGTCGGCGAACCTATCTGCGCTCGCAGAGCAAAGGTGGCAGGCATGTCGCCACCGATATCTGGCAGCGTGAGGTGCGTTTCGAACGCATCGACGGAATCGATAGGCTGCGGATCATTCAGCACTGGGACGGCACGGGCAAGGATCCTTCGCTGGTCGAACGCGATTCGCTGTTCGAACTTGGCTCCTTCCGCCCACTGACCCATGTCCGCACCACGCGAGCAAACGGCAAGACGGTGGTGGAGGGCTTCGTGTTCGGACCGACGGCGCTGACCGGGATGCGCGACCTTCCCGACAACAGCCAGGCCGAAGTGAACGTGCCCTTCCCGGAACCGATGTACAATTTCGAGACCGATATGGAGATGCTGCAGACGCTCCCGTTTGCACGCGGCTATGCGGTGTCGATCCCCTTCTTTCATCCGGTCGGAGGCGCCCCCGCGCGCTATCTCTGGCGGGTCGCGGCGGAGGAGGCGTTGCCGGGGCCGGACGGGCGCGGGATCGAGTGCTGGGTGGTGGAGACCGACTATAACCGCCCGCAAGGCCTGCCCGCGCGCTTCTGGTTGGCCAAGGGGAACCAGCAACTGATCCGCCAGGAAGCGCGCGGACCCGATGGCGTCATCCATCTGAAGACATTGCTCTACTAGCCATCGGGTACTTGCAGATCCCCCCGGTCTTGCGGCACCAATATGTGGGGTTTCGGGGCATAGGGGGATCGATGTCGCATATTTTCTGGGCGGGCGCGTCCGCGCTTGCGTTGCTGGCCAGCAGCGGTTCGAACACGGGCGCGCAGACTGCGGCGCCTGTTGCATCGACGACGCCCGCCGCGCGTCCGGCGACTTCGGGCAGCCCGTTGCCGATCGCAGCGTTCGCCGAGCTTCCGCCGATCGGCAGTCCGCAGCTGTCGCCGGACGGAACTCGCTTCGCCGCGACGATCGCGGTCCAGGGGAAGCTCTATCTCGCCGTGGCAACGATCGGCGGCAAGCCGAAGCTGCTGCCCGCCGGGGACGTCGATCTCAACTGGTGGCGTTGGGTCAACGACGAATGGCTCGTTGTCGGCATCGGTGAGGAGATGCAGGTTGATGGCAATCCCTGGTATGTTTCGCGCGCGATCGGCCTGAACGTCGTCACCGGCGCGATTCAACGCCTCACCCGCGATGCTGCGGGGCAGAATGCCGATGATGTCATCTGGACCGCCCGCGATGGATCCGCTCGGCTGATGATCGCGTATCAGACATCGATCTTCAGCGATCAGCGAACCTTCTGGCCCAAGGTCGAGGAAATCGATCTGGACACCGGGAAGAGCAAGGTGATCCAGGCCTCGCGGGAGGGCGTGTTCAACTGGTACGCCGATGGCGACGGCGTATTGCGGATGGGAATCGGAACGAGCCTGGACGGCAGGACGCGCCGCCTCCTCTATCGACCGGGCGTCGATACCCCATTTCGTGAGGTCGATAGAGCCCGCAAGGGCGACGAGCGCCTGACGGTGCCTGTTCTTTTCCTGCGCGACAACGGCAAGGCGCTGGTGATCGATGACGATGAGGCCGGCTATTCGGCGCTCTACGAGCTCGATCTCGCTACGCTGGAGCGGGGCAAGCAGCTATTCGCCTCGAAGGGGTACGACATCGACGGCCTGCTCCCCGATGCCAGCGGGTTCGGTTATCTCGGCATCCAGGTCGACGAAAACCAGCTGGCGATTCACTGGACCGATCCGGATATGGCGGCGATGCAGACTGCCGTATCGGGTCTGATAAAGGGCGCACGGGTCGATATCATGTCGGTCAGCCGCGATCGCTCCCGCGCGATCCTGCGTGTGGGCGGGCCGGATACCCCCGGGGCCTGGTTCATGTATTATCGGGCCGAGAACGCCCTGTCGCCGATTGCAGAGAATAACGGCACGATCCGGATGCGGCGCCTGCATCCGGTCCGCACGATCCGCTACAAGGCCCGCGACGGGCTCGAGATCGCGGCAGTACTGACGCTGCCCCGTGGCAAGTCATCGAAGCTTCCGTTGATCGTGATGCCACACGGCGGCCCATTCGCGCGCGACAGCGAGGCATGGGACTGGCAGGCGCAGTTCCTGGCCGATCGCGGCTATGCAGTGATCCAGCCCAATTATCGCGGCTCATCGGGCTACGGCACCCAGTTCGCGAAGAAGGGGGAGGGGCAATGGGGCCTTGCCATGCAGGATGACCTGGACGACGCGGTGAAGGCCTTGGTCGATCAAGGCATCGCCGATCCAACTCGGGCATGCATGGTCGGCGCATCCTATGGCGGCTATGCCGCGATCCGTGCGGCGCAGCGCGATGGCAAGAAATATCGCTGCGCAGTATCCTATGCCGGTGTCTCGGACCTCAACCGGATGCTCTCACACCAGCGCAATTTCCTATACTCGCGTTCGCGCACCGACTGGCTGAAGGAACAGGCCCCGGACCTCAAGAACGTTTCGCCGGTCAATTTCCCTGAGCAGTTTGAGATCCCCGTGCTGCTGATGCATGGCGACAGGGATCGCGTCGTGCCGCCGGTTCAGTCCAAGCTGATGGCGCAGAAACTGAAGTCCGCCGGCAAGGACGTGACCTATATCATTCAGCCTGAGGCCGACCATCATTTCAGCCGGACCGAAGACAGGGTGGAATTTCTGAAGGCGCTCGAAGCGTTCTTGGCCAAGCACAACCCGGCCTGAGCCGGGGCGGGCAGGTCAGACGCTGACGGCCTCGAGCACGGCGGCCCGCAGTTCGGCGATGCCGTCGGCTTTCTCGCTCGACGTCGAGAGGATGTCGGGGTGCGCCGCGGGGCGTTTGCGTGCCTCGGCGATCGTCCGCTCGGTGACTTCAGCGAGTTCGGCCGGCTTGATCTTGTCCGCCTTGGTCAGGACGATGCGATAGCTCACCGCCGCCGCATCGAGCATGTCGAGGATGTCGCGGTCGACCTCTTTGATGCCATGGCGGCTGTCGATCAGCACCAGCACGCGCTTGAGTACGTCGCGCCCGCGCAGATAGTCGTTCACCAGGAAGCGCCACTTCTTGACGACGTCCTTGGGTGCCTTGGCGAAGCCGTAGCCGGGCATGTCGACCAGCCGGAACTTCAGCGGATCGCCGATGTCGAAGAAGTTGAGCTCCTGAGTCCGTCCCGGCGTGTTCGAGGTGCGGGCAAGGCCATTGCGGCCGGTCAGCGCGTTGAGCAGCGACGACTTGCCGACGTTCGACCTGCCCGCAAAGGCCACTTCCGGCACCGTCGGATCGGGCAGGAAATGGAGCGCGGGCGCGGACTTGAGGAAGGTGACGGGGCCGGCGAAGGTCTTTCGCGCGGCCTCGATCGTTTCGGGGTCGAACTGCGTCACTTCTTCCCCGACTTCCCATTGCCGCCCGCGGGTGCTGCAGCAATCGGCTCCTTGAGCGCTGGGTGGCGCAAGTAGAGCAGCTTCTGCTGCCCGATGGTGAGCAGGTTCGAGGTGATCCAGTAGATCTGGAGCCCCGCCGCGAACGGCGCCATCACGAACATCAGCACCCACGGCATGATCGCGAACACCTGCTTCTGGACATCGTCCATCGGCGTCGGGTTGAGCTTGAACTGCGCCCACATCGACAGGCCGAGCAGGATCGGCAGCAGACCGATCGCCAGGAATGCCGGCGGGTTGAAGTCGAGCAGCCCGAACAGGTTGAGCACGTGCAGCGGATCGGGCGCCGACAGGTCCTTGATCCACAGGATGAAGGGCTGATGGCGCATCTCGATCGAGAGCATCAGCACCTTGTACAGCGCATAGAGGATCGGAATCTGGAGCAGGGTGGGGAGGCAGCCCGCGAGCGGGTTCACCTTCTCATCCTTGTACAGCTTCATGATCTCCTGCTGCTGGCGCGGCTTGTCGTCCTTGTAGCGCTCCTGCAGCGCCTTCATCTTGGGCTGGAGCGCGCGCATCGATGCCATCGACGCGAACTGCTTCTGCGCGATCGGGAAGAGGAGCATGCGGACGGTCAACGTCAGCGCGATGATCGCGAAACCGAAATTGCCGATCATCCGGAACAGCCAGTGGAGATAGTGGAAGATCGGCTTTTCAAAGACCTCGAACCAGCCCCAGTCGATCGCCTTGCCGAATTGGCGGATGCCGCCCTGTTCTTCATAGTGATCGAGCAGGTTGATGTCCTTGGCGCCGGCGAAGAAGCGCGACGTCTGCGTCACCATCTGGCCGGGGCCGACCTGACGTGCGGTGGCAGGCTCGAACTGGGCCTGGGTCGCGGTGCCGCCGGCAGGGCGGAACTTGAGGGCGACGTTCATGCCCTGATCTGGCACCAGCGCGGTCAGCCAGTAGATGTCGGTGTAGCCGACCCAGCCGCCGGTGGAATCGAAGTTCTTGGCGCCTTCGTCCTTCACCGTGCTGTAGTTGACGCCATAGTCGACGGTGCCGTTATACGACGCGACCGGGCCGGCATGGATCGTCCAGGTGTCATGGTCCTTGCCCGGGCCATAGCGGTAGAGGAAGCCGTGGCCGGCGACGCTGATCGGCTTCTCGCCGAGGTTCGCGACGCGCTGGCGAATGGTGAACATATAGCCTTCATCGACCGAGATCTCGATGATGAAGCGTTGCGAGCCGCTACCCGTGGTGAGCTTGACCGGGGTGGTGGGCGTGAGCTTGTTGCCGCTCGCGGTCCATACGGCATCGGCGGCGGGGGCGGTCAGGCCGTTGCCCGACCAGCCGAAGCCGGCGAAATAGGCGTCCTGCGTCCCCGACGGAGAGAGCAGGCGGATCGGCGCGCTGTCCTTGGCGATCGTTTCCTTGTGCTTGACCAGCACGAGGTCGTCGATGCGCGCACCCTTGAGGTTGATCGAGCCGCGCACGGTGGGGGTCTCGATCGCGATGCGCGGGGTTTCGGCGAGGACGATCTTGCGGTCGCGGACAGCTGCAGGGCTGTCGGCCGCGGGATCTGCGCCGGGATTCGCGACGACTTCGGTCTTGCCGCCCTTGATTTCGGTCACCGGGGGATTAGCCGTCGGAAACAGCCAGCCGGTGACCATCGGCCACCCGAACAGCAGCAGCGCGGCGAGCACGGCGAAGAGGAGGAAATTCTTCTGGTCGTCTTTCACGTCAGTCCCCGGTTCAGGAAATCAGGGCACGGGGTCATAGCCGTGCCCACCCCACGGATGGCAGCGGAGGAGGCGTCGCGCCGCGAGCCATCCCCCTTTGAGCGCCCCATAGCGGGAGAGTGCCTCGATTGCATAGGCCGAACAGCTTGGCGCATAGCGGCAGCTGGGCGGAAGAATTCGCGAAGGGCCGATCTGCCAGCCACGTGCGATCAGGATCAGGGCGCGGGCGATCATCTGCGGATCTTGCCCAGCGCCTTGGTCAGGTCGGCCCCGAGCGTCGCGAAATCGCGTTCGATGCCCGAATTGCGGCCGATCAGCACATGGTCGGCGCCGGCGATGCCTTCGGCAGGCAGAATCGCGCGCGCGAGTTCGCGGAAGCGACGCTTCATGCGATTGCGCACGACCGCGTTGCCGACCTTCTTGGATACGGTGATGCCGATTCGCATCGTCGATTCATCATCGCCGCGAACGCGAACCAGCAATACGAACCCTGGCATGGGTGCGCGTTTGCCCGCGTTTGCGGCGAGATAATCCTTGCGCAGCGTGAGCCGCGCCAGAGAGCCTGTGTTCAGGCGCTCAGCTTGTTGCGGCCGCGGGCGCGGCGTGCGCGAATCACATTGCGGCCGCCGGGGGTCGCCATGCGCGCGCGGAAGCCGTGCCGGCGCGCTCGCACCAGGTTGCTCGGCTGAAAAGTCCGCTTCATCGCTCATTCCCTGAATTCTAGAAACTAAAAGGGCCGCCACAGGGGCGACCGCGTGTGCAGGGCCGTTAGCCAAAGGTCCGGGCAAAGTCAATTCGCTGCGATCGATTTGGCGCGTTCGCGGCGGCGTTTCGCGCTGCCCCGGATGAGGATGCGGTCGATGAACGCGCCGACACGCGGCCAGCGCCCCTTCAGTACGACGAAGCGGCGGCGTGCCCAACGCGAATTGCGCAGGATCAGGATGATACCCAGCGCGGCGACAACGGTCCCGGCCGGCCCGGGCAGCGGTGAGATGAGCGGCGCCACCACAAGAAACAGCAGGATGCCGGTCGCGAGCAGGGTGATTCGCAGGATCGGATGCGGTTTGGGGCGCATGGAGTAGACGTGGGGAGTGTGTGTTGGCGGCGCAAGACGGCTGCGCGATCAACCGTTCCCTGCCGCGCAAAAGCCGTTACAACGGGCGAACAAATGGGGGGCATATGGTCGCGAGCGTATCCACGGTTGCGTATCTGGGGCTGGAGGCGCGCGCCGTCGAGGTGCAGTGCAACCTCGTCCCGGGCCTGCCCAATTTCGTGGTGGTGGGGCTGCCCGACAAGGCGGTGGCGGAGAGCCGCGAGCGGGTGCGGGCAGCGATGGCGGCAATCGGGCTGGCGCTACCGCCCAAGCGGGTGATCCTGAACCTGTCGCCCGCCGACCTGCCCAAGGAAGGCTCGCATTTCGACCTGCCGATCGCACTAGCGCTGCTTGGCGCGATGGGCGTCGTCGATGCCGAGGCACTGAGCGAGCATGTGTTCGTCGGCGAATTGGGGCTCGATGGCCGGATCGCCCCATCGCCTGGCGTGCTGCTGGCGGCGCTTCATGCGGCGGAAATGGGGAAGGGGCTGGTGTGCCCCGTTGCGCAAGGGCCGGAGGCGGCGTGGGCAGGGACGGCGGGCGTGATCGCGGCGCCGGACCTGATCGGCCTGATCAATCACTTCAAGGGGCAGCAGTTGCTGGCGCCGCCGCAGGCGGGTGAGGCCGGGGCGGCGGCGCACGGTCCTGATCTCAATCAGGTAAAGGGACAGGAGACTGCAAAGCGTGCACTCGAGATCGCCGCGGCTGGCGGACATAATCTGTTGATGATCGGGCCGCCGGGTGCGGGCAAGTCGCTGATGGCGAGTTGCCTGCCCGGCATCCTTCCCCCGCTTGACGCCACCGAGGCGTTGGAAGTGTCTATGGTCGCCAGCGTTGCCGGGACTCTGCAAGGCGGCAAACTTACCCGCACGCGGCCGTTCCGCTCGCCCCATCATTCGGCATCGATGGCGGCGCTCACCGGCGGCGGGCTCAAGGTCAAGCCCGGTGAGGTGAGCATGGCGCATCTGGGTGTGCTGTTCCTTGATGAACTGCCCGAATTCCAGCGCGCAGTGCTCGATTCGTTGCGCCAGCCGCTGGAAAGCGGGACGGTCAGCGTGGCGCGTGCCAACGCGCATGTCACCTTCCCAGCGCGTGTGCAGCTTGTCGCAGCAATGAACCCATGCCGTTGCGGCCATCTTGGAGATGCTGCGCTTGCCTGTGCACGTGCCCCGAAATGCGCCGCGGACTATCAGGCCAAGGTGTCGGGGCCCTTGCTCGACAGGATCGACCTGCATGTCGAGGTGCAGCCGGTGACCGCCGCAGACCTGGTGCTCCCGCCGCCCGCTGAAGGATCGGCTGAGGTCGCGGCGCGCGTCGCCGCTGCGCGGACGTTGCAAGCGGCCCGCTACCGGGATGCAGGCATGCGTACCAATGCCGAGGCCGACGGTCCGGTGCTCGATGCCGCTGCCACGCCCGATGAGCCGGGCCGCAAGCTGCTGGCACAGGCGGCAGAGGCGGTGCGCATGTCGGCGCGTGGATACACGCGCGTGCTGCGTGTCGCCCGCACCATCGCCGATCTGGCGCAGAGCGAGACGGTCGGACGAATTCACGTCGCCGAAGCATTGAGTTACCGTCGCCAGGCGCCGCGTTCGTGAGTTGAGTGCTCTGAGGGGCGGAGCCACCCGTCGTCTCGTTCGAAGGGCGGTGTAGCTGAAGGGGGTTGAATGCGCTGGGCGCTGTTGCCGTATCGACGCTATTTCGAGTTTCGTGGCCGATCGCGCCGCACGGAGTTCTGGCCATTCGCGATCGGGTGGGCGGCCGTATCGATTGCCTTGAGCCTGCTCGGACCGGTGTTTGGCTTTGAAGGCCGGCGTCTTGTCGGCTGGGTCTTTCTGCTCGCCGCGCTTGGCAGCTTCGTTCCCGCTCTTGCGGTCGCGGTGCGGCGGCTGCACGACATGAATCGGGGCGGATGGTGGGCGGCGCTGCCGTTCATACCCTTCTTCATCGCGCTGGTTCTTGCTCCTTTTGAGGATCAGGCTACCGAATCGGTTTATGAGTGGGTTGGACTGAGCGTGTTGATCTGCCCGGCAATTCTGCTCGTCATGCTCGCGTGGAAGGGTACCACTGGCCCCAATCGGTTCGGCGAGGACCCTCGCAATCCAAACGTCGATCTGGAGGCGGTGTTCGGCTAGGCGGTGGCCGGACGTGCCTTGCGAACCGGCTTCGACCTGGGCCGCTTGAACCAGAAGGTCCACACTGCCAGCGTGCCCAGCATCGCAAGGACCAGGCCCGTTGCTGCGATGACCAGCTTCCACAGCAGCCCGCCGACCTTGGCGGCATGGAGTGGATAGATCGCGTTATAGGCGCGCACGCCCTTGGGCATCGTCTGGACGTTGCGGGTGTCGATCAGCTGGCCGTTCTCCGGGCGAAACCACAGCAGCGTGCGGCCATTGGGCAGCCATTCGGGCTGCTGGCGCAGGCGCATCAGGATGAGGCCGCCGGGCTTGCGCGGAAGGGAGATCAGGCGAACCTCCGCATCAGGATATTGCGCACGGGCAGTCGTGAGCATCGCTGCCCAGTCGAGCTTCGCGGCGAGCGGGCCGCCCTCGACCTTCGGGGCTTCGAACGGTTTGCTGAGGCCCGTGCCGGGCGCAAACAATGTCTCGCTGATCGGGCGGAACACCATCAGCGATCCGGTCGTCAGCGCGAGGAACAGCAGCGGAGCAAAGACCACGCCGATGTCGCGGTGATGCGTGACGATCGCTGGTCGGCTCATCCGTTTGGGAATCAGGCGGAACTTGAAGGTCTTGCGCAGCCGCCACCACAGGATCGCGCCGGTGATGACGAACAGCAGACCGATCAGCGCGGCGATCCCCGCCACCGTCTCGCCCGTGTCGCCGAAGAAGAGGTGATGGTGGAAGTCGAACAGCCACAGTTCGACCCGATCCCATTTGCTGCCCCATTCGGTAATGATGTGGCCTGACTGGTCGGCGTAGGCACCTGCGCCCTCGCCCCGTGACAGGCGGGTGAGGCCGAAATCCTGCGACGCGAACAGGATTGACTGAGGCGGGCCACCGGGCGCGGCCATGGCGGTATCGACCTGCGCCGCAAGCGAGGCGACGTCCTGACGCTGCGCATCGCCCGCACCGGGGAGGTAGGAGAGCCACCAGCTCTTGAAGACAAGGATCGCCCCGGTCAGGCCGAGCAGACCGAGTACCAGCCCGATGATCCCGCCCGTCCAGCGGTGGAGAAGGTCGATCCACTTCATCGCCGCTGCCCCTAGAACCGGAAGTCCCAGCCGAGCGTGAAGGTCCGCCCGCGTCCCGCGAAGAAGGCGAGATTGTCGGTCGGCAGCCGGGTGTCGCTCGAATAGTCGATATATTGCGTGTTGAGCAGGTTCTGCACGCTCAGGCTGATCGCGCCGATGCCGGTGTCATACCGGACATTCGCGTCGGTGACGTTGTAGCCGCCGAAATTGTTGCGCTGGTCCGGCTGAGCCTTGCCCGCGTCGGCATGGAAGCTGCGCGCCAGGTAGAATTGCGACTGGACGCGCGCCGAGAACGGGCCCTTGGCATAGCTGGCGGACAGGTTGAGGCGATCGGGCGAGATGTTCACACCGTCGAGATCGGTATCGACCACGCCATCGGGGTTCGTATCGGCGTCGTAGCGGCCGAGCAGATGGGCATAGCCAATGCTGAGCTTCAGCCCGTCGATCGGCGTTCGTATGCCCAGCGCGATCTCAAGCCCCTGAATCTCCATGCGCAGGCGCTGGACGTCAAAGATGCGATCCGGCCGGGCGATCAGCAACTGGCCCTTGTCGCTCGACGACCAGAAATAGGTGGCCGAGGCATCGAGCGGTCCGCGCTTCACCTCTATTCCGATCTCGCGATTGTTGGTCACGATCGGCGAGATATCGACATAGGTGTCGATATCGATCCCGGTGCGGTTCACGCTGCGGGTGATGCGGCCGATGTCGGGCACCGTGAAGCCCTCGGCATAGCTTGCATAGGCGCGGATGCCCGCGATCGGCTCAAAGATCACGCCGCCGTTCAAGAGCAGGTCGTCGAACTTCGGGCTGCCGCCACCGACCGCGACACCGCCGGACGAGGCGAGCGTACGATAGTCGTCGATGGTGATCTTCACATTCTCCCACCGCGCGCCGCCCGCGAGGCGCAGCACGCCGTCGAACAGCTTGAGGTTTGCCTGGCCGAACGGCGCCAGGCTCTGGAAATCGCTGGGCGGCACCCAGACGCGTCCGGTGGCGATCAGCCGCTGCTCAGTCCGGTCCCACAGCGCATCGAAGCCCAGTGTCAGCGTCAGATCCTCGAATCCGGGCAGGCCACGCTCATAGCTCAGCTTGCCGCCGATCTTGCGGCTCCGGTTCTCCGATTGATCGAACAGGGTACCGATCGGCGCGATAGCGGGATCCTGGAAGGTCGCGGTGGGGGTCGTCTCGCCGCCGAACGTGTCGTGGCTGCGGTTGAAGAAGATCTGGCTAACGAAATTGCCGCCCCACAGGTCGCTGTCGGTAAGCGACAGCGCGACGCTCTCCACCCGGTTCGCGGCTGCCTTGCCCGGCGGTGTGCCGTTGATTGAGCTCGTCGGGATGCCGAGCGCACGGTTACCCGGCGTCGCGACATAGTCGCCATCCCCGTCGAGCTCGAACCGGCTGGCGATCAGATCGAGCCGCGCGCTGGACGACAGCTCATAGCCGAAACGCGCGAACAGTGATGTCGCGCGCGAATCCTGGGTCTCGCCCTGGGTCAGGTTCAGGCCGATGCGACGGCCCTCGGCGTCGTAGAAGGCGCCGCGCTTCTCATAGGCCGCGCCCACGGTCGCGTCGAAGCGTCCGGCCTTATACTGGATCAGTCCTGCGGCTTTGTAGCCCAAACCGTCGCTCTTGAAGTCACCATCGGCTGTGCCCTGAAACAGCAAGCGGCCCGACAGGCCTTCGGCCTTTGGCGCGCCGACGGTCACCTGATTGACGATGCCGCCGGTGCCGCCGATTCCTTGCAGCGCATTGGAGCCGTAGATTAGTTCGACCCGGTCGACGAAGAAGCCATCGATGGTGAAGCCGTCGCGGCTGCTGTCGCGCATCGGGGTCGATTGGGGGATGCCGTTGATCGCGTAGAGCGGCGAGCGACCGCGCAGCGTCTCGCCCGCGCCCGACAGTTTCTGGCGGGTGGGGGAGAAGGACGGAGTCAGTGTCGCCACCGCATCGGTGACCGAGCCGGAAATCGCGATCTGCTGGTCGAGCGCTTCCTTGTCGATCACGTCGATGGTCAGCGGCAGCGCGTTGGGCGGCAGCACGGTGCGCGCGGCGGTAATGACGACCTGACCCTCGTCTTCGACCTTCTCGGCTTCATCCGGCGTCGTCACGACTTCGCCGGCATGCGCCGCGACCGGCACGAGCCAGACGAGCGCGACGAGGGGCAGTGGCGAACGCAAACGACGGAACATTGGTATCTCCCTTTGCTGCGCGCGCTAACAGCGAAGGGCGGATAATGCAAACTAGTCGCATTAACTGGCGATTGCGAGTTGTCTGTCGATCACTCGGGGTCTGCCATGACGGTCGGTGGCCGCCTAAGGCTGTGTCGCGCAGACCGGGTCGATTACCGCGTCGCGTTCGACCTCGCCCTGGATACGAGTACCGGCGGGAATCAGCGCACTTCGGCCGGATATAGCGCCCGATAGAGCGAGAAGGCCGACGACCCCGCCCGCACTTACGCCGCGCTTCTCGCCAACGGTTCCGCGCAGCCGGACCGTTCTCCCGCCGATTTGCAGATAGACCGGACGGACAATCAAGCGACCTGAGGTTCCCAATCCGCCTGTCGCCTGCGCGTCGGCGATCTGGCCCGTCACTGGAGTCCCCTTCGGGAGCACGACCTTGCCATCGACCGTGACATCACTGACAACCGCCATCGCCACGATCCGGCCCTTCACGTCGGTCTTGCTTGAAAGCACTTCACGGGTCTCGATCGGGATTTCAGTGCCGGCGGTCAGCGTGACCGGAGTGCAAGCCGAAAGGGCACCGCTGGCCAGGGTCATGAATATCATGGCGCGACCGCTGGGGCTGGCAGCGTCACGTCCTCAGCGACAAATCCCGTGATGATCTCACCCGCCTTGATCTTCGCATTGTTGCCGCGATGGAACAGGCCTACCAGCCCGCTGAGCACAATGGCGGCTCCCGTCGATCCGGCGCCGGTTCCCTTGGCGGACACGTTGCCGTCCAGCGGGATGCGCGTATCGCCAAGCTGGATATGCGTGAGCCGCGCCGCCATCGTGCCCGCCTTGCCCAGGCCGCCGGCGTCGCGCGCCGCAGTTACTTCGCCAAAGGCGGGTGTGCCGATGGGGATGATCGAGCGTCCTTCAATCACTATTGGCTTGTTGAGACGCAGTTTGATGGGCGTGCCGGGTTCTGCCTTGTCGGTACTGACCTCGCGCATCGCCATGAGTTCGACGGGTGTGTCGCGCGGCAGCACCAAGGTTCCCGCGATCGGCGCCGATTCTGTTGAAGAGGCGGCGGGTGTTGTGATTGCCTGCGTTTGCCCGGCCAGCAGCAACGCAATGCCAGCGATCATGGTCATGCTTGATATCTCCCCCGGCCCGGATTTTTACCTGCCGGCAGACGGAGCGCAAGTGATTGCAACCCGAAAGAACTTGACCGATATTCCCTGCGCATCGTCGGGAGCGATGCACATCTTTGGGGGTACAGTCATGAAGCTAGTTCGCACAGCCGTTGCCGGCGCGTTGCTTGTCGCCATTTCGACGCCGATCTCTGCGAAAGACGCAAAGAAGACTTATGTTGTCGTCAACGAAGACGTCGGTGTGCCGGTTTTCCCGAACGACATCACGGATCGTCCCTATACCGTTATCGGTGAGGTGAAGGCTGGCGTGCGCAAGGCCACAGTCTTCAGCAAGGAAGCGTCGCAGGAGAAGATCTACAAGGAACTGTGGGAGCGCGCCGAGAAGCTAGGCGCGGACGCAGTGATCAATGCCAAATATGGCGACTCGCATGTCAGCTTCATGAGCTGGGGCAAGACGAACGCGACCGGCACTGCGATCAAGTTCACCGTGGCAGGCACTGCTGCGCCGGCCTCGACGGAAAAGCCTGCAGGCGAGTAGCGGCTGGGTGGTTCGGGCGCCGCTGGCCGGAGGTCGCGGTCCTGCACCATAAAGAAGCCGCCGACCGGCGTTCCGGACGGCGGCTTCTCCCCCCACGAGCGGTTTGAGAGCGGTTCAACTCGCGGTCGGCGGAACCAGCGTCACGGTGATGTGATTATAGGGATATTCCGTCCATGCGGCCGTGACCGAGAGGGTGGAGGACTGGTTGAGCAGCAGCCGCTGGCTCGGCCAATCCTGCTGCTGGGTTGCTTCGGGGGCATAGGGATCCTGGAAGTGGACGCGCCCGGCGATGAAGGGGGTCTGATTGGAATCCCGATCGAAGGTGTAGAGCAGGGTCAGGATCTGGTCGCCGTCGTCGGTGCCTTCGGCTCTATAGTGAATGAACTGGCCCAGATTCACTTCCCCGCCACCGGGTTGCATCAATCTGGTGAACGTCTGGGCCGCGTTGTTGAATGCCCAGTCGAGGGTGTAGCTGACTTGGATCTGCCCATAGCCGCGGCCGATCCAGTCGGCCTGCGGTTGCAGCGTCGATGAGATGATGTAGTCCGCCGTGCCGCTCGACGCGAAGGAGCGGACGTCCGCAAGCGTCAGGCGCGCGATTCTCCTGCGGGCGCCGTCCGCGGCAGCCGCGCAGCGGGCAAGCGTGGGATTATAGGCGGCAATGATCGAGGCCGATCCCTGCAACTGCGCTGCCGTTCCCCCGATATAGCTGAGCTTGCTGTATTCGGTCGAAAGTCTGGACAGGGACTGTTGCTCGGCCGTCAGCGAAAGGTCGCCCGTGGACGGGGTGATCGCCGCGGCGATCTGTGTGAACTGATCCCAGCTTACGCAAAGCAATGCTACCGGTACGCCGGTGACGCCCGGCAGCGGGCCGTTGGCGCTGGGCGCGAATGCCTCGGCCGCGGCTTTCATCCCGTCTAGGTCGAGGCTGCTGAAGTGGATCGGTGCGGCCCCGACGACCTTGGTATCCTGCGACGAGGAGTAGCTGACATGCGTGCTGGAAAGGTCGTTCTCGAAACTGGCCGAAACCGATCCGCTGATTCCAAACCCGGACACCGATCCGTGGATCGCGGTTTTCAATGACTCCTTGTCGGAGATCGACTGGGTCTGGATCTGCGCATAGCCCGAGAAGGAGCCGCCATAGGCGATGCCGATGATGCAATGGGTTCCGTATTTGGCGAAGAATGCGTCAGCGCCCTGTTTGAGCGTGTCGAGCGCGTCCTGCGAAACCGTCGCCTTGCTCCAGTCGATCATCCGGTCCTGCGTGCGTACGACACGGGTCCAGGTGAAGGTGATCGCGGTATCGTCGCTGGCCTGCTCGCGCAGGAACGATACCGACGCCGAGGCAGACCAGCTCACCCCTGAGGCGCTGACGGTGGCGACGGTGTTCATCAGGTCCGAATAGCTGTCGCTGTCCTGCACGATCAGCGTGTGCATCTGGTCGCCGCTGCCGGATGGAAGCCGGATAGCCGGATCGGGCTGGGTGGTCAGCGCCGAAGTCGCGATGCGTTCGCCAGTCAGCTGATTGATACCATAGCCGAACAATGCGCCGTCCGGTGCATCGATCGGCGCAACCATAATCATTGTCATGACAGGTCCCCTCCACAGATTTTCGAGAATGCCGGGAATGGTACCGCAAGGGGGAGGGGGCGTCTGTCGCTACAAATAGTGACAGGAGCGAAATTACCCTCGGGAAAGCTGGATTTCCGTCCTGTTCTGCGGGGGCAGCGCGGACGATCCTCGGCGCGTTTGTTCAGTCCAGGTCGTCTGCCACTTGGCGAAGGCACAAAACAAAACCGCCGCCCGGAAGATCCGGACGGCGGCTTGTTGTCTTCAGCGAAGATCGCTGACGGGACCGATTACTCGGTCTCGTTCAGGTAATCGCCTGCAGCCTCGTCGCTGCCGTCGCCCGAGACTTCGACCTTCTCGAGCGCGTCGCTGGTGGCCATCGCCTCGATCGGATCCTGCGCCAGCTCGGCTGCGCGCTCCTCAGCGGCCGAATTCGGCGCGATAAGGACTTCCTGCAGACGGCGTTGCTGGGCGCGGAGCGCGACGTCGCGGCTGGTGGCCGCGATCCGCATCCGGTTCATGCCCGCGCCGGTGCCGGCGGGGATGAGACGGCCCACGATCACGTTCTCCTTGAGGCCGATCAGCGTGTCCTGCTTCCCCTCGACCGCGGCCTGGGTGAGGACGCGCGTGGTCTCCTGGAACGACGCCGCCGAGATGAAGCTGCGGGTCTGCAGCGACGCCTTGGTGATGCCGAGCAGGATCGGCTTGCCCTGTGCGGGGGCCTGGCCGGGCTCGAGCTTCTCGTTGGTCTCGTCCATCTCGTCGCGATCCACCTGCTCGCCGGGGAGCAGGGTGGTGTCGCCGGCGTCGGTGATCTCGACCTTCTGCAGCATCTGGCGAACGATCACCTCGATGTGCTTGTCGTTGATCTTCACGCCCTGGAGTCGATAGACTTCCTGGATCTCCGCGACGAGGTATTCCGCGAGCGGCTCGATGCCGAGCACCTCGAGAATGTCGTGCGGATCGGGCGAGCCGCCGATCAGGTTGTCGCCACGCTTGACGTAGTCGCCTTCCTGAACGTCGATCACCTTCGACTTCGGAACCAGATACTCGACGATCTCGCCGCCATCCTCGGGCTGGATGCCGATCTTGCGCTTCGCCTTATAGTCCTTGCCGAACACGACGCGGCCCGAGACCTTCGCGATGATCGCGTTTTCCTTGGGCTTGCGTGCTTCGAACAGCTCGGCAACGCGCGGCAGACCACCGGTGATGTCGCGGGTCTTGGCCGATTCACGGCTGACGCGTGCCAGCACGTCGCCGCCATGGACCACCGCACCATCCTCGACCGAGATCACCGCGCCCATCGCCAGCATGTAGCGAGCGGCTTCGCCGTCGCCGT
This sequence comes from uncultured Stakelama sp., assembly GCA_964407945.1. Classification (GTDB taxonomy): domain Bacteria; phylum Pseudomonadota; class Alphaproteobacteria; order Sphingomonadales; family Sphingomonadaceae; genus Sphingomonas. The sequence continues at coordinate 45,114 of CAYOXO010000022.1, forward strand.
CGCCGGTGAGGGTCAGGCGCGGACGCAGATCCTCCTTCTTGGCTGCGGCGCCGCGGTTCTCGATGACGACGCGCTGGGCGATGCCCGTCGCTTCGTCGACCTGCTCGGCGAGCGTCTTGCCCTCGATCAGATCCTGATACTTCACGGTACCGCCGGTTTCCGTGATCACCGGCATGGTGAACGGATCCCACTCGGCCATCCGGTCGCCCTTGGTGACGACGTGGCCATCGTCGAACAGGATGTAAGCGCCGTACGGGATGCGATGCACCGCCAGCTCGCGACCATCCATGTCGAGGATCGCCAGCTCGGCCGAACGCGAGGTGACCACGCGGCGGCCACGCTGATCGACGATCATGCGGACGTCACGGAACTCGACCTTGCCGTCCACAGGGGCTTCGAGGTTCGACTGCTCGTTGAGCTGAGCCGCGCCGCCGATGTGGAAGGTACGCATGGTGAGCTGGGTGCCCGGCTCGCCGATCGACTGCGCCGCGATGACGCCGACCGCTTCGCCGATGTTCACCGGCGTACCGCGGGCGAGGTCACGCCCGTAGCACTTGGCGCACACGCCGATCTTCGCCTCGCAAACCAGCGGGCTGCGGATCTTCATGCCCTGGATGCCCAGTGCCTCGATCTGCGCGATCATCGGCTCGTCGAGCAGCGTGCCGACCGGGATCGCCACGTCGCCCGTCTTGGGATCGACCACGTCTTCCGCGGTCGTGCGACCCAGAATACGCTCGCCCAGCGATGCGATGGTCGAACCGCCCTGCACGATCGCCTTCATCTCGAGCGCGCGCTCGGTACCGCAATCCTCCTCCATGACGACGCAGTCCTGCGACACGTCGACCAGGCGGCGGGTGAGGTAGCCCGAGTTCGCGGTCTTCAACGCCGTGTCCGCGAGGCCCTTGCGGGCGCCGTGGGTGGAGTTGAAGTATTCAAGAACGGTCAGACCTTCCTTGAAGTTCGAGATGATCGGCGTTTCGATGATCTCGCCCGACGGCTTGGCCATCAGGCCGCGCATGCCGGCGAGCTGCTTGATCTGCGCTGCCGAGCCACGGGCACCGGAGTGCGCCATCATGTAGATCGCGTTGGCAGGCTTCTCACGGCCGGTCTCGGCGTCCTTCTTGACCGCCTTGATCTCGTCCATCATCGCGGCCGCCACCTGGTCGCCGCAACGGCTCCAGGCGTCGATCACCTTGTTGTACTTTTCCTGCTGCGTGATCAGGCCGTCCTGATACTGCTGCTCGTAATCCTTCACCAGCGCGCGGGTTTCGTCGACCATCCCTTCCTTCGACGCCGGAATGATCATGTCGTCCTTGCCGAACGAGATGCCGGCCTTGAACGCGTGGCGGAAGCCCAGCGCCATGATGGCGTCGGCGAACAGCACCGTCTCCTTCTGGCCGGTGTGACGATAGACTTCGTCGATGACGTCGCCGATGTCCTTCTTGGTCAGCAGGCGGTTGACGATTTCGAACGGCACCTTGTGGCTCTTCGGGAGGGTCTCGCCGAGCAGCATGCGGCCCGGCGTCGTCTCAAAGCGCTTCATGAACTGCTTGCCCTGCTCGTCGGTCTGCGGAACGCGGCTGACGATCTTGGTGTGCAGCGTGACGGCGCCGGCGGCGATCGCCTGGTGCACCTCGGCCATGTCGGCGAGCAGCGAGCCTTCGCCCGGTTCGCCTTCCTTCTCCATCGAGAGATAGTAGAGGCCGAGAACCATGTCCTGCGAGGGGACGATGATCGGCTTGCCGTTGGCGGGCGAGAGGATGTTGTTGGTCGACATCATCAGCACGCGCGCTTCCAGCTGGGC
>CAYOXO010000023.1:0-5583 GCA_964407945.1 uncultured Stakelama sp.
CGCGATTGACTCGCTTGGCCCGCCGCAGCAGATGGGGTGGGTCAGCAGCGGGCGACCGTTGAAGGCACGCGCGGGAGAGTTGGGGTGGTCAAACACCCTCGCCGAAGGAGCAACCGCCCCGGAATCTCTCAGGCACCCAGGACCGCGCGGGGCCACGACACTCTGGAAAGCGCCGCTCGCGAGGGTGGCCACCGAAGGGGTAATCCCGTCCGCCGCAGGACGGGAGAAAGCTCTCAGGTTCCGTGACAGAGGGGGCGACGGTGAATGGCCGCATCTCGCGGTGATTCCGTCGATTCCTTTGGAGATGGACATGAGCGACGCCACGCAAGAACCCGAAATCGTCGAAGAGCTGGCGCTGCTTCCGCTCGATGCTTGGCATCGCGCCAAGGGCGGCCGGATGGTGCCGTTCGCCGGTTACGAGATGCCGGTCCAGTATGAAGGCATCATGGCCGAGCATCTCTGGGTCCGCGAGAGCGCGGGCCTGTTCGACGTCAGCCACATGGGCCAGCTGTTCCTGTCGGGCGACGGGCTCGATGCGGCGCTCGAGGCGCTGATCCCCGCCGACGTCACCGGCGTGAAGGTCAACGGGCAGAAATATTCGCTGCTGCTCGCCGAGAATGGCGGGATCCTGGACGACCTGATGTTCACCCGCTGGGAAGACGGCCTGTACATGGTCGTCAACGGCGCGTGCAAATGGGACGATATCGCCCATCTGCGCGAGCATCTCGCCGACGAGATCGAGATCAACCACATGGACGAGCACGCGCTGCTCGCGCTGCAGGGGCCGAAGGCGATCGACGCGCTGAGCCGCCTGGTCCCGGGCGTAGCGGACCTGATCTTCATGCGCGGCGGTCGGTTCGACTGGAACGGCACCAGCCTGTGGATCAGCCGTTCGGGCTATACCGGCGAGGACGGGTTCGAGATTTCGGTCGAGGGTGAGCATGCGGCGGCGCTGGCCGACGCGCTGACCGCGCAGCCCGAAGTCAAGCCGATCGGCCTGGGCGCACGCGATTCGCTGCGGCTCGAGGCGGATCTGCCGCTCTATGGCCATGACCTGGATACCGAGACGACGCCGATCATGGCGGCGCTCAATTTTGCGGTGGCGAGCAAGCGCCGGCGTGAGGAAGCCAATTTCCCAGGCGCCGAGCGCATCCTGCTCGAGCGCGAGAATGGCGCGATCCAGCGCCGCGTCGGCCTGATCGTCGAGGGACGCCAGCCGGTGCGCGAGGGCGCGCTGGTGCTGGACGACGAAGGCAATGAGGTCGGCCGCGTCACCAGCGGCGGCTTTGCCCCGACCGTGCAGAAGCCGATCGCGATGGCCTATGTTCCGATCGCGATGGCCGAAATCGGCACGCGCGTGACGCTGAGCCAGCGCGGCAAGATCCATCATGGCGAAGTGGTCCCCATGCCCTTCGTCCCGCATAATTACGTCCGTGAGGGAGGACCCAAATGAGCCGCTATTTCACCGAAGATCATGAGTGGATCGAGCTGGACGGCGAGATCGCGACCGTCGGCATCACCGATTATGCGCAGAGCCAGCTTGGCGACATCGTGTTCGTCGAAGTACCCGACGAGGGCAAGCAGGTAAGCAAGGGCGACGACGCCGCGGTGGTCGAGAGCGTCAAGGCGGCGAGCGATGTCTATGCCCCGGTTTCGGGCACGATCGTCGAGGGCAACCCGGCGCTGGCCGACGAGCCGGCGCTGGTGAACGAAGACCCCGAAGGCGAGGGCTGGTTCTTCAAGATGACGCTGTCCGACACCAGCGAGCTCGACGGCCTGATGGACGAGGGCAAGTATCAGGATTTCGTCTCGAAGCTTTGAAATCAACTGGCCCCTCCCCTTCAGGGGAGGGGTTGGGGTGGGGCCTATCCGCAGGCGCTGATCTCGGTGAGACGTCCCCCACCCCTTGCCCCTCCCCTGAAGGGGAGGGGTTTGGAGTGAACTGAATGCGCTATCTTCCCCTGACTCCCAACGACCGGCAGGCGATGCTCGCCGCGGTCGGCGCGGCGGCGATCGACGATCTGTTCGTCGATGTGCCCGAGAGCGCCCGTCTGAGCGGCCCGATCGCGGGGCTGCCGCCGCACGCCAGCGAACTGGCGGTCGAGCGGCACATGACCGCGCTGGCGCGGAAAAACCTGTCGGCGGGGGAAGCACCCTTCTTCCTCGGCTGTGGTGCCTATCGCCACCATGTGCCGGCGAGCGTCGACCACATCATCCAGCGCGGCGAGTTCCTGACCGCCTACACGCCCTACCAGCCCGAGATCGCGCAGGGCACGCTGCAGGTGATGTTCGAGTTCCAGACCCAGGTCGCGCGCCTGCTGGGCACCGATGTCGCCAACGCGTCGATGTATGACGGATCGACCGCATGCTGGGAGGCGATCGGCATGGCGCGGCGCATCACCAAGCGCGCCAAGGCGATCCTGTCGGGCGGGCTGCACCCGCATTATGTCTCGGTCGCCAACACGATGGCGAAGTACACCGGCGACCAGCTGGTCACGGCGCTGCCCGAGCTGACCGCCGAGCCGGACACCGACAAGCTCCTCGGCATGATCGACGACGAGACGTCGTGCGTCGTCGTCCAGTATCCCGACATTCTCGGCCGTATTTCGGACCTGTCCGACCTTGCCGCCGCCTGCCAGGCCAAGAAGGCGCTGCTCGTTGCGGTCGTCACCGAGCCGGTGGCGCTGGGTGCGATCAAGTCGCCGGGCGAGATGGGCGCGGACATCGTCGTCGGCGAAGGCCAGTCGATCGGCGTCGGCCTTCAGTTCGGCGGGCCCTATGTGGGCCTGTTCGGCTGCAAGGAAAAATACGTCCGCCAGATGCCGGGCCGCCTCACCGGTGAGACCGTGGACGCGGAGGGCAAGCGCGGCTTCGTGCTGACGCTGTCGACGCGCGAGCAGCATATCCGCCGCGAGAAGGCGACGTCGAACATCTGCACCAACTCTGTGCTGTGCGCGCTCGCCTGGTCGATCCATATGACCCTGCTGGGCGAGAAGGGGCTGCGGCAGCTTGCCGCACTCAACCATGCCGGGGCGAGCGCCGCGGCGGACCGCCTGGCCAAGGTGCCGGGGGTCGAGCTGGTGACGCCGACCTTCTTCAACGAGTTCACGCTGAAGCTGTCGAAGGAAGCGCGCCCGATCGTGCGCGAACTGGCCGACAAGGGCATCCTGGCGGGCGTGTCCCTCGGCCGCCTCTATCCGGGTGAGGACGCGCTGGCCAACGGGCTGGTCGTCGCGGTCACCGAAACCACCACCGCGGAGGACGTCGAGACGCTTGCCGCCGCGCTTCAGGAGGTGCTGGCATGAGCATCAACCAGTCCGGATGGCGCCCCGAGATGAACGCCGGTGAGCGCAGCGACAGCGCGACCTTTACCGGCAACCGCGCGCTGATGCTCGACGAGGCGTTGATCTTCGAGATCGGATCGCTCGACACCACCGGCGTCGACTTCGCCGAGGCGCCCAAGGCGGCGTCGCGGATCGGTGGGCTTGCACGCAACAAGGATATCGGCCTGCCCGGCCTGTCCGAGCCCGAGGCGGTGCGCCACTATACGCGCCTGTCCCGCCAGAATTACGCGATCGACCTGGGCCTGTTCCCGCTCGGCAGCTGCACGATGAAGCACAATCCGCGCCTCAACGAGCGGATGGCGCGGCTTCCCGGCTTCGCCGATGTTCACCCGCTCCAGCCGGTCGACACGGTGCAGGGCGCGTTCGAGGTGATCCATCAGCTCGCGCACTGGCTGACGACGCTGACCGGCATGCATTCGGTCGCGATGTCGCCCAAGGCGGGCGCGCATGGCGAGCTGTGCGGCGTCCTCGCGATCCGCGCGGCGCTCGACGCCAAGGGCGAGCAGGCACGCAAAGTGCTGCTGGTGCCCGAGAGCGCGCATGGCACCAACCCGGCGACTGCGGCATTCGCCGGCTTCACCGTCGAGGATATTCCGGCGACCGAAGCGGGGCGCGTCGACCTCGAGGCGCTCAAGGCGCGGCTGGGGCCGGACGTGGCGGGGGTGATGATCACCAACCCGAACACTTGCGGCCTGTTCGAGCCGGACATGAAGGCGATCAGCGACGCGGTGCATGAAGCGGGCGGATACGTCTATTGCGACGGCGCCAATTTCAACGCGATCGTCGGGCGGGTCCGCCCCGGCGACCTGGGCATCGACGCGATGCACATCAACCTGCACAAGACCTTCTCGACCCCGCACGGCGGCGGCGGGCCGGGCTCGGGGCCGGTGGTGCTGTCGGCGGCGCTGGCGCCCTATGCGCCGCTGCCCTTCGTCGAGAAGCAGGGCGACCGCTTCGAGCTGATCGAGGAAGAGACCGCGGGCGAGCATCATGCCGACAGCTTCGGCCGCATGGTGTCGTTCCATGGCCAGATGGGCATGTTCACGCGCGCGCTGACCTATATCCTCAGCCACGGCGCGGACGGGCTGAAGCAGGTGTCCGAGGATTCGGTGCTGAACGCCAACTATGTGCTGCGCGCGCTGGAGGATGTGCTCGACGCGCCCTTCGCCAAGAGCGGGCCGTGCATGCATGAGGCGATCTTCAGCGACAAGGGCCTGCCCGAGGGCTTCTCGACGCTCGACATCGCCAAGGGGCTGATCGACGAGGGCTTCCACCCGATGACGGTCTATTTCCCGCTGGTGGTGCACGGCGCGATGCTGGTCGAGCCGACCGAGACCGAGAGCAAGGCCGCGCTGGACCAGTTCATCGGCGCGTTCCGCTCGGTCGCCGAGCGGGCCAAGGCGGGCGACGCCGCGCTCAAGTCGGCGCCGCACTTCGCGCCGCGCCGCCGCCTCGACGAGACCCAGGCCGCGCGCAAGCCGGTGCTGGTGTGGAAGGAACCGTCGCAGGCGGAAGCCGCCGAATAGCGTGAACGCGCTGCGCAGCCTCGCCTTCGCGCTGGCCGGGTTCATCTCGGGCGGTGCGTGCGGGCTGGGGCTCGCCGCCGTCATCATCACGCTGTTCGATCGGGCAGGGATGATCGATGGCGGTGCCGACGGACTGTCGGGCGCGGTGATGTTCTTCGTAGTCGGCGCGGCGACCGCGCTGGGCGGGGGTGTCGTCGCGGCGCTGCTGCTGCCCGGCTACGCTCGCAGGGCCGGCGCGGGGCCGGCGCTGCTGTGGGTCGGCGGGATGATCCTGGTGGCGGTCGTGTGTTTCTTCCTGCTCACCGGCGTCCTGACCTATAACCCGCCGGCGGAGACGCTTGGCAGCGCGTGACAACGGTCCGGTTTCGCCTAGCTTGGACGCACCAAGCCGGGGGAATGCCGATGATTCGCCGAATCCTGACCCTTGCCGCGCTGCTGTTTGCCGCGCCGTCCTACGCACAATCCGCTGACGACACCGCGAAGCTCGCCGAGTTCAAGGCGTTCGCGACCGCGTTCCGCAAGGAGCGCGCGGTGCTCAGCCTGTCCTATGCCATCGTCAAGGACGGCAGGATCGTCGCCGCCGAGGGGATCGGTTGGCAGGATCATGACGTCGAGGAAAAGACGACGGCGGACACCAGCTACCTCGTCGCGTCGATGACCAAGACCTTTGTCGGCGCGACGTTGTTGCAGATGGACGCGGACAAGGTGATCCG
>CAYOXO010000023.1:5593-46557 GCA_964407945.1 uncultured Stakelama sp.
GGGCCGGCAACTGGCGAATCTGGCGCAGGCGCCGATCCGCCTGGATGACGATTTCACCACGCTGTCCGACTGGAAAGAGCGGTGCGAGCGGCTGGCGAGCAGCGGCAACATGTTCGGGGGCGGGGTCAAGCTGGAGGACGGCTATGTGCCGCCCAAGCTCGACTGCGCGGCGAAGATCAGCGTGCGGCAGGTGCTGCAGATGCGCGTGCTGGGCAAGCCGGGCAGCAACTTCATGTATAATCCGGTGGTGTTCGGGCGGCTGGCCAACTGGGTCGAGGAGAAGACCGGCAAGCCGCTGGAACATTGGGTGCGGCTCTATGTGCTCGACAAGGCGGGCCTGAAGGACATCGCCGCGGGGTGGCGCGATCCCAAGGGCGGCGCGGCGCTGCGCAACCTCGCGCCGCCCTTCACCAGCGGCAAGAATGGCTGGGACAGCCTGGCGCCGACGCCCTTGCCCAACCCCGAGATGAACGCGTCGAGCGGGATCATCGCCAGCGCGCGGAGCCTGGCCGAATATTCGCTGGCGCTCGATCAGGGGCGGATCCTGTCGCCTGCGTTGCGCAAGACCATGTGGACGCCGCCGACCGATCCCGACGGCAAGCCCGCCGGATATGCCTATGGCTGGTGGACGCAGAGCTGGCACGGGCAGAAGCTGGTGTGGCACGGCGGCTGGTGGCCCGAAGCCTATGCCGGCTTCCTGCTCAAGGTGCCGGACAAGGGGCTGACGCTGGTGGCGCTGGGCAATACCGACGGGCTGCACTGGGGCAACCGCACGCAGGTGGCGGAGATCGAGAAGAGCCCGCTGGCACTCAAGTTCCTCGAGCTGTTCGCGGCGAAGTGATGGCCGACCCGACGCCCTGGATCGCCGCCGAGGAGAAAGGCGCGGCACGCAAGCATGCGCCCGCGACCTTGCGCAACCGCGAGGCGATCGCGACGGTGCTGGCGGACGTGCTGCCGGAAACGGGGCTGGTGCTGGAGGTGGCGAGCGGGAGCGGGGAGCATTGCGCGTTCTTTGCCGAGCGGTTTGCCGGGCTGAACTGGCAACCGAGCGATCCCGAGCCGTCGGCGTTGACCTCGATCGCGGCGTGGTGCGCGGGGCTGGGCAATGTCGCGGCGCCAGTGGCGATCGATGCCAGCGCGGCGGACTGGCCGGTCGAGCGGGCCGATGCGCTGCTATGCATCAACATGGTGCATATCAGCCCGTGGGAGGCGACGTTGGGGCTGCTCGACGGTGCGGCGCGGCTGTTGCAGATTGGCGCGCCGCTGATCCTCTATGGACCGTATCGCCGGGCGGAGGTTGAGACGGCGCCGTCGAACGAGGCATTCGATGCCTCGCTCAAGGCGCGCGATCCGCGCTGGGGGCTGCGTGACGTTGCGGATGTGAGCGCGGCGGCTGTGGCGCGCGGATTGTCGTTCGAACGGCTGGTCGAGATGCCGGCGAACAACATCATGCTGGTCTATCGGGCCTAGGCCGCGGGCTCGGCATCGGCGATCGGGAGCCCGCGCCGCCGTTCGCGCCAGACGATATAGAGGCCGCTGGCGATGATGATCGGCGCGCCGATCCAGGTCCAGTGGCCGGGGAGGACGCCGAACAGCAGATAGCCATAGAGCGTTGCCCAGATCAGGCTGGAATAGTCCATCGGTACCACGGCGGAGACCGGGGCGAAGCGCAGCGAGGCGGTGAGCGCGAGCTGCGCGGCGCCGCCGACAAAGCCGATCAGGATCAGCAGCGCAAAGGTCTGCAGGTCGTGCGGCGCGGCGACGAAGGCATAGCCGATCAGCAGCGGGGGCACCGACAGGGTCGAGAACCAGAAGACGGTGGTGGCCGGGCTTTCGGTGCGGCCCAGCTGGCGCAGCTGGATCGCGACGATCGCCACGAACAAGGCGGCGGTGAGGCCGACCAGTGCGCCGCCGAGCGGAATGTGGCTGCTCCCCGGCTGGGTGACGATCAGCACGCCGATGAAGCCGGCGAGCACGGCACCCCAGCGGTGCCAGCCGGTCGGCTCCTTGAGCACCAGCGCGCCGAGGATGGTGGCGAAGATCGGCACGGTGAAGCCGAAGGTGGTCGCTTCGGCGAGCGGGAGCAGCAGCACCGCGCCGAAGTTGAACACCATGCCGGTAAGGCCGACCGCCGAGCGGCTGACATGCAGCCCGAAATGCCGGGTCTTCAGCGAGGCGAGACCGGGGCCCATCATCACCCAGGCGAGGACGAGGGGGATGGCGAAGAACTGGCGGAACAACATGATCTCGACCAGATGCGCGCCGTGCGTCTCGACCAGCTTGATCAGCGCGCCCATGGTCGAGAGCATCAGGATCGCGAGCAGGCGCAGGCCGAGGCCGAGCATGATGCGATCGGGATTGGCGGCGGTCACGCCCCGGGCGTTAGGCGCATGGAGGCGGGGCGGCAAGCAATGGTGCTATGCCGGCCCGCCGGACATGGCCGCTGCATAGATTCGGCTACCCTGATCGAGCGGAAGCGAGCGCACCGCGCGCACGAAATGCGTCTCGGCATCGCAGATCATGCGCGGTGTCGCCTGGTCAGGGGTTCGCTTGCCGATGATGACCTCATACGCCATGCCGGACACGCCGTTGGATCGCAGCGCGGCGTCGAACCGGGCGACATCTTCCGGTTTCGGCTGCGCCGGAGCGCGCGATGGCTGGTTTCGACCGGCTGCCATCGCCTCGAGCCGTGTCAGCGCGAGCGTTTCCAGCATCTTGCCGAGTCCGGGATCGACCTCATTCGGGCCGAAAACGGCGCCCGTGGCGAACTTCGCGCACAAATCCGGACGAAATTGCAAATGCTCGACGACCGCGAGATGCTGGCGCGACAGAGCATCGATACGATCAGGCGGCGCAGTCGCCAGATGGCGCGCCTCGCGCCGGTTGATCTCGGTCACCGTCATGCCGATCGCCTTGGAGATCTCAGCCGGATCGCGCTTGGCGGATGCCGCGCGCACTCGATCGCGCATCCGATCGAAGTCAGCGGGATAGTTCAGCTTGATCGTGCGCAGGGCCGGGCCGGCCTTGGGATCGGCGAGCATCTCGCGTTCCGCGCCTTCGGCGGTGGACATGTCGCTCATCGCAGCCTGCTCGCGGAAATAGGGCATGCCCCATTTGAATGCGGCGACAGCCAGCATCGCGAGGATTCCCCCGCCGATGATCTTGGTCCAGTCCTTTTCGTTCTTTTCGACGTAGCTCATGGTTCGTTCCCCCATCGCAACAAACCATCTGACCCTTGGCGTGGTCAAGCCTTGGCCTTACAGGCGTGCCCCATGATCAAGCACGCACTCAACGTCACCCGCGAAGCGGACTTCGCCGCCTGGTACCAGGCTGTCATTTCGGAAGCCGATCTGGCCGAGGAATCGGGGGTGCGTGGCTGCATGATCATGCGGCCATGGGGCTATGGCATCTGGGAGCGCATCCAGCGCCTGCTCGATGATCGCATCAAGGGCGTCGGCTATGACAATGCCTATTTCCCGCTGTTCATCCCGCTTTCCTATTTCGAGAAGGAAGCCGAGCATGTTGACGGCTTCGCCAAGGAGATGGCGGTGGTCACGCACCACCGGCTGGTCGGCGACGGTAAGGGCGGGCTGACCCCCGATCCCGAGGCGAAGCTGGAAGAGCCGCTGGTCGTGCGCCCGACGTCGGAGACGGTGATCGGCACCGCATTCTCGCGTTGGGTGCAGTCGTGGCGCGACCTGCCGGTTCAGGTGAACCAGTGGGCGAACGTCGTGCGCTGGGAAATGCGTACGCGCATGTTCCTGCGCACCGCCGAATTCCTGTGGCAGGAGGCGCACGCCGCCTATGCCAGCGCCGAACAGGCGCGCGAGCAGACGATGGTCGGGCTCGAAGTCTATCGCAGCTTTGCCGAGGACGTCGCGGCGATGCCGGTGATCGCGGGCGAGAAGCCGGAGAATGAGCGCTTCCCCGGCGCCGTTTCGACCTTCTCGATCGAGGCGATGATGCAGGACGGCAAGGCGCTGCAGGCCGGCACCAGCCATTTCCTGGGCACCAATTTCGCGTCGGCGCAGAATATCCGTTTCCAGAATGCGAATGGCGAATTCGAACTGGCCAACACGATCAGCTGGGGCATGTCGACGCGGATGATCGGCGGCATCATCATGACGCATGGCGATGACGACGGCCTGCGCGTCCCGCCGCGGCTCGCGCCCTGGCAGGTAGTGATCGTGCCGATGCTGCGCGACAGCGACGAGGATGCGCCGCTGCTCGACTATTGCGAGGCGCTGAAGGCCGAGCTGGTCAAGCAGAGCGCGTTCGGCGAGCCGGTGCGCGTGCTGCTCGACACCCGCGCCGCCAAGGCGGCGAACAAGCGCTGGGGCTGGGTCAAGAAGGGTGCGCCGGTGGTGATCGAGGTCGGCGGCCGCGACATGGCGGGCGGCAATGTCTCGATGATCCGTCGCGACCGGCTGTATCGCGAGGACGGCAAGCTCGACAGCGCGATCCTGCCCCAGGGCGATTTCGTTGCGCAGACGGCGGGGCTGCTGGAGGAAATCCAAACCGCGCTGCACAGCCAGGCGCGCGCCAAGCTGGACGCCAATATCGTCCGCGGGGTCGAGACCTTCGAGGCGCTCAAGGCGCATTTCGAAGGATCGGGCAAATATCCCGGCTGGGTCGAGGTGCAATGGGCCAAGCCGACCGGCGAGGAGCTGGACAAGGCGGTCGAGCGGATCAAGGCGCTCAAGCTGACCTTCCGCAACGTGCCGCTCGACGCGGCGCCGGCGGACGGCACCTGCATGTTCACCGGCCGCCCGGCGGTCGAGCGGATCCTGGTCGCGCGCGCATATTAAGGTCTGTGATTCCCGCGAAGGCGGGAAACGGAATTCGGCGCGAGCCAACCCATTGCCTGTGGCGGTGCGGCTCGATCCGAACGGTCAGCCAGAATGGATCCCCGCCTTCGCGGGGATGACGATGGGATGCGCATTGGATTGCGTCAGGGCAGCGGCCGGTCGCGCGTGACCGGCCGGGGCGTGAAATCCAGAACGGGGGCGAGCTTTGCCAGCGCATGCTCGGCCAGGGCGCGGGCGGTGGTGATCTTGCCGCCGAACACCGACAGGATCGGCGCGCCTTTTGTGTCGAGCTCGAGGACATAGTCGCGCGTGATCGTGCGCGCTTCGTCGCGACCGTCGTCATAGAGCGCGCGAATGCCCGACCAGGTGGCGGTGATGTCGGCCGGAGCGATCTGGCGGTTGAAGTAGCGATTGGCGGCGGCGCAGAGATAGTCGATCTCGGCCGGGGTGATCCCGGCGTCTTCCGGCTGCTTCGCCGGCACGTCGGTGGTGCCGATCATCGTGCCGCCGCGCCAGGGGGTCGCGAACACCACGCGGCGGTCGGGCTGTTGCAGAATATAGGCCTGATCGCCCTCCCAGAGCGCAGGCACGACGATGTGGCTGCCCTTGATCAGGCGCAAGCCGCTGTCGGTGCGGATGCGGATGGTGTCGAGGAACGCCTTCACCCAGGGGCCGGTGGCGTTGACGATGGCGCGGGTGTCGACGCTGCGGCCGTCGCTCAGTGAGACGGTCCAGCCTGCGCCGCTGCGCTCCGCACCGGTGACGGCAACCCCGGTTTCGACCTGCGCGCCATTGGCGGCGGCATCGGCGGCGTTCGCGCGGACCAAAGCCGCATCGTCGACCTGCGCGTCCCAATAGAGAAACCCGCCGACATTCTGGGCGATCGGGCCGAGGCGAGGATCGTCGCGGCGCAGCGCGCGCGAGCGGGGCAGCGACGAGCCGAGGCCGAGCAGGTCGTAGAGATAGAGGCCCGCGCGGACCATCCACCACGGGCGGACGCTGTGGGCGTGGGGCAGCACGAACGCCATCGGGTGGATGAGGTGCGGCGCGGCGGCGAGCATCCGCTCGCGCTCGTGCAGCGCCTCGCGCACCAGCCGGAACTCATAGGTTTCGAGATAGCGCAGCCCGCCATGGATCAGCTTGCTGGAGGCGGAGGAGGTGTGGGCGGCGAGATCGTCCTTTTCGACCAGCAGGACGGACAGGCCGAGCAGCGATGCCTCGCGCGCGATGGCGCAGCCGTTGATGCCGCCGCCGGCGATGAGGAGGTCGTAGGTCATGGAACCGATCTACGTCATTCCCGCGCAGGCGGGAAACGAAGTTCGGCGTAGGCCAATCCGTCGCCACCGTCGGTAGGGTTCCATGGAGAAGGCGGGCTGAATGGATTCCCGCCTGCGCGGGAATGACGAAACAGGGGAGAGTTGGGGATTTGTCGCTTCGCCCCTATATTAAGGGTCAATGGCAAAACAGAACAAAGCAAAGAAGCCCGCGCCCGGCATGCCGACGCGGCAACAGATTCTCGATTTCATCACCTCTTCCGACCAGCCCGCGGGCAAGCGCGAGATCGCGCGCGCATTCGGCCTGTCGGGGCAGGAGAAGATCACGCTCAAGGCGCTGCTGCGCGACATGGCCGACGAAGGCCTGATCGACAGCGCGCCCGGCCGCGCCTTCCACAAGATGGGGGGCGTGCCCAAAGTGACCGTGCTGCGCATCACCGACTCCGATGGCGACACCGTCTGGGCGGTGCCCGAGCGCTGGGAGGCCGAGGGCGTCCCGGTGCCGAGGCTGCGCGTGCGCGAGCGCGGCAAGCATAGCGCTCTGGCGGTGGGCGACCGTATCCTGGCCCGCACCGAAGAGGCCGGAAACGGCCTGATCGCGCATCCGATGAAGAAGCTTGCCCGGGGCGAGGAAGCGGTGCTGGGCGTGGTCAAGGAAGAGGGCGGACGGCTCTACCTCCACGGTCTGGAAAAGAAGGAGCGCAACAGCTTCGTCATCTCCGAGCGCAATGGCGCCGAGCCGGGCGATCTGGTGATGGCGGAGAAGAGCGGGCGCGGCCCGCGCATCTTCGCCAAGGTGACCGAAGTGCTGGGCGATCCCTTCGCCCCGCGCAGCTTCAGCCTGATCGCGATCCACAAGCACAGCATCCCGAACGTGTTTTCAGAGGAGTTGCTGCAGGAGGCCGAGCGGGTCGCGAAGCAGAACCTTGGGAAGGGCAGGGAAGACCTGCGCGATATCCCGATCGTGGCGATCGACCCGTCCGACGCGCGCGACCATGACGATGCGGTATGGGCGGCGCCCGACGACGACCCCAAGAATGAGGGCGGATGGAAGGCGATCGTCGCGATTGCCGATGTCAGCTTCTATGTCCGGCCCGGATCGCTGCTCGACCGTGAGGCGCGCAAGCGCGGCAATTCGGTCTATTTCCCGGATCGCGTCGTGCCGATGCTGCCGGAGGTGTTGTCGGCGGATGTGTGTTCGCTGAAGCAGGACGTCGATCGCGCGGCGATGGCGTGCCATCTGCAGATTTCGGCCAGGGGCGAGATCAAGGGCTGGCGCTTCACGCGCGCCGTGGTGCGGCTCGCGGCGAACATCGCGTATGAGGATGCGCAGGCGGCGATCGATGCGGCGGGCGAGCAAGTCGATGTCGCCTCCTCGCCGTGCGCGATGCCGGCGGAGGAGCTGGCTGGGGTCGATCCCAAGCTGGCCGATTCGACGTTGCGGCCGCTGTGGGCGTGCTGGCGTGCGCTCAACAAGGCGCGCGAGAAGCGCGAGCCGCTCGACCTCGACCTGCCCGAGCGGCGGATCATGCTCGACGAGAAGGGGCGCATCCTGTCGGTCGCCCCGCGCGAGCGGCTCGACGCGCACAAGCTGATCGAGGATTACATGATCGCGGCGAACGTCGCGGCGGCGAAGGCGCTGGAAGCGCGCAAGGCGCCGGTGATGTACCGCGTCCACGAGCCGCCGAGCCGCGAGAAGCTGGCCGCGCTCAAGGAGTATCTCAAGACGCTCGAGGTCGAGTTCACGCTGGGGCAGGTGATCAAGCCCGGCACCTTCAACCATGTCATCGCGCGCGTGGCCGACGCCGAGTTCCGCGAAGAGGTGATGATCCAGGTGCTGCGCACGCAGACCCAGGCCTATTACGGGCCGCAGAATGCGGGGCATTTCGGGCTCGCGCTGGGCAGCTATGCGCACTTCACCTCGCCGATCCGGCGCTATGCCGATCTGGTCGTGCATCGCGCGCTGGTCGAATCGAACAAGCTGGGGCCGGGCGGCGAACTGCCGACCGATGCCGAGATGGAGAAGACCGGCGAGGTCATCAGCCAGCTCGAGCGGCGGGCGATGGAGGCCGAGCGCGAGACGGTCGACCGCTATGTCGCCGCATACCTGTCGGCGCATGTCGGCGAGGTGATGGAGGCGCGGATCACCGGGGTGCAGAATTTCGGCTTCTTCGCGACGGTCGACGGCGTCGGCGGGGACGGGCTGGTGCCGGCGCGTGACCTGGGCCGCGAATATTTCCGCTATGACGAGGCGGCGCAGAAACTGGTGGGCGAAGAGACCGGCGAGGAGTTTTCGCTGGGGCAGCGGTTGCCGCTGCGACTGGTCGAGGCCAATCCGGTGTCGGGCGCGCTGCGCTTCGAGCTGCCTGACGGCAAGGGCAGCGGATCGGGGCCGCGTCCCGACCGGCCGCGCAAGCCGGGGCCGCCGCGGGTGCTCAAGCGGCGCGGGCGGCCGGCGAACATCAAGCATCAGGGCAGGAAGCGCTGACCTCTCGCCGTCACCCCGGCCTTGTGCCGGGGGCCACGGTGCGGTTAGCGAAGAGTAGGGCGCGTGGTTCGCGGTGGACCCCGGCACAAGGCCGGGGTGACGGGGGTGGATATGGTGGTGGAGTCGGTCGCGATCACCAAAGCGGGGCGGGCGCGGCGCAAGCTGGTCGATCATTTCTGCGCCGCACATGCGATCACACCGTACGATACGATCCTCTACACGCCGCCCGCCGAGCTCAAGCCGGCGTTCGACGGGCTGCTCGCCGAGCGGCTGATCCGCAAGGAGGGGCATGCCTATTACTGGCTCGACCTGCGCGCCTATGAAGCGGCGGTCGAGCGGCGGCGGCGCAAGCTGGTGCCGGTGACGATCGCGGTTTCGGTGCTGCTCGCGGTGGTCGCGATGCTGTTCTACGCGGGCTAGGCGATCTTGAAGGTCAGGCCGGCATTGGCCTCGAGCCGGGCCTTCAACGGTTCGGGCATCAGCGCGCCGGGGGTCCAGACGCCGCCGCCGCCATCGACGTCGCGGAGCAGGCAGAGCGCCGCCTCTGCGATCATCTTGCTGGTCGAACCATAGCCGGGGTCGCGGTCGCCGGTGACGGTCGCGGTCAGACGCTCGCCCGAGGGCATTTCGGCGATGAAGTCGATCTCGTAAAAGCCGTTGTCGCGCTGTTCCTTCGACGGCCCCTCGCCGGGGGCGGGGCCCTTGTCCGAGTTCATCGGGTTCATCTTGGCGATCGCCTCGGCGGCGGCTTTGCCGAGTTCGCCGAGGCCCGGCGCGACCATCATCTCGTCATAGCGGAAGTCGCGGCCATAGGGGTGGTGGGCGAGGAAGTTGGTGCGGTGGATGTTCTTGGTGTTGATCACCGCCATCATGAAAGGGGCGACCCAGGCGCCGACCGCCTCGTCATATTCGGGGAGCATGCCCTTGGGCTGGCTCGGCCCCTCAAAGCCCGGGGTAAGCGCGAAGGGATCGAGCAGCGTCTTGAACACCGCCGGATCCTTCGCCGCCGCGGCCGCGGTCGCCTTGCCGCTGGCGAAGGTGCCGCCCGAGGGGCCGCCCTGGATCTTCCGGACGCGACCCTTCACGCGCGGGGCGGGCTGGCCGAACTTCGCCTTGGCCGCCTGTTGCACGGTCCACACGCCGAGGTCGAAGGGGATCGAATCGAAGCCGCATGAGAGGACGATGCGTGCACCGCTCGCCTTTGCCGCGGCATCGTGCCGCAGGATGATGTCGTGCATCCAGTTGGGCTCGCCGCACAGGTCGACATAGCCGGTGCCGGTGTCGACGCACGCGGCGACCAGGTCGTTGCCATAGAGCTGATAGGGACCGACGGTTGAGATCACGACCTTTGCGCGTTCGACCATCGCCTTGAGCGCGGAAGGATCGTCGGCATTGGCGGCGATGAGCGGGGTCGAGGCGGGCGCACCGATCTCGTCGCGTATCTGTTCCAGCTTGGTCAGCGAGCGGCCCGCCATCGCCCATTTGACGCTGCCGTCGCCATAGCGCTGAGCGAGATATTCGGCGACGAGGCGGCCGGTGAAGCCGGTGGCGCCATAGACGATCAGATCGAGCTCGCGTGCCATCATTCCTCTCCCACCAGCACCATACCGAAGCTTCCAAAGGTCTCTAAAGTCACGCCCCTACGCGCGTGAGTCTGTCAGGCCTGGAAACATACTCTAGTCGCCAGCGGAGCAGACGCGCTCCAACATTGCAAGGGGGGCTCAGCGCTTGCGGCGGCGGCGAGCGATGGCGTGAGCTTCCGCCTTGGAGAGCAGCACGTCGAGATCCTCGCGGCTGATGTCGAAGCTGTCGGGCAGTTCGGCGAGCGCGCGGTCGATGTCCTCGAGATGGAGGCCGGCCGCCTGTGCCGCAGCGTCGACCGGGACGGGGACGTGCGGGTAGCTGTGACCCGATATGCGGTGGAACAGCATGCCGAGTGCGACGAGCGCGATCGAGTTGATCGCGACCGGCGCGAAGGCGAAGGCATAGCCTGCCGTGTGGATGCCCTGGCTGCCGATCACCGCGGTGAGCGCGGCGGCACCGCCGGGCGGGTGGAGGCAGCGGCAGGCCGACATGGCCAGAATCGCGAGCCCGACCGAAAGACCCGCGGCGAGCATCGCATCGGGGGTATGCTGGAACACTGCGACCCCGACGAGCGCGGAGATGGTGTTGCCGCCGACCACCGGCCATGGCTGAGCGAGCGGGCTCGCCGGGACGGCGAAGAGGAGGACGGCCGAAGCGCCCATCGGCGCGACGATCAGTGGCAGATCCGATGCCGCAAGCGGAAACTGCGCACAGACGAGCACGGTGAGGGAAAGGCAGATCGCCGCGCCGATACAGGCGACGATACGGTCACGTGGCCGCGCGCCGGCAAGGATCGGGCGAAAGAAGCGGAACGGCATGGCGACAGGCTTTGCTACGGGAAGAGGGTGTCGGGGAGCAGGAGATTCTATGGACCGGTCAAGCTGGCGAATAGTCTTACGCGTTGATCGCGCTCTTGAAACGAGCCGATCCGTCCCCGACTATTGTCGGCATGGAATTGGGGAGCAAGAGCGTGTTGACGGGCGGGTCGTCGGATCTGGCGCAGTTTCGCGTCCAGCGGCATTTCGTCGATCACGGGGCGGTCGCGCCCGGCGAAGCGATCGAATATGTGCCGTCGAGCCCGGTGGAACGCCGCGCCTTTGACCGTCTGCTCGCTTCGGGCGTGATTCGCCAGACGGCGCCTGCCCAATATTGGTTCGATCTCGACCGCATGGGCCGGAATCGCAAGCGCAAGGGCAACCCGAAGCGGGTTGTGGCGATCGTGCTGGCGATCGTGGTCGCCTGGTTGGCCTACCTGCTCTACCGCTGGTAGCGCGCCTTGCGGGTGCAGGGACGCCGTCCTAGATAAGGGCGACGCAGTTTGAGGAGTGTGTGGCGTGAACGACCGGATGACCAAAACGACCCGTTTTGCAGCATCCGAGAGGTTCCATGTCCGCGCTTCTGACCTTCGACTCCGTTTCCGCACGCACCCCTGACCACAGACTGCTGTTCGAGGGGCTGACCCTCGCGCTGACGCGCGAGCGTGTCGGGCTGGTCGGCCGTAACGGTAGCGGCAAATCCACATTGTTGCGCATCGCTGCGGGCGATAGTCGCGCGGCGTCGGGCAGTGTGCATCGGAGCGGTACTGCTGCGATGCTGGCGCAGGACTGGCCGCCCGGACTGACGCTCGTCGAAATGCTCGGTGTCGGCGCCGAGCTGGCGCGGCTTGAGCGCGTGCTGGCGGGGCAGGGCGATGCGGCCGATCTGGACGCCGCTGACTGGATGCTGGACGCGCGGATCGAGGAGGCGCTGGGCGAGGCGGGGCTGGCCGGTGTCGCGCTCGACCGGACGATCGGATCGCTGTCGGGCGGAGAGCGGATGCGCGCGGGGGTCGCCCGGGCGCTGATCGAGAAGCCGGATCTGCTGCTGCTCGACGAGCCGACCAACAATCTGGATGGCGCCGGACGCGCGGCGATCCATGACCTGATCGGCGGGTGGCGTGGCGGGGTGCTGGTCGCGAGCCATGACCGCGAACTGCTGGAGACGATGGACCGCATCGTCGAGCTGACTCCGGTCGGGGTGCATGTCGTCGGCGGCGGATGGTCGGCCTTTGTCGCGCAGCGGGAAGCGGAACGGGACCGGGCGGCCGCGGAGCTCGACCGGTCCGAGGCCGCCCTGCGCGGCGCCGAGCGCAACGTCCAACGTCAGCGCGAGGGCAAGGCGCGGCGTGACAAGGCCGGGCGTGCCTTTGCCGCAAGCGGATCGGCGCCGAAGATCCTGTTGGGCAGGCAAGCCGAGCGCGCGGAAAATAGCGGCGCGCGCGCGAATGTGCTGGGCGAGCGGCTGGTCGGCGAGGCCGAAGCGAAGGCTGACGCTGCACGGGCGCGGATCGAGGTGCTGACGCCGCTGGTGATTTCGATTCCGCCGAGCGGGCTTCCGGGTGGCGCGCAACTGCTGGCGCTGGACGCGGTCCGGGTCGAACGGGGCGGTCATATGCTCGGACCGTGGTCGCTCAACCTGCGCGGGCCCGAGCGGATCGCCGTGGCCGGGGCGAATGGCGCAGGCAAGACGACCTTGCTCAACATCGCGGCCGGCGCGATGCAGCCGGACAGCGGCAATGTGCGCCGGATCGAGGGGCGGATCGCGATGCTCGACCAGCATGTCGCGATGCTCGACCCCGATGCCAGCATCCTCGCCAATTTCCGACGGCTCAATCCGGGCGTGTCCGAACAGGATGCCCATGCCGCCTGCGCGCGCTTTGCGTTCCGCAACCGCGATGCGCTGAAGCTGGTCGGCACGCTATCGGGCGGGGAGCGGCTGCGTGCGGGGCTGGCTTGTGCGCTGGCGGGCGAGACGCCGCCATGGCTTCTGATCCTCGACGAACCGACCAATCACCTCGACATGGATTCGATCGCGCTGCTGGAGGCGGCGCTGACGGCCTATGACGGGGCGCTGATCGTGGTGAGCCACGATCGCGCGTTCCTGGATGCGATCGGGATCGAGCGGGAGTTCAGCGTGGAGGCCTGATCGTCCGGGTGGAATTCGATTTGATATAAAGATATCTTTATGTCTTTATATCAATCTGGATTTTGCGATGGAGGCGAAGGTGATTCAAGATGTTGAGCTTCGCGTGCCGGACGCGGGGATGCTGGAGCGGCTGCTGCCGGTGGCGCGGCGAATCTTCACTGCGACCTTTGCCCGAAACTATGATGCGGCGGCGTTCGAGCGGTTCTGCGACGAGACCTATTCGCTGGGCGGTGCGATGTCGCGCGACTTTGGCGTACCGGGCGTGCGGTGGCAGGTAGCGATCGCGGACGGCGAGCCGATCGGATATGCCAAGCTGACGCCGCTACGCGCGCCTGCGCCCGATGCGGCCCCCGGCGCGATGGAATTGCAGCAAATCTATGTGCTGGCGGACTGGCACGGGACGGGCGTCGCCGAGCGGCTGATGCAATGGGGTCTGGCGGAAGCCAGCGCGTCGGGTGCGCCCGAAGTCTATCTGACCGTGTTCGACCATAATGAGCGGGCCAAGCGCTTCTACACGCGTCACGGGTTCGAGGAGGTCGGCAACTGCACCTTCCAGCTCGGCGACCGGATCGACGACGACCGGATCTGGCGGAAGAAGCTCTAGCGCCGGGTGGCGCGCAGCAGGCGGCCTGGCCGGGCGATACGCTCGCCCTTCTCGAACGCGGCCTGGCCGTTGACCATCACCATGTCGAAGCCCTGTGCGCGGGAGAAGGGATCGACATAGGTCGAACGGGCATGGACCTTTGCCGGATCGAACAGGATCAGGTCGGCCTTGGCGCCGGGACGGATGGTGCCGCGATCGGCCAGGCGCAAAATGCGCGCGGGGAAGCTCGTCGCCTTGCGCACAGCCTCTTCGATCGGGATGCGTTTGCCCTTCACGACATAGTCCTCGATCAGCTTGGCATAGGTGCCGGTGGCGCGCGGGTGGCGCATGCCGGGGCCGCCATCGGTCGAGATCGCGACCATCGGATCGAGCAGCAGCACGTCCTGCAGCGCCTGATCCATGGTGAAATGCGCGCCGGAGCCGCCATTGGGACCGAGCTGGATCAGGAAATCGGGGAAGGCGAGGCCGGCTTCCCGCGAGGCCTGGGCCACCGTCTTGCCGGCATGTTTGCCGGTGCCGAGCAGCAGCATCTCCGGCCCGCCGCGGCGGATCATGCGCTTTTCGAGATAGTCGCGCAGCTCCGCGCGGCGGGTGGCGAGGACGGCGGCATAATCGGTCGGCGGGAGCGCCCATTGCGGAAACAGGATCGCGATTCCGGTGAAGCCGGCGTTGTAGGGATAGGCGTCGGCGGTGAGATCGATCCCGGCGCGGCGCTTGGCGGCGAGGTAATCGAGGAGCTGGCGGGCGCGGGCCTCGCCTTTGCCGAACACGATCTTGAGGTGCGAGATGTGCGGGCGCGCCGGGCCGGCCGAGGTGATCAGTTCGTCGATCGACCTCTCGATCTCGTCGTCATTCTCCGAGCGCATATGGCTCATCACCACGCCGTCATGGTGCGCGACGACGCGGCCGAGCGCGGTCAACTCGGGCGTTTCCGAATAGATGCCGGGGACATATTCGAGACCATAGGTGAGGCCGAAGGCGCCCGCGCGCAGTTCGGCGTCGAGCTGGGCTTCGAGACGGGCGAGTGCGGCGGCATCGGGGCGGCGGACCGAGTCGGGGATTTTGGCGGCGCGGCGCAGCGTGCCGTGGCTGGCGAGGGTGACGACATTGAGGTCGAGCGGCGCGCGGTCGGCGGCGCGCATCCAGCCGCGCAGGTCGAGATCGTCCTTGAGACGGGGGCCGCTGCCATCGACGCCGAGCGTGATCGTGGTGACGCCCATGGCAAGGAAGCCGTCGAAGGAATCGCTCAGCGGGTCGCCATGGGTGTGGGTATCGATGAAGCCGGGGGCGAGGATGCGGCCCTCGCCAGCGACGATGCGTGCGCGAGTCGGGATCGCCCTTGATGGCGTAGTGGCGCGGGTTCGCGAGGTGGGCGCGGTGATGCGGGCGATGCGGTCGCCAGTGACGAAGACATCGGCGAGACGCGGCGGCGCGCCGGTGCCGTCGACCAGCGTGACTTCATGGAACAGGGTGAAGGGCGCGGTCTCGGCTGAGGCGGTGCGGAGGGCGAGGCCGCTGGCGAGTGCGCCGCCGATGAGCTGCCGGCGCGACAGATGCTGGTTCATGGATACCCCCGCCAAGATTTCAGGGGAGACTAGGCGGGAGGAATGTCTCCGAGCAACGCGTGAGAGGGTTTGGCGGTATAGCCTGAGGTTGGGGGTGCCTTGATTCCTACCCGTCACCCCGGCCTTGTGCCGGGGTCCACGGTGCCGCGACGGCAGCCATTGAGCCTCTTGTCCACGGCCTGCCTTCCGGTGGACCCCGGCACAAGGCCGGGGTGACGATGCGGGCTTTGCGGCAACGCTATGGCGCGTCGTTGAACTGGAGCGAGGCGAGTTTGGCGTAGAGGCCGCCTTGGGCGACCAGCTCGGAATGGGTGCCGGTCTCGACGATGCGGCCCTCGTCCATCACGATGATGCGCTTGGCGGCACGGACGGTGGCGAGGCGGTGGGCGATGACCAGGGTGGTGCGGCCCTGCATGAGATGCTCGAGCGCGTCCTGGACCAGCCGCTCGCTCTCGGCATCGAGCGCGCTGGTGGCTTCGTCGAGCAGCAGGATCGGGGCGTCGCGCAGCAAGGCGCGGGCGATGGCGAGGCGCTGGCGCTGGCCGCCTGAGAGGCGGGCGCCATCCTCGCCCAGGAAGGTTTCGAGGCCCTGGGGCAGCTCACGCAGGAATTCGGCGGCGTTGGCGGCCTCGGCGGCCTGCCAGATCTGCTCTTCGGTGGCGTCCCAGCGGCCGTAGCGGAGATTGTCGCGCGCGGTGGCGGCGAAGATCACCGTCTCCTGCGGCACCATCGCCATGCGTGCGCGAACCTCGCCCGGATCGGCGGCGCGGACGGGGACGCCATCGACGCGGACTTCGCCGCCCTCGGGATCGTAGAAGCGCTGGACGAGCTGGAACAGGGTCGACTTGCCGGCGCCCGAGGGGCCGACCACCGCGACGGTTTCGCCGGGGGCCACCGACAAGGTGAACTGGTGGAGCGCCGACACCTCGGGACGGGTCGGGTAGCGGAAGGTGACGTTCTCGAACTCGATCGCGCCCAGCGGCGGGACGGGCAGCGGCATCGGGTTGGCGGGCGCGGCGATGTCCGGCTCCTGCGCGAGCAGCTCGGCCAGGCGGCTGGCGGCGCCCGAGGCGCGGAGCAGGTCGCCATAGACTTCGGTCAGCGCGCCGAATGCGCCGGTGACGAGGCCGGCGGTGATGACGAAGGCGGTGATCGAGCCGCCCGAGATCCGCCCCTCGGCGACGCCATAGACCGCGTCCCACATGATGAGGGTGATCGCGGTGAAGAGGGCGAAAATGACCAGAGCCGTCATGACGGCGCGGGTGGCGAAGCGTTTGCGGGCGGTGGCGAAGCCGGCATCGACGGCGGCCTGGAAGCGCTCGCCCTCGCGCTTTTCCTGCCCGAAGGCCTGGACGATGCGCATCGCGCCGAGCGTTTCGGACGCGATCGCGCCGATATCGGCGACGCGATCCTGGCTGGTGCGCGAGAAGCGGCGCACCTTGCCGCCGAGCCACATGATCGGCAGCACGATCACCGGAATGCCGACGATCAGATAGGCGGCAATCTTGGGCGCCAGCACGAAGAGATAGGCGGTGCCGCCGATGGCGATGAGCAGGTTGCGCAGTGCGACCGAGACCGTGGTGCCGACGATCTGCTCGACCACTGCGGTGTCGGCGGTGAGGCGGCTGGCGATCTCCGACGGGCGGTTCTCCTCGAACCATTTGGGCGGAAGCCGCAGAAGGTTGCGATGCACCGCCGCGCGCATGTCGGCGACGGTGCGCTCGCCGAGCCAGGAGACGAAGTAGAAGCGCATCGCCGTCGCGAAGGCGAGGACGACGACGACGAGTAGCAGCCCCTGGAAATAGGCGCCGATCTGCGACGGGTCGGCATTCGGGCCGAACCCCTTGTCGACCACTTCCTTGAAGGTGCGCGGGATCCACAAGGTGGCGCCCGCTGCGAGGATCAGCGCGACGATCGCGAGGCCAAGCTGGAGCGGGTAGCGGGTCGCATAGTGCCAGACGATGCGCAGGCTGGACAGCTTGCGGGGCGCCGGGGGACTCGCGGGCTTCTGGTCAGGCTCGGCCATGGGTGGCGACTAGCGGCAAGCCGCGGCAATGGGAACCGAATAGAGTGATCGAAAGTTCGGTATGTTATGCACATTGCACCGCAGCAACCCGGCGCTATAACCCCCTGCCACCGTTGTCAGACGGTAGGGACCGGGCGGGGACAGTAACGACCGATGTTGTATGATGCTTACGAAATGCAGCGCTCGATGCTGGCAGGCGCGAGCGCGCTGGCCAATTTCAGCGCCGGGCTGCTGAACAATCCTGCAAATCCCTTTGCTTATTTCGGCGGCGGGCCGATCCTCGCGTCCGCGCTGGAGGTGTTTGCGCACGCCGCCGCGCCGCGCGGCAAGCCCGATTTCGGGCTGGATTTCACGACGATCGACGGCAAGCGAATCGATGTCCACGAGGAGATCGTGCTGCGCAAGCCGTTCGGGCAACTCAAGCGCTTCGTGCGTGAAGGCGTCGAGGGCGGCCCCAAGCTGCTGATCGTCGCGCCGATGAGCGGCCATTTCGCCACGCTGCTGCGCGGCACGGTCGAGCGGATGCTTCCGACCGCCGACGTCTATATCACCGACTGGCGCGACGCGCGGCAGGTGCCGCTCGCCGACGGGCGCTTCGACCTCGACGACTATGTCGATTACGTGATCGAGTTCATGGAGACGATCGGCGCTGAAGGCGACGCGCGCCCGCATGTGCTGGCCGTGTGCCAGCCCTCGGTGCCGGTCTATGCCGCGGTCGCGCTGATGAACGCCGACAAGCATCCCAACCGCCCGCGCACGCTGACGATGATGGGCGGGCCGATCGACACGCGTGAGGCACCGACGGCGGTCAACACGCTGGCGACCGAGCGCCCGCACGCCTGGTTCGCGCAGAACGTCATCGCGACCGTGCCGGCGACCTATCCGGGCGCGGGGCGGCGCGTCTATCCGGGCTTCCTGCAGCTTGCCGGGTTCATGACGATGAACCTGGGCAGCCACATGATTTCGCACTGGGAGATGTACAAGCATCTGGTGAAGGGCGACGGCGAGAGCGCGGATTCGACGATGCGCTTCTATGACGAATATCGCGCCGTCTGCGACATGACCGCCGAATTCTACCTCCAGACGATCGACGTCGTGTTCCAGGCACATTCGCTGCCCAAGGGCGAGATGATGCACCGCGGCCGCCGGGTCGATCCCGCTGCGATCACCGACACTGCGCTGCTGGCGGTCGAGGGTGAGCGCGACGATATCTCGGGCCTGGGCCAGACCAAGGCGGCGCTGACCATCGCCACCGGCCTGCCCGCCAAGATGAAGAAATACCATATGGCGCCGGCAGTGGGCCATTACGGCATCTTCAACGGCAGCAAGTGGCGGACGAAGATCGCGCCGGTGCTGGAAGAATGGATCGCCAAGCACGGCGAATGAGGGGGCGGGGATGAGCGAGATCGCGCACCCCGGTTCCTGCCATTGCGGCGCGGTTCGCTTCACGCTGCTGAGCGATCCGGTCGAACTGACCACTTGCGACTGTTCGCTCTGCGTCAAGCGCAACGCGGTGATGACCAAGGTGCCGGAGGCCGATCTGCGGATCGACGCCGGGGAAGAGCATTTGACGCTCTATGAATGGAACACCCGGCGGGCGAAGCATTATTTCTGCGATCGCTGCGGCATCTATGTCTTCCATCGCAAGCGCGCCGCGCCCGACCATTTCGGGGTCAACATCTTCTGCCTCGACGGTTTCGATCCGTCGCTATTGCCGGTCCGAAAGACAGAGGGCGTGGGCATGACCGTCGAATGCGCCGACCCCCACCCGCAATGGCCGGGACCGCGCGTTCAGTCGTAGCCGAGCATCACGAATTCATAGGCGATCAGGGCGATCAGCGCCCAGACCGCAAGGACGATGATCACGCCCCATTTGCTGACCGGGCGCTCGGCGGCGGTTTCGGCGGTCGCGCGATGCTCGGCCATCAGTTCGGGCGGGACGAGCCGGGCGAACAGCCACACCCCCGCCGGGATCAGGATCGCGTCGTCGAGCAGGCCGAGCACGGGGATGAAGTCCGGGATCAGATCGATCGGCGAAAGCGCATAGGCGGCGATCAGCAATCCCACCAGCTTGGCGAAGAACGGCGTGCGCGGATCACGCGCGGCGAGCCAGACGGTATGCGATTCGACGCGAATGCGATGCGCGAGTGATTTGCCCATGCCTCCGTGCTTCGTCTCCGGCACCGCGCCGGTCAAGCGCGGGCCGGAGATGGACGAAGCGAACCCGGCTTCAGGCCGGGGCGTGGCACACGAACTCGATCAGCCGGTCGTCGGGATCGCGCAGATAGCCCGCATAATAATTGGGGTGGATATGGGGCGCGAGCGCGGGTTCGCGGTCGAGCGTGAAGCCCGCATCACGACCGATCGCATAGATCGCATCGACCGCAGACCGGTCGGGCGCGTTGAACGCATAATGGACCTCAGCCGATGCCTCACCCTCGACCAGGAAGAAGTCGAGCGACTTGCCGTCGCCAAACCCCTTGGCCGCGCCATCCACTTCCAGCCGGTAGCCGAGCGGCGCGAGCAGGGTGGTGTAGAAATGGAGGGTGCGGGCAAGATCGGGGGTCTTGATTTCGAGATGGTCTAGCAATGCTTGTCTCCTGGTGTGGAGGCATGCAGATAATGGTCTATGACCGCACAGAATGAGCGGTCTGCGGCAAATTTTGATCGGTTACGATCAGAAGTTCAGAATATTTGACTGGAAACGATCATGGCCGTCGATCTTGACCCTGCCGACCGCAAATTGCTGGCGCTGCTCCAGGCGGACAGCGGCATCGCGATCAACGCGCTTGCGGATGAAACTGCGCTTTCACCGGCATCGGTGCAGCGGCGATTGCGGCGGCTGCGCGAGAGCGGGGTGATCGCGCGCGAGGTCGCGGTGATCGATCCGCTGGCCGTCGGCCTGGGCATGAGCTTCGTCATCATGGTCGAATTGGAGCGCGAGCGGATCGATCAGCTCGACGCGTTCCGCCGCAAGGCGCTGCGCGAGCCGCATGTCCAGCAATGCTATTATGTGACGGGCGAGGCCGATTTCGTGCTGATCTGCGTCACCCGCGACATGGCGGAGTTCGAGGAGCTGACTCGGCGCCTCTTCTTTGGCGACGAGAATGTCCGGCGCTTTCGCACATCGGTGGTGATGGGGCGGACCAAGGTCGGGCTGACGTTGCCGATCGAGTGACGGGTCAAAGAATTGCGCGCGAATGCTATTCGACCCATTGATTCAGGTGATGATATAATGTATCATCGAGTCGAGTCACCTAGGAGAGAGCATATGAACGCGTTTGTGACAAGTCTTCTGCTGGCGGGCACGGCGATGGCGACCCCCGTTTCGGCGCAGACGGCGGCCCCGTCGCCGCTGCTGGGCAGCTGGGCGCTCGATGTCACGCGGCTGGAGATACCCGCCGATCACAAGCCCAAGGGCGTCACGGTCACCTACAAGGATGCGGGTGGCGGCAAATGGGATGCCCATGTCGAGATTGTGGGTCTGGACGGGGCGAAGCGCAGCTCGACCGGCACCTATGTCTTCGACGGCACGCCGATCCCCGTGACGGGCGAAATCTATGCCGATATCGCGGTGGTGAAGCGGCCCGAACCCAATGTGATGGTGCTTCAACTTGCCAAGGGCAAGGAGCCGGTCTCGACGCGGGTCTACAGCGTCTCGGCCGACGGCGCGACGATGACCGAGACCACCGCCTATTTCACCAAGGAAGGAAAGCCGGTGCTGCGGACCGGCTATTTCAAGCGCGTCAACTAGCCGCCGCCCCGACATCGCCGTGACCGTGCGCGTTTCGCGCCACGGGAGCGGTGTGCCGCTTGGCTTCTGACAGGGAGGGATCGAATGCGCGCAACCATGTTGCCCGTGCTGCTGCTGGTATGCGCCAGCTTTGCAGCCGCGACGGAAGCGATGCAGGCCCGGGTGGCGTTGGGCGACCTTCTGCTCGACAGCCGCGAGGGGCGGGCGGTGCTGCGCCAACGGGTGACCGAGGCGGCAGAGCGTTACTGTGCGCTCCATGGCGCGGAGATGACACCCTATGCCTCGCGCGCCGACCCCTATTACTGCCCGGACATGACGCGGTCGTGGATCGTCGGCGAGATGCGGCCGCAGGTGCGTCGCGCCTATTTCCTCGCCCGGCGCGAGGCGGGGGTGAAGGGGCGGGCGCCCTAGTTTTCCGGTTCCTCCGCGGAGGAGGGAGGGGGCCACCGCGACTCGGTGGTGGAGGGGGTGCCGCCCCGATCCGATCGGTATGGTGGTGGGAAGTCCCCACTCCACCGCCATGCCGGTTCCCCTCGTTTTCCGGAATGACTGCAGACGGCGTGCCTTTGACTTCAACGAAAAGAGCCGGTGGATCGGCTCCGCCGGCTCCTTTCAGGATGCACCGTCATCCCCGCGAAGGCGGGGATCCATTGAGGCTGACGTCGCGGCTCGATCCGATCGGTCAGCTGGAATGGATTCCCGCCTGCGCGGGAATGACGAATTCGGGGATTGGAGCCCCGGTTCAGAGGACTTCGAACAGCCCCGCCGCGCCCATGCCGCCGCCGACGCACATCGTCACGACCACGTATTTGGCGCCGCGGCGCTTCCCCTCGATCAGGGCGTGGCCGGTGCAGCGCGCGCCGGTCATGCCATAGGGGTGGCCGATCGAGATCGAGCCGCCATTGACGTTGAGCAGTTCGTTGGGGATGCCGAGCTTGTCGCGGCAATAGAGGACCTGCACCGCGAACGCCTCATTGAGCTCCCACAGGCCGATATCGTCCATCTTGAGGTTGAAGCGCTCGAGCAGGGCGGGGATCGCGAAGACGGGGCCGATGCCCATCTCGTCGGGCTTGGTGCCCGCGACCGCCATGCCGACATAGCGGCCGAGCGGGGTCAGGCCGCGCTTCTCGGCGACCTTCTCTTCCATCAGCACCGACGAGGAGGAGCCGTCCGAGAGCTGCGACGCGTTGCCCGCCGTGATCACGCCGTTGGGAACGACCGGCTGGAGCGCGCGCAGCCCCTCGATCGTGGTGTCGGCGCGGTTGCCTTCGTCCTTGGTGAGGGTCACTTCCTTTTGAGTGACTTCCTTGGTCTCCTTGTTGACGACGTTCATCGTCGCGGTGACCGGGATGATCTCGTCGTCGAACTTGCCCGCGGCCTGGGCGGCGGCGGTGCGCTGCTGCGACTGGAGGCCGTACTCGTCTTGGACCTCGCGGCTGATATTGTAGCGCGCGGCGACAACCTCGGCGGTCTGCAGCATCGGCATGTACACGTCATTGTGCATCGCCAGCAGCTCGGGATCGGCGGCGATGCGCATCTGCGGGGTCTGGACGAGGCTGACGCTCTCGACGCCGCCGCCGATGGTGATGTCCATATTGTCGACGATGATCTGCTTGGCGGCGGTGGCGATCGCCATCAGGCCGCTGGCGCACTGGCGATCGACCGACATGCCCGACACGCTGACCGGAAGGCCCGCGCGGAGCAGCGCCTGGCGCGCGATGTTGCCGGCCTGATGCCCCTGCTGGAGCGCGGCGCCGAACACGACGTCCTGCACCTCGCCACCCTCGATCCCGGCGCGCTGGACGGCGGCCTCGATCGACTTGGCGGCGAGCGTCTGAGCCGGCAGCGCGTTGAACGCGCCGCGATAGGCGCGGCCGATCGGGGTGCGGGCGGTGGAGACGATGACGGCGGAACGCATGGGGTGGCTATCCTTCTTTTATGATCGTTTA
Source organism: uncultured Stakelama sp. (assembly GCA_964407945.1). Classification (GTDB taxonomy): domain Bacteria; phylum Pseudomonadota; class Alphaproteobacteria; order Sphingomonadales; family Sphingomonadaceae; genus Sphingomonas. Next base: position 28,610 of record CAYOXO010000023.1, read on the forward strand.
GACGAAGATCTGGCTGATCCATTCGGCGATCATCGCGGGCTTGCTCTCGCCCTCGATCTCGACGGTGAACTCGACGGTCTGCTGCCATTGGCCGGGGCGTTTCTCGACCAACTCAAGGGTCTTGAAGCGGCCGCGCACGCGCTTGCCGGAGCGGACGGGGGTCAGGAAACGGACTTTGTTGCCGCCATAGTTGACGCCCATCTTCACCCCCTCGATCCGCGGCTGCGGGGTGAGCGAATTGAGCAGGGGCATCAGCGACAGCGTCAGGAAGCCGTGGGCGATGGTGCCGCCGAACGGGGTCATCGCGGCCGCGGCGGGATCGACATGGATGAACTGGTGATCGCCGGTCGCCTCGGCGAACTTGTCGATCATCGCCTGGGTCACCTCGACCCAATCGGACACGCGCTCCTCGCCCGTGCGGGCGGCGAGCTGCTGGATCGTCATGGTCTCCGGCTCGGCCATATCGGCTCCTGTTGGCATCCTCGCGGCGCATGTAGGCGCAACCCGGCACCTTCCGCAAGGGTAAGCCTACTGAAAACGCGAAAACAGGCGCTTACGTAACGTAATTGCTTGGGATCGACTCCAGACCCGATCTTCGAAAATATAGAGCTCGCGAATCAGTGGCCGCGTGTAGGCCGCTCATCTTCGGGCCAGGGATAGATCAGCTTGCCGTCGGGGCCAGCGGTCAGCGCGGTCTGGGTGGGATAGGGGATGACGATGTCCTCCGCCGTGAATTTGCGCAGGATTTCGATCATCACCCGGTCGCGCGCGGCATGGGCCTTGTCCCAGTCCTGGCCGGGCACGTCGAAATCGAGCACGAGGTCGACCGAACTGGCGCCGAACGCGTCGTAGCTGGCGCGGGCGACCCTTGCGCCCGCCGCCTCGACGATCTCGCGGAGCATCGTTGGGATACGCTCGAGCGTCTCGGGCGGGGTTTCATAGGCGATGCCGATCGGCAGCCTGATGCGGATATGGTCGCGCCCGCTATTGTTCTGGATCTCCTTGTCGAGCAGGCGGCGGTTGGCGATGATCCGTTCTTCGCCGGTGAAGGCGCGGATGCGGGTCGATTTGAGGCCGATTTCGGCGATCGTCCCCTTGGTCTGGTCATAGGCGATGCTGTCGCCGCGGCGGAACGGGCGGTCGAAGATGATCGCGAGCGCGGCGAACAGATCGGCGAAGATCCCCTGCGCCGCCAGACCGATCGCGATGCCGCCGACACCGAGACCCGCGACCAGGCCGGTGACGTTGACGCCGAGGTTGTCGAGTACCACCACCAGCGCGATCGCGAACAGGGCGAAGGTGACGAGGAGCCGGATCAGGCCGAGTGCGGAGAGCAGGGCCTCGCCGTGATAATTCTCGCTCTCGGTGCGCTTCTCGATCGCCCCCAGGATCACCTCACGCGCCCAGATCGCGGCCTGGAACACCGCGGCGAGGGTGAAGAGGAAGTTGATCGTCTTCCAGATCATCTCGGGCGGGTTGGCGTAGCCGCTGACCAGCTTGGCGGCGACCATGATGATGAAGAAATGGCCGGTCCTGGCGACGGTGCGGCCGAGGATCGTGCCCCAGCCGGCGGGGCCGTCCGACTTCTCGCACAGCTTCATTCCCCAGCGCCGCAGCAAATGAAGTGCGCCGACGATCAGCGCGGCGATGCCGACGGCGATCAGGATCTGGAGCCAGTGGCTCTGCAGCCAGGCGATGCCGTCGGCGAAGAAGGCGCGCGTCTGGGCTTCGACGAACTCTCCCTTGTCGATGGCGGCCTTCTGCGCCGTGGCTGCGGTGTTGCTGGCGGTCATCGTGAATCCTTCAGGCGGCTTTGGCAGTGATGCCGGCGCTTTCGAGAAAGGCGATCAGCCCGCGTTCGGCGCGCGTGAGATAGCGTGTCGCGCGGGGCAGGGCGAGAGCGTCGCGAAACGCCTGTTGTGCTTCACGATCCTTGGCGAGATCGATCAACTGGGGATGGACGTAGGATTTGCGGGCAATGGCGGGGGTGTTGCCGAGCGCCTGCGTCACGGGTTCGAGCATGGCGTTGAGGCCGATAGGGCCGTCCGCTGCGGACAGCGCCTCGAACGCGATCGCGCTCGCGCTCCAGGTGCGGAAATGCTTGGCGGTGAAGTCGTCGCCCATCGCGTCGCGGATATAGGCGTTGACGTCGGTCGAGGTTACCGGATGCGCCTCACCCGTTTCGTCGAGCCAGGCGAACAGATGCTGGCCGGGCAGGTCCTGGCAGCGTTTGACGAAATTGCGCAGGCTGGCGTCGGTGAGGGTCAGGGTACGCAGTTTGCCCGACTTGGCACGATATTGGAGTCTGAGTGTGCCGGGCGTGAGTTTCGCGTGGCGCTTGCGCAGCGTGGTGGCGCCGAAACTCTTGTTCGCCTTGGCATAGCCCTCATTCCCGACGCGGACATGACCGCGGTCGAGCAGGCGGACTACTGCGGCGACGGCGCGGTCCTTCGACAGCGAACGCTTGCGCAAATCCGCTTCGATCCGGGCGCGGAGCTTGGGAAGCAGATGGCCGAAAGCGGCGCAGCGGTCATATTTCGCTGCCTCCTGCGCGGCGCGGAACTCGGAGTGGTAGCGATATTGCTTGCGGCCGCGATCATCGATGCCGGTAGCCTGGAGATGGCCGTTGGAATGCGGGCAGTACCAGGCATCGGTATAGGCGGGAGGCAAACCCACGGCGTTGAGCCGGTCGATCTCGTCGCGGTCGGTGATGCGTTTGCCGTCGGCGGCCCAATAGCTCCAACCGTGGCGCATCTTGCGCCGCGTGATGCCCGGCCGGCTGTCGTCGCAATATCGCAGGCCGCGCTTCATGTGCTTGAAAATGCACGTCCCGACGCATCGTTCCGAACCGGGACAGGTCACTCCGCTCCAATTAGGAGCGTGGTGACACCTGATCGGGCATAGTCGCGCGAAACCACCGGAGTCCCGCCATGCGCCTCGTCGTTGCTGTTGCTGCCCTGCTTGCCGCTACTGCGCCCGCATTGCCGCAGGAGCGAGAGGGAGCGTTCACCGTGCAGGAGAGCGGCCGTTCCTATGCCTCATTGCAGGAAGCGGTCTCGGCGATCGGCGAGGGGCGTGGGACGATCCGCATCGCGCCTGGCCGTTACGGCGACTGCGCGGTGCAGGAAGCGGGCGAGATCAACTTCGTCTCCGAAGTGCCCGGGAAGGCGATCTTCGATCGTGCGATCTGTGAGGGCAAGGCGACGTTGGTGCTGCGCGGGCGCGGGGCGAAGGTCGACGGGATCGTGTTCATGCGGACGCTGGTCGAGGATGGAAACGGTGCGGGCATCCGGCTCGAGACCGGCGACCTCCACGTCACCAACGCGATGTTCATCGACGGTCAGTGCGGCATCCTGACCGCGAGCTTCCCGCAGGGGAAGATCACGATCGAGCGTTCGACCTTTGCGGGGCTGGGCAAGGACCCGACCGGCAATGGCGCGCATGCGCTGTATATCGGCGACTATGGCAGCCTGCGCATCGTCCAGTCGCGGTTCGAGCGCGGGACGGGCGGGCATTACGTCAAGGTGCGTGCGCCCCGGATCGAGATCCTCGATTCGAGCTTCGACGACAGCCAGGGCCGCAACACCAATTATTCGATCGATATCTCCAACGGTGCGACCGGGCGGATCGCAGGCAATTCGTTCGAGCAGGGGCCGAACAAGGACAATTATTCGACGATGATCGCGGTGGCGCCGGAAGGGGCCAAGCACAGCTCGGGCGGGCTGCTGATCGAGAACAACAAGGCATGGCTGTCGCCCGCGTTCAAGGAGCGGACGACCTTCGTGGGCAATTGGTCGCGCGATACCGTGGTGCTGCGGAGCAACGAACTCGCCGACCGGATCGCGCCGATCGCGCAGCGTTAGGTTCCGTTATCCGATAGCGGAAGCGGCGTTGAAGAAACGGACGGGCGGCTAGCGACCCATTGCGGATGTTGCGTCGCGCGAGCGTTTAACGACCTATTCGCGCGGTTGACCGTATTGGGGAGCGACGGCATGCTCGTATCGTGTCAGGGGTAAAATCAGCCATCGCAATTTGCGTTCTGCTTCTGACAGGTTGCATGCTGGCGATTTCAGTCCTGTATCGAGATATAATCTCCCTGGTCGTCATGCTGCTATCCGCGCTGGCATTCGTGCTATCGTTGACGCGAGCACCCAAATCAAAGGGAGTGGTGTTTCTTTCCGGTTTCCTGTTCGTGCTCGCCAGCACGTTTCCGATGCTTCAGACAAGCCTGCTGTTGTGGGGCAGCTCGTCCGGTTGGTCGGCATCGGCGTGGCTCTCTGGTTACCTGCTTATTTCTCTGGCGGCGTTGACGAGTGCATCTCAGCTGATGCGTGGCCCCACTCCTCATCCTTCATCACTGCTGGACGGCAACTAGTCACCCATTTTGAGCCCTTCCACGGCGATCGCGTCGCGCCAAGCAGCGGACGGTCGGCGAACGACCCCATTGCGGACCTTCCAGATCTGCCGCGACGTAGTCCAATTGCCGCCACGTTCGTCGCAGAACCTCGCACGCTATGATGATCATCAGGCATGCGATTTTTCCGGATGACATATCTTCGGTGCTGACCATCTGGCGTGAGTTTATCGCAAACTCGCCGGTCAATCTCGACTATCAGGGCAATGACGCCGAGTTCACAAATTTGCCCGGCAAATATGCGATGCCCAAAGGATGCGTGTTGCTTGCGGATCGGGATGGCGAGATCGAAGGTTGCATCGCATTGCGCGAAGTCAGCATCGCCATTTGCGAGATGAAACGGCTATATGTCCGTCCTTATGCGCGGGGCAGTAGCTTGGGCCGAGAATTGGTGAAACGATTGATCGTGGAGGCGCGCCGTATCGGATACCGCGAAATGAGACTCGACGTGCAGGAAAAGTCCCTCTCTGCTCGAAACCTCTATGTGACCCTCGGCTTTGTCCCAGCGGAGCCGATCTCGTTCAACCCGGTTCCCGGCGCATCCTTCCTCGGCCTTCATCTGTAGTTGATTCAGCGTCCCGAATAGCGGCAGCTAAGGTCCAGAGTGCTCTCGGAAGCGGCCAGGCCGTTCTCCCCACCCGTTTCCGGTCAATCCGGCGTCAGCGAGGCTGGCTAGGGCCGATTGACAGGAAGCCACCCTATTGCGGGCGTGGCGGCTCGGTGGTTTCATCGGAAGATGAGTCGGACCGCCTTTCTTGTTTATGCCGGGATGGTGGCGCTTATCGCCTTACTCACGGGTCGCATGGCGATCATATCGGGCATGCACGTAATTGAGGGGCGAGCCCTGCAAGCGCAGGCTCTGGCGTCTGCGGGATTGGCAATCGCAACGCTTGGTCCCCTCGCACTGTCGGCCGCGATCTGGCTTGGTCAGCGGAGATTCAAGGCGGGATGGTTGCTCCACATCCTGTTCATTCCGTGCGCGATCATTCTGTTCAATGCTGGATCGTCAATGCTGTTGGGGCCCGCCAACGTGCCGGATGACAATAGCGCAGAGGGCTATGCGCTAGGGACCGGGCTCCTTCTGTTGGCCTTGACGATCTTGATTCATGTCGGCGCTCTGGTCGCGCGCGGAATAGCGGCGGCGGACCGGTGGGATAGCCGCAGCTAGTCGCTCATCCGGCGTGACGCTGCTGCGATTGTAGAGCCGTTCTACAGCCCCACGCCGCCGGCGACGTTGAGTTCGACCTGGCTGTCGAAGCCGGCGATCAGCGTGCGCCCCTTGGCGATCGCAGCCTGGACGGCGGGGAGCTGGAGCGAGGCCTTGTGGCTCTCGGCCTTGTCCCACACTTCGGTGATCCAGATCGCGTCGGGCTCCTTCGCGTCCTCGGCGACGATATAGGCCTTGCAGCCCGGCATCGCGTCGGTGCCTTCGAGCAGGATCGCGATCAGTTCGGCGCGTTTGCCGGGGTGGGCACGCATCTTGCCGAGCAGTCCGTACATGCCGTTCCTCTCCGTCGCGTGCACATGGGGCGCAAGCAACGTGATGGCCAGTCCCCCGGCGATCGCGTGCCTGCGCCCGATGGTCATCGGCCTTACTTGGCCAGGTTCCGCAGCACGTACTGAAGGATGCCGCCGTTGAGGAAATACTCAAGCTCGTTGACGGTATCGATGCGGCAGCGGGTGAGGAAGGTCTCGCTCGAGCCGTCGGCGCGGGTCAGCTTGACCTCGACATCCTGACGCGGACGCAGGCCCGCCACGCCGGTGATGGTGAAGGTCTCGCTGCCGTCGAGCTTCAGCGTCTTGCGATCGACGCCTTCCGCGAACTGCAGCGGGAGCACGCCCATGCCGACCAGGTTCGAGCGGTGGATACGCTCGAAGCTCTCGGTGATGACGGCGCGGACGCCGAGCAGGTTGGTGCCCTTGGCCGCCCAGTCGCGCGAGGAGCCGGTGCCATATTCCTTGCCCGCGACGATGACGAGCGGGGTGCCGTCGGCCTTGTGGCGCATCGCTGCGTCGTAGATCGGCATGGTCTCGCCAGCATAGCTGGTCATGCCGCCCTCGACGCCCGGAACCATCTCGTTGCGGATGCGGATATTGGCGAAGGTGCCGCGGACCATGACATTGTCGTTGCCGCGGCGCGCGCCGTAGCTGTTGAAGTCCGACTTCGAAACCTGACGCTCCATCAGCCACTTGCCCGCGGGGCTGTCGGCCTTGATCGAACCGGCGGGCGAGATGTGGTCGGTGGTGATCGAGTCCGCGAGGATCGCGAGCGGCTTCGCCTCGATGATGTCGGCGACGGGCGCCGGAGTCATCGTCATGCCCTCGAAATAGGGCGGGTTGGCGATGTAGGTCGAGGCGGCGGGCCAGGCGTAGGTATCCGAGCCTTCGACGGCGATCTTCTGCCAGTGGGTGTCGCCGAGATAGACGTTGCCGTAGCGCGACTTGAACATCTCGGAGTCGATGCTGGCGTTGATCACGCCCTGGACTTCCTCGTTCGTGGGCCAGATGTCCTTCAGATACACCGGGCCGTCGGTGCCTTCGCCGATCGGGGTCTCGATCATGTCTTCGGTCACCGTGCCCTTGAGCGCATAGGCGACCACCAGCGGCGGCGAAGCGAGGAAGTTGGCGCGCACGTCGGGCGACACGCGCCCCTCGAAGTTGCGGTTGCCCGACAGGACCGAGGCGGCGACGATGTCGTTGCCGTTGATCGCGTCCGAGATCGGCTGGGCCAGCGGGCCCGAATTGCCGATGCAGGTGGTGCAGCCATAGCCGACCAGGTTGAAGCCGATCGCGTCGAGATCCTCGCTGAGGCCCGCCTTGTTGAGATAGTCGGTGACGACCTGCGACCCCGGGGCGAGCGAGGTCTTGACCCACGGCTTGCGCGTCAGGCCCTTGGCGCGTGCCTTGCGGGCGACGAGGCCGGCGGCGATCAGCACCGAGGGGTTGGAGGTGTTGGTGCACGAGGTGATCGCGGCGATCACGACGTCGCCGTCGCCGATATCGTGGTCCTTGCCCTCGACCGCGACGCGGTGGCCGTTCTCCTTGCCATAGACCTTGAACAGGTCGCCGTTGAACACCTCATCGACCTTGTTGAGGCTGACGCGGTCCTGCGGGCGCTTGGGGCCGGCGAGGCTGGCGGTGACGGTCGCCATGTCGAGCTCGAGCGTGTCGGTGAACACGGGATCGGCCATGTCGTCATAGCGCCACATGCCCTGCGCCTTCGAATAGGCTTCGACCAGCGCGACGGTCTCGTCGCTGCGGCCGGTGAGGCGCATGTAATCGAGCGTCTTGTCGTCGATGCCGAAGAAGCCGCAGGTCGCGCCGTACTCGGGCGCCATGTTGGCGATGGTCGCGCGATCGGCGAGCGTCATCGTCGCGAGACCCGGGCCGAAGAACTCGACGAAGCGGCCGACCACGCCGCGCGCGCGCAGCATCTGGGTGACGGTGAGCACCAGATCGGTGGCGGTGATGCCTTCCTGAAGCTTGCCGGTCAGCTTGAAGCCGACGACTTCGGGGATGAGCATCGACACCGGCTGGCCGAGCATCGCGGCCTCAGCCTCGATGCCGCCCACGCCCCAGCCGAGCACGCCGAGGCCGTTGACCATCGTGGTGTGGCTGTCGGTGCCGACGAGCGTGTCGGGATAGGCGACGGTGGTGCCGTCGGCCGCGGTCGAGCTCCAGATCGCGTCGGCGATATATTCGAGGTTTACCTGGTGGCAGATGCCGGTGCCCGGGGGGACGACCTTGAAATTGTCGAGCGACTTCGAACCCCATTTCAGGAAGTCGTAGCGCTCCATGTTGCGCTGGTATTCGAGCTCGACATTGTCCTCGAACGCCTTGGGCGTGCCGAATTCGTCGACCATGACCGAGTGGTCGATGACGAGGTGGACGGGGACCTGCGGGTTGATCTTGGCCGCGTCGCCGCCGAGCTTGGTGATCGCGTCGCGCATCGCGGCGAGGTCGACCACGCAGGGCACGCCGGTGAAGTCCTGCATCAGCACGCGCGCCGGGCGATACTGGATCTCACGCTCGGGCGCGTTGGGGTTCTTCTGCCAGTCGACGATCGCCTGGGCGTCCTCGGGGGTGACGGTGACGCCGTCCTCGAAGCGGAGCATATTCTCCAGCAGCACCTTCATCGAGAAGGGGAGGCGGCTGACGTCGCCGAGCTTCGCGGCGGCCTTTTCCAGGCTGTAATAGCTGTAGCTCTTGCCGCCGACGGTGAGTGTTTCACGCGTTCCGAGGCTGTCCTGGCCGATGGCTGTCATTGGTGCGGGTCCCTTTCCCTATCTCATGTGCCACCGGAGCGGCGTGGGGGGAGCGGCTGCAATGAAGAGCCGCACGGGCGCGCCGGTGAGAAGCGAATGCGAAGATTCGCGAGGGCCGATAGCAGGGGAGGGCAGCGGGGGGAAGGGGAGCGGTGATTGGTTGCGTGGAAGGCAACGCTGGGTGGAGCTATCCGCCCTTGAGACGGGGGTTCCAATCCTCGACGGCGCCCGATGCCAGCCGTTTCTCGGCGAGCTGGCGCCAGCGTTCGGGAAGCAGGGTGAGTGCGGCGATGGCGCGCAGCGCGTCGCGGTCGAGCATGTCGACATAGAAGACGCGGCGGATGCGCTCGACGCTCCAGTCGGGGGCGAGCCGGTCGACCAGCACGACCGTGTCGCCGGGGGCGACCATGCCTTCCTCCAGCACGCGATAATACCAGCCGGTGCGGCCGCAGTCCTGCATGCGCAGCGCGACGCCCGGGGCCTCGAAGCGCAGGTTGAGGCGGAAACAGGGCTGGCGGCCCTGCGACACCTCGACCAGCGCGGTGCCGATGCGGAAGCGGTCGCCGATCGCGACATCGGTTTCGGTGAGGCCGAGGGTCGAGATATTCTCCCCGAACGCGCCATGGGTATCGAGCAACGGGTGGTCGCCGAGATCGGCGCGCCAGGCGGCATAATGATCGCGGGGATAGTGATGCACCGCCTTGTCGATCCCGCCATGGACGCGGGTGTCGCCCTGTTCGTCACCGGCAAGGCCGAGCGCGGTGAGGCGGAGCGGGCGATCGCTGGGCTGCTTGGCGATCGCGCTGGGGATGGACTTCGGCCCGAGCGGGCGGACCGGGGCGTTGTTGAGCGAGAGGTTGGTGGGGTGGGGGAAGGTGGGAGGACTCCGTGACACCGCCTGCTGGCGGCCGTGGCAGGTTCGGGCACGCCGATAGCAGGAGAGGCGAGGAGTCGGAAGGTTTGCGACGGGAATGACCCCGCCACCATTATGATGGCGGGGTCGAGCAGATCGAGATTGGAGTGGCAGGCCCATTCAGCCGCCGGCCTCAATCTTAGTGCATGGAGTGCCCCGCCCGGTGTCTCAGGCGAACACATTCGGCATCTGCGCACCCCATGAGAAGGCAATCGGTCCGGTGCCGGAGTAGGTCACCGTCAGGTCGGTGACATCGGCCACGACGCGTACGTCGCTCACCGCGCCGGTCGGGATGGCAAAGAAGGAGACGGGTTTCCCAGCCAGACCGTGTGCGACCTTGCCGCCGCTGGCGATGGGTAGCGACATGCCGCCATTCTCCGACACGTAACCCTTGTTGGCGCGGATGCGGCACGAGGCCAGCTTCGCGCCGGCCAGCGAAGTGATCGAAGCGGCTGCGAAATCATTGTCGAGAATATTGACGTTGTTGAAGCTGGCACCGCCGCCTCCATCATTGGCGTAGAGGCCATAGGCGCCGGCAAGCAGCACGTTACCCAGGACATTGACGTTATTGAGATCGTAGTTGTCCGAACTGACCTGGATGCCGATGCCGCCGTTGCAGCGTAGCTGATTGCCGGAGACGAGTGCGCTGGCGAACGGCGCGCCGATGGGCCTGAGGCGCACGCACGGACCCGATCCACCGTCGATCGAGTTGTTCTGGACGGCGATCGAGCCGCGGCTGGCCGCCGCATCGATGCCGGCAAAGCCGCCGCTTGCGCGCATCAGGACGGTGTTGTTGATGGCTCTGAGCGGATCCGTGGCCGTGGTCTGGCTGGCGCTGAGGCTGAGCGAAATGCCGATATAGCCGACATTCTCGATCCAATTGTCTGCGATCATCGTTCCAAGATGATCAGTCGAGAAGCCCGCGCCATAGCCGTCGCCACCAATCCCGACGACCGTGTTGTTCATCGCAAGCTGTGCGTATCCGTGCGGAATCGAGGCGCGGTCGCGATCGTAGCCCTTGAGGTTGATCCCCACGATCTGGCTGGGATCGGCATTCGTGCGATGCGTGTTGGTACCGATGCCCTGCACATGGTTGTTCACCACCCGGCAGAAGGTAGCTTTGACATAGATGCCGTAAGCGCCGTTGGAGCCGATTGCCCCGTTCGGAGCCACGTCCACATTCCGAATGTCATTACCCTCGATCAAGACGGCGCTGCCGACGACGATCATGCCGAAAATCTGCGCCGGACCGACGCCGATCGTCACACCATCGATGCGATTGTTGCGGATCGTGATCCGGCGTCGGCTGGGTTGATCCGTCAGCACGTCCGTTCCGATATCGATTGGCGTAACCTTGGCGTTCAGGAAGATGTTGTCGCTGACCCACAGGCTGTCGATCGGATTGGGAAGTTTGAGATAATGGGCGAAGCTGGATGCGTTCGGCGTTGCGTTCACGCAGCGGTTACCCGTGAACACACCGTGATCGATCGTTGCCGTCACCGCATCATTGTCGACGACGCGGAACCATCCGTCGAAGACGCATCCGGTAATCGAAAACGCATTCCTGAGTTCGAACAGGGGCTTGCTGCTCGCGCCAGTGGCGCAAAGGAAGGTCGCGCCATTCCCTTCGAGATAGAGCGGCGTATTCGCCTGGAACCGAGTCCAGGTTTCGATGCGAACGACCCGGCCAGCAGGCGCATCGAGAATGCAACCCGAGGCCTGCTGATACTGGAGCGCCGCGAGAAGGCGCGGGCCGTCATCGGAACCGTTGGCCAGAACACCGAAATCGGTCAGAGAAACACGCTCGCGCAGCTTGTTCTGTGCCGTCTGGGTGACGGCGGCGGGATCGTCCTGAATGAAGCCGACGAGTGACGCGCCGTTGCTCGCCGCGAGCTGAGTATCGGTGATGTACATGATTAGCCTCCAATGTTGGGGCTGATTCACGTGAGCGGCGAATTCCTACATGTATCCAACAAAATCCGGAATGGGCGTAAAATGTTCTCAAAATGTTCTTTCCTACACGCCCCATTTTGTATAATTGGATTCCCCTCGATGCGGGCAGGCGGGCGAGGGGAAGATGCACAAACTCTATTCACGATGGACGGCGGATACCGAGACCGCGTTCCTGATGGCGCTGCGCGCCACGGGGACGGTGCGCGGGGCGGCGGAGGCGATCGGGCGACCGTTGGGGACCGCCTATCGACGGCGCCAGCGCCGCCCCGAATTCCGGGCGCGATGGGAGGCGGAGGTGGCGGCGCGGGAGGCTGCACGGATCGGCGCCCGCGGTGCCGAGGCCGAGCCGGGGGAGGCGCGCGGGCGCTTTGACGGGTGGACGCGGCTGCGGCGGCGAGCCTTTCTGCGCGCGCTGTCGGAGACCGGGCGGGTCAAGGATGCGTGCGAGCGGGTGGGGATTTCCGATACCTCGGTCTATCGGCTGCGCCAGCGATCGGCGGTGTTCGCGCGCGACTTTGCCGCGGCGCTGGAGCGGTCGGCGCCGATGATCGAGCAGGTCGCGTGGGAGCGCGCGGTCGAGGGCTGGGAAGAGCCGGTGGTGGTGCGCGGTGAGGTTGTGGGGACGCGGCGGTGCTATTCCGAATCGCTGCTGCGCATGCTGCTGGGCGAGGCGCAGAAGACGCGGCGGACCGAGGCTGCCGGGGAGGCCAGGGCCGCGGCGGCGCGCGGGGTGCGGCGGGCGACGCCGGAGGAGACCGATGCGGCGCTCAAGAAGCAGCTCGACGCGCTTGAGCGACGGCTGCGCGCGGAGGCGCGGGTGAAGCAGATCGCCCAGGCCGAGGCGTGGGAGCGGATGCAGCGCGAAGCGGGCGGCGGCGATGGCGACGGCTGGGTGCGGCCGGGGCGGTGTTGAGCGAGAGGATGGGGGGAAGGTGAGGAACTCCGATCCCATACTCACATCGATACAAGGGGTCGACCGGCCGATAGCAAGGGAAAGGCAAGCGGAAAGGGCCGGCGAGGCGAGGGGAAGTGGCTGCCTCGCCGGCATGGCGCCGGACCGTCCGGGAAGGGCCGGCCCAGCGTGGTCAGAAGCGGAAGGCGGCGGTGGCCCGGATCGCGTGGAAATCGAACCGGTTCGAGTTACGGCGGAAATCGGCGCCGCCCGCGAGGACGAAGGGGTTGGTCGCGCCGGCGGTGCCCTGAGTCACGCGGATGCGGGCATCGTCGTCATTGTAGCGGCTGTAGAGATATTCGACGCCGATCGAGACATTCCTGCCGAGCTTCTGCTCGATGCCGCCGCCCGCCTGCCACCCCCAGACATCATCGCTGCCCGTCACCGCGAAGGCGTTGGCGGTGTTGCCGGTGGTGAAGCTGTGGTCGAGCTTGGCATAGGCACCGCCGAAGGTGGCATAGGCCAGGGTCTTGGGTCCGAGCGTATAGCCGGCGCGGGCGCGGAGCGCGGCGTTCCACTCGATCTCGCGCGTCATCGTGTAGAAGGCGGGGGTGGTGCTGAACGCCGACACGCTGTCGCGCACGTCGGTCTTGCCGCCCTCAAGGACGAAGCCGACGACGAAGCTGCCATATTGGCGGTCGCCGCCAAGGCGGAGGTGATAATCGATCCCGTCCTTGTCATTGCTGCAGGCAGTGTTGAGGTTCGAGGTCGCGGCGCCGTTGCAGAAGCCGGGCGAGAAGGCGTTGGCGCCCGCGCCCGTGGTGATCGTCTCACCAAAGCTGCCGTTCGAGCCGCGATCGAACAGGATGCTCTCGCCGACATCGTTGTTCTGGACGGCATAGCCGACCGAGCCACCGATATAGAAACCGTCGAACTCGCCCCTGTCATCCTGGGCCAGGGCGGGCGTGGCGATCGCGAGTACCGCGATGCCCGCTGCAAATACTCTAGGCATGTGAAACCTCCCGGGTTGTGTCGCGCTTTCCGAAGCGGCCCGCGCGATGCACGGGCCGCCCCCGGGAAGCTCAGGGCATGAGGACGGTGTCGATGACGTGGATCACGCCGTTCGACTGCATGACATTGGCAATGGTGATGTTGGCGTGGCCGCCCTTGGCGTCCCACACCTGCCAGCCCTTGCCCTTCCTCGCGAAGGTCAGCGTGCCGCCGGCGACGGTCTTGTACATCGCCTTGCCGCCATTCTTCATCGCCTTGGCCGCGATATCCTGCGCGGTGATGCGTCCGGGGACGACATGATAGGTGAGGATGCCGGTGAGCATCGTCTTGTTCTCAGGCTTCACCAGCGTGTCGACGGTGCCGGCGGGCAGCTTGGCGAAGGCGGCGTTGGTCGGCGCGAAGACGGTGAAGGGGCCGGGTCCGGACAGCGTCTCGACCAGCCCGGCGGCCTTGACCGCGGCGACCAGGGTGGTGTGATCCTTTGAATTGACCGCGTTCTGGACGATGTTCTTCGTCGGATACATGGCGGCGCCGCCGACCATCGGGTTTTTCTGTGCGGCAAGTGCGCCGGTGGCGACCAGCGCCACGCCGGCAAGGCCGAAGGCCAGTTTGGAAAGAGTGCGCGTCATCGATCTGCTCCTCTTGGATGGCACCCCGGGGGGAGGTGCTGGCCAAGCTACGGAGCGGATCGCGCCGCGGATGCGGCAGGGATCAGATTTTCGAGATTTTTCCGGCGGCGACCGGCGCGCTGCTGGGCGCGGCATGCGGTGCGCCGTCGACCGGCTCCATCGTGATCGCGAGCGTGGCGCCGTCGACGATCAGCGCGCGCAGTCGGGCGGGCACCGCGACATTGGTGGTGCCGCTGGCGCTGACGAGCCCGAGTGAGCGCGGCACGCCGTCGGCCGGGATCACCCAGAGTTCCGGCGCCAGCTCGCTTTGCGGCATGGCGATCGCGCGGATGCGCAGCGCGCCCTGTCCGGGATCATAATTGGCGGCGAGCGACGCGCCGGCTTCGCCGCCTAGCTGCGCCACCGCCATCGTATCGGGCGCGCGGACGACTTCGCGCACCACGGTGACCGGCTCCGGCGCGGGGGCGAAGATCAGGATCGCGGCGAGCGAGGCGGCGAGCGCGCCCGAGCCGAACGCGCTCCACCGCCAGAAGCGCAGTTGGCGCAGGGTGGCGGGCGTACCGCGATCGCCGAGGCGGGCTTCGATCGCCGGCCACAAATCGGGCGGCGTAGCGTCTGCAAAGTCTTCACCGAGCGGTTCGAGCCGTACGCGCCACGCATCGACCGCGGCGGCGAAGGCGGGATCGGCGAGCGACAGGCGCATCGCCTGCGCCCGCTCTTCGCCCTCGAGCACGCCAAGTGCCAGCTCCGCCGCGAGCAGATCCTGTTCGGGGGGAAGCGGTTCAGCCATCGCCGAGGCACTCGCGCAATTGCTGCAGGCCGCGCCGGATCCAGCCCTTCATCGTGCCGAGCGGCACCTTCATGCGATCGGCGAGCTGCGCGTAGGTGAAACCGTCGAAAAAGGCCGAGCGGATGGCGCTGCCCTGCCTGGCCTCGAGCGCGTCGAGGCAGTGGAAGATGCGGGCGCGATCCTGCGCGGCTTCGATCCGTTCAGGGGCAGTCGCGCGCGTATCGGGGACTTCGGCTGCATGGTCCTCGCTTACCAGTATCGGCCCGCCATTCGCCCGGCGCCAGTCGATCGCGGCGTTGCGTGCGATCGCGCAGAGCCAGGTGATCGGGCTGGCGCGCGTCGCATCAAAGCGGCCCGCCCGGTTCCAGACCTTGAGATACACGTCCTGCAAGATATCCTCGGCAGCTTCACGGTTTCCGGAGATACGGAGGCATACGCCGAAAAGTTTCGGGGCGGTGCGATCATAGACTTCGCGAAGTGCCGTGCGGTCTTGCGCGGCGACTCGCGACAATGCCGCTGTCAGGCGCTCCCGATCCGACATTTCGTTTTGATCGCGCGCCATTTCGACAGAATAGCGCAAGTCCCTCAGCTCACAAGGTGCAAGCAACCTCTTGAATTCGAGTGGGATCGTGCGCGGCTGGCCCTAGCCGAGGGCGGTTTCGCCAGCTGCGGGCTTCGATCCTCGTCCGGCATATTCGGACGCGATCACGGCGGCGAGGATGGCGACGAGCAGCGCGCCGGCCGCGGCGCCGAGGCCCTGCCAGCCCCAGAGGCTGACGATGATGCCGCCAAGCGGCGGGCCGATCAGTGCGCCGCCCGCGCCGAACTGGGTGACGAGGCCGTTGGCGGTGGCGATGCGCGGGTCTTCGGGGCTTGAGGCGCCGGCGAGCAGGGGCAGGCGGGCGAAGACCAGCGGGGGGGCGAGGCCGCTGACCGCGACCGCGAGCACGGCAATCGTGCCGATGCGCAGCAAGTCGGTGCTCGCATCGCCATAGAGGAGCAGGACCAGCGGGACGGTCAGGGTGAGCGCGACGGCGGAGAAGGCGAGGGTGCGGCGCATGCCGATATCGCCCGCGCGCATCAGCCACATCGCGGCGGCGGCGCCGGGCAGGACGGCGAGCGAGGCGACGCCCGCGACGAGCGCGGCCTGGCCCATGGTTGCGCCGCACCGCTCGATCAGGAAGCTTGGCAGCAGCATCGTCACGGCGCTGATGAACACGGTGTAGAGGCCGAAGCCGAAGGTCGAGATCCAGGCGGCGGTGGCGGGGAAACGGATGCGCGCCGGGGGGAGGTCGGCGAGCGGAAGCCGCAGTGCGAGCGGCATCGCCGCGGCGATCATGACGGCCCAGAGCAGCATCACGCCGCTCAACCCGAGCATGCCTGCGGCGAGCCCGGTGATCGCGCCGCCCGCGGCGATGCCGACGGGGACGAAGGTGCTCCACAGCGCCAGCGCGCGCGGGCGCAGCCGGTTGTCGGCGGTGGCGGCGATCGCGGTGGGCGCGGCGATGACGACGAGGACATAGCCGATGCCCTCGACCGCGCGGGCGGCGAACAGCAGGAATGCGGTGGTGGCGAACGCTTCCGCGAGGCTGGCGGCGGACAGGATCGCGAGGCCCCAGAGCAGGAAGCGGCGCATCCCGAAGCGGGCGAGGGCGAGGCCGGAGACCAGCCCGAATACCGCGCCGCCGACCTCCATCAGCGAGATCAGCCAGCCGAGCTGGGGCAGCGACAGGCCGAAGCCGCTGCGCAGGATCGGCGCGATGACGGACATCTTGGCGAACTGCGCCGCCGCGAGGATGCCGAGCAGCCAGAGGGCGAGGATGGGAAGCCAGGAACGATGCATGCCCCGCCGCTAGTCGAGCGCGGACGGCGCGGCCACGTAAAAGATATACGCGTCAGGCGAGGGTGGTGGAGATGCGCCCGGTGCGGCCGTCGGCGAGGGGGATGGTTTCCCACAACAGGGTGCCGGGCAGCACGGTGACGACGTCGCTGTCGTTGTGGCCGGTCTCGAACTGGAAATGCTGGAACGGACGCTCGAACCAGCCGCGGTCGGCGAGCCCGTCTTGCGCCGCGATGATCTCGGGGCTGGCGAAGCGCCATAGCGACTGGCCGCGGAATGCCTCCGTCCCGCCGCTCCACGACCGCGCCCGCTCCGGCGAGGCGGCGAGGAGGTTGTGGGTGGCGTCGCAGACGAGGTGGACGGGGAGCGTCGAGCTCTCGATCAGCCGCTTCAGCGTGGCGTCGGCAGCGTTGCTGGCGTTGGCGGCGATCAGGTCGAGGATGCGTGCGCGCTGATGCGCCTCCGGCTCGTGCACGCCGCTTTCCCAGCGCGAGACGGCGGCTTGCGAGACCGAAAGAAGCTCGGCGACATGCCCCTGCTTGATGCCGTTCAGGCGGCGGAAGCGGCGGAGCGCCCTTCCCACAGGCAGATCGTGGAGCATGCCGGCTTCATATCGCGGCGCGGCGGTCGATCCAATGCCCGTGCACCCATATTTCGACGCGGTATTCCGCTTAGGGCGCGGTATCGTCCGGCGCGGCGACGACGCGATCCTTGCCTTCATGCTTGGCGGCGTAGAGTGCGGCGTCGGCGGCGCGCAGTGCATAGGCTGGATCGTCGGCCAGCCGCGCGACTCCGGCGGAGAAGGTGATGGTGCCGATCGGGGCGCCGGTCTCCTGGCTGCGCAAGGTGCGGCGGCCGAGTGCGGCGCGGACGGCATCGAGCATCGCCGCGGCATCGGTGGGGGCGAGATCCTCGAACAGGCAGGCGAATTCCTCGCCGCCATAGCGTGCGACGATCACCTCCGGATCGAGATTGTCGCGCAGCTGGCGGGCGACGTAGCGCAGCACGCGATCGCCGGCATCGTGGCCGTGGCGGTCGTTGACCACCTTGAAATTGTCGATGTCGCAGAGCGCGACGGTGCGCACCCGCTGCGGATCGGCAACCGCCGCCTCCAGCCGCTCCATGAAGCCGCGCCGGTTGAGCAGGCCGGTCAGATCATCCTCCTCGGCGGCGCGGACGGCGCGTTCGAGATCGGCGTGAAGGCGGCGCGTATCCTCATGCGCGGATTCGAGCCGGCGCGA
>CAYOXO010000024.1:0-45313 GCA_964407945.1 uncultured Stakelama sp.
CGCGGTCATTCCCGCCCCTGCTCCCATTACGCGGGTGCGCCGTGCTCCACTCGCGGCGCGATCGCGGACGCGGCGCCCGGGAACCCACCGGCGTCCGACCGCGCCGGCGCCATGGCCGGCGGCCGACGATGCGGCTTTCGATCGCAAGCGCATGCCCGCTCCGCCCGCCTTTCAGCCGTTCGGTCGGGCGGCGCGGTGCTGCCCCCGGCAAGGGCGATCAGACGCGTAGGGGGTGAGCGGTTACGCGTGCCCTCGGGTGGCCGGTCAACCTTCCTCGTCGAGAATCCGCGCGAGTTTCCGGCGCGCGCGGTAGAGCCGCGATTCAACGGCCTTCGCGCTGATCCGCAGCACGGCTGCGGCCTCCGCATAGCTCAGCTCTTCGACGGCGCACAAAAGGAGCGGCTCCTTCATGCCTGCGGGGAGTTTCGCGATCGCCGACCATAATCGCTGCGCTTCCTCGCGCCCCGATATTTCGCGGTGCGCGCCAGGCCCGGGATCCTCGATCGTCTCGACGATCGCCTCGGTGATGGGGACGGCAAAGGTGAAGAGCTTGCGGACCGCGCGCCGTCGCCCCCAGTCGCGGCATTTGTTGATTGCGATCCTTGCCAGCCACCGGCGCAGCGAGCGCGTGTCCTCGAACCGGTCGAGGGCGCGCCAAGCCGAAGCGAAGCATTCCTGAGTGAGGTCGAGCGCCTCGTCGGCGTCGCCGACATGGCCGCGCACCAGCCGGTAGACCGCATCGCGATGCCGCCGCATGATCTCGGCAAAAGCATCCTGCCGCCCGATGCGGCTGAGCCCGACGAGCTCGCCGTCCGTGCAGTCGCTGAGCGCGATTGTCACTTGCCGTCGGCAGTAAGGGCCTTGACGACGACCCGATCGAATTTGACCGCTTGGTCGGGCCGGAGCACCTGCCGCATCGCGAAGATATGCGCGAGCGTCTCCTTCTGGAGCGCCCCCATCGTCCGGTGCGACCGGTCGACCGCGGCCTCGACCAACGGACCATTGCCATGTTCGGTCTCGATGGCGCGTGCGAGCAATGCGTTGTACGCGCGAACCTGGCGCTCAAGCACCCTGCGCTTCACCGCAAACTGTTCCTCGATCCGCGTCAGGCGAGCCTCCTGCGCAGCATCGAGATCGAGCTCGTCATGGAGCAGCAGGTGAAGCTCGGTTTCCCGGGGGCCTGCCGCTGCGAACCAGGCGCGGCCGATGAATGCGCCGATTATGGCGGCGAGGAAGGCGATCGCGAAGATCGCCGCAATCCAGCGGGGCTTCATTGCGTCAGTCCCGCAGGAGCGTGGAAGGCGCGAGCGGCGCCTGGGCACTGAAGGGCGAGAGGACGCTCACCTCCTCCGTTGAGCCTGTATGATCCGCGCCCCAGCGCGGATCGGCGCCCAGCACACCGATCACGAGCGCCATCGCGATGGCGCCGCTCGAGGTGGTGATCATGCCGCCAACCGATCGGCCGCGAGGCTGCGCCGCGAATTCCGCAAGCCACTCTGCCTCGCGCGCAGCCAGGCGCGGCTCGGTGATTTCGGGGGCGAGCCGCGCGATTTTGTCTTCGATCGTTTCCATGTCCGTTTCCGCTCTTCGATATTCCTACGCAGCCGGAGGCCCCTACCCGCGCGGTGCGATCGCGAAGATGGGCATCAAGATTTTTGAGAAGGGGTGCGAGGGTTAGGCGGCGATGCCCCGTTGTTGAGGGTATCGGGGGGGACGACAGGCATCCGCATGAAGGTCAGCAACGACAGCCGCTTTCGGGCGGGAGGCTGACGCGCGCCCGCAGCTCTCCTGGACATCATCCGGGGTCGCGGCCGCGCTGCGAACACCCGGGACACATAGTGGAGAGATGCATGTACGTCCCGTTTTCCATTCGCATGACGCATATCGGTCGACCGGCCACGACCGCGATCGCCCTCGTGCTCGCGGCCGGGCCAGCCTGGTCGCAACAGGTGTCGCGCAACGACGAGGGGATCGACGAGATCATCGTCACCGCCGAGAAGCGCGAGGAAAGCCTTCAGAAGGTACCCGTGTCGATCACCGCGATGACTGGCGAGGCGCTCGCGGCCACGGGCATTTCCAATGTCGAGGATCTGCAGTTCTTCGTGCCCGGTGTCTCGATCACCAATGACTCGATGGCGATCATCAACATCCGCGGTATCGGCACCTCAGCCTTTGGTGTCGCCACCGATCCGAGCACGACGGTGCACTATGACGGCGTCTATATCGCGCGCCCGACCACGAGCTATCAGGACCTGTTCGATGTCGAGCGCATCGAGGTGTTGCGCGGCCCCCAGGGCGTGTTGTTCGGGCGCAACTCGGCGGGCGGTACGCTCAACATCATCTCGAAGATGCCGACCACCGACCTCAGCGGAACGCTCGGACTGACGCTGGGCAATTACGGCAAGCGCACGCTCAGCGGTACGATCGCAGGCCCCTTGAGCGAGACGGCCGGGCTGCGCGTGACCCTGCTCGGCAATGAGCGCGACGGCATCTATCGCGACGCGGTCACGCGCCGGCGCTATCAGAATGAGGGCAATCTCGCCGGCCGGGTCACTCTCGCGCTCGATCCCGCCGACAATCTCGAAATTGTGCTGCGCGCCGATGCCAGCCGGGATCGCGAGACCGGCTATCCCTCGATCCGCGGCTCCTACCCGCCGGGCTTCGCCGCTGCCGGTGCCACCATTCCGACGCGCCGCAACGAAATCGCGCTCGACACGGTACCGCGGTATGACGTCGATGCCTGGGGGGTTTCGTCGACGGTCAGTTTCGACGCCGGACCCGTCAAGCTCAAGTCGATCAGCGCGCTGCGCAAGAGCAAGGTCGTCCAGGTCCTCGATGTCGATGCGACCGACTTGTTCCTGCGCAACATCGAGTTTTTCGAGCGGTCGCGCAGCATCACCCAGGAGCTCCAGCTGATGAATGCGGGCGACGGCAAATTGCGCTGGATCTTGGGTGCCTTCTATCTGAACGAGAAGGGCAGCGACGAAATCCGTATCCTCGAGCCGGGCCGCCGCCTTGCGATCCCCGAGAGCAACACGACCAACGCTTTCGCGCTCTTCGGCCAGGCGAGCTACGAACTCGTCGACCGGCTCAAGCTGACCGCGGGGCTTCGCTATTCCTATGAGAAAAAGAATTTCGCCTATCGCGTGTTTTCGAACGCGGTACAGGTCGACAGCGGAACGCCTTCGGCATCCTGGACTGCCTGGACGCCCAAATTCGGGGTCGATTACGCGATTAGCGACGATATCATGGCCTATGCTTCGGCCACACGCGGTTTCAAGTCGGGCGGCTTCCAGCTGGGCGACGGCAAGCCTTTCCTCCCCGAATATCTGTGGAGCTATGAGATCGGACTGAAGTCGACGCTGCTCGACCGGCGGCTGCGCGCTAATCTGTCAGCCTTCTATTACGACTACACCAACCTCCAGGTCGTGCAGTATATCAACGGCGTCGCGAGCACGACCAATGCCGGCCAGGCGACGATCAAGGGCGTTGAGGCCGAGATCATGGCACGCCCGACCGAGCGCTTCACGCTGACCTCGACCCTCGCCTGGCTCGACGCCCGCTATGATGTCTATTTCGACCAGGGCAACAGCCTCAAGGGCAACCGGCTTCCCAACGCGCCGAAATGGAACATCACCTTGGGTGGCGAGTACAAGCTGCCCGTCGGCACCCGCGGCGACCTGGTATTGCGCACGGACCTTGCGTGGCGCGACAAGGTCTTCTTCAAGCCCAACAACGACGCGCGGTACGCGGGAGACAGCTCAATGCTGATCAATGGTCGCATTGCCTGGCAGCCCGCGAACGAACGTTGGGAACTGGCGGTTTACGGGCGCAACCTCACCAATGAGCGCTATGCGAGCTACAAGGCGGTGGGCACCGATCCGACGGGCGTCTCCAACCCCGATCTGCCGCTCACCGTCTATGGCGAGCCGCGCCAATATGGCGTGCAGTTGCGCTACTTCTTCTGACCGGCTCCGGCGCCGGAGCGATCCCGTTCCGGCGCCGGCCAGCTTCCATCGCTGCGGACGCGGAAGGCTGGAGCGAGCCTTCCGCGCCCCTTCAAGATCAGGATTTGGGCTTGGGCTTGCGCGACGAGCTGTGCATGCTGATGATCTGCCAGCCTTCGCCGACGCGCTTCAAGACGCTGGTCGCAACCCCCTGACGTTCGATCGCGTCGCCGGTCTTGAGCTCGACGCGAAAGCTATAGCTCTCGGTCGCGAGCGCGAGCGCGCCTTCAATCCGGACATCGACCTTATAATCAGCAAATTTGAAGCTGCGGAACTCGGTGAGCTCGGGTCCGAGATGGTGCGCGAGATAATTCGCAAAGCTGCCCTCGCGCTTGCCATTCTCGACAACCTCGGAATCGGGCGAGAACAAGCCCTGGGTCTTCGAACCATCGAGGCTCTCGATCGCGGCCTTGTACCTGCCGAGCACAGCCTCGACACCCGCGCTCGCCGCTGACGGGCGATGCTGGGCATGCTGGTCTTGTGCGAGCGCGGGCGTCGCGAACAGGAAGAGGCCAGGCAGGATCGCCAGTGCCGATTTGCGCATCTTCATCTTCTCCTCTTGCGTTGAACTTCGTCTCGGGATCGGTTGCAGCGGACGTTCACGGCGACTGGGCGAGCCGGGTATTGCGTCCCCCGAAACCCGGCTCGCGCCACGCATGTTCGCTTCGAAGGCCTGCTCGAGCGGGGCAACTTGTGTGGGGGCAATCCGCAGCGGGCCGCCACGCGGCCTTCATATAGCGGCCTTGTCAGCGAAGGTGACCGCCGAGGCTGGCACAAAGGGGAAGAGCTCCGCACGGGCATCATAGCCTCTGTCGTGTCCGCCGCCCGCGATACCGATGAGGAGCGCCGCAGCTGCAACCATGCTGCCGATTTTCAGGCGATTCCGGGCACCACGCCTCTGCGCGAGCGCACCCGCCAGCCATTCCGCATCGCACGCTGCCAGACGCGGATCGACGGTCGCTGTTGCGAGACGGGCTATCAGCCTGTCGAGATCGCTGTCGTTCATGTCCGGGCCTTCCATCTGCGAAAACGCAGGCCACGCCCCGATCCCTCGCGGCAGCGCGTATTTTCCGACGGGCGAGGGGTTCGCGCGCGCGCCGCGTTCTAGGCCTTGACACCATCAGGAGTAATGCATGTCCCGCGTCGCCGCCTTTTACGCGCCAACCGCCTTTGTGCTCAGCGGGCATGCCGCCTCCCCCGACACGCATCGCGTCCAAGACCGTTTCGACTTCGCGGTGCGTTGAGCCGTGCCCGACATCGTCGCACTGGGCGTCAGGTTTGCGCAATATGCGGACCTGACGCTCCTTTTTGGCCTGGCGCTGTTTTGTGCCCTGGCACTCCATGATCCCGCCCGTTTCCTGCCGGCACGCGCGCTGCTGCGCGGCACCGCCATCCTGGGGCTCGTGCTGACCGGCGCGAGTACGGTCGTCATGGCAGCCGGCATGGCCGGCGTGTCCCCGGCCTCGGTCGATTGGGAAACATTGTCGCTCGTCCTGTTCGAAACACCGCCCGGCAAGGCGGCGCTCTGGCGCGGCGCGGCGCTCCTGCTGGTGATCATCGTCCTGCGGCCGGGGCGCAGCAGCGGGCGCGCGCGCCTCGGCGCGGTCGCCATGGCCGGTGCCGTCGCGCTCGCGACGCTCGCCTGGAACGGGCATGGGGCGGCCTCGGAAGGGAATGCCGGTGTCCTCCATCTCGGCTCCGACATCGTCCATTTGCTGGCCGCGGGCGCGTGGATCGGTGCGCTCGTCTGCTTCATTCTCCTGCTCGCCGCACCGCTCGAAGGGTTTGGGGCCGACCGGCTCGATACCGCGCGCCGCGCACTCGATGCCTTTTCGCTGGCCGGGGGCATCATTGTAGCGTTGCTCGTGGTGACGGGGCTCATCAACGCCTGGCTTATCCTGGGCGCGGACAATCTGCCGGCGCTCGCGACCAGCCTGTGGGGCCAGTTGCTCCTGCTGAAACTGCTGCTGTTCTTCGCCATGCTCGGCCTGGCCGCGCTCAACCGATTCCGGCTCACACCCAGGCTCGAGCGCGCGATCCTGCTCAACGACAGCGCACAGGCAGTTCGACTCTTGCGCCTCAGCCTTGCATTCGAGACTGGCGCTGCGCTGGTCATCCTCGCGCTCATTGCATGGCTCGGGATGATCTCTCCCAATATGGACATGTAGTTCGGTTGCGCCGCAGCGTCGCGCCATGGCGTGGAGGGTGGGCATCGCGTTCGATGCCGCCTGCGCGACGCGCCTTGAGCGCGCGGCACGAGGTTCGCGATGGCGCGATCCGCATCGGTGCGCTGTCTGCAGTACGCATCGCGGATGCCGGTACCCGCCAGCCCGACGAACCTATAACTATTTCTTATCGCCCCCTCGTAATGCGCGATGAGTATTCATTTATCATGGTCGATGCGCCGCATACGCCCTAGACGATCCACACCGGCTGGAGCCGAGGCGCTGCGCCGCAAAAATCCGAAAATAATGAGGGGAGAAGCTGCATGTCGAGAGTCCGTGCCTGCCGGTTGCATCAGTCAACGAGCCGCTTGGCGCTCGCGCTCCTCGCCAGCGCAGCCCTCCCTGCAGCGCTTGCAGCGCAGGAGGCGAGCGAGGCAGCCTCGGCTTCAGCACCGCAGGAAACCGTTCAGGACATCGTCGTGACGGGCACGCGCCGTAACGACCTGACCGCAGCAGAATCCCCTACGCCGATCGATATCCTGAGCTCGGACCAGCTCCTCAACCAGGGATCTTCGGACACCAACGACATTCTTCGCAAACAGGTGCCCTCGCTCAACATCCAGCGGCTGGTCAGCAATGACGGCGCGGTCTTCACCCGCCCCTTTTCGCTGCGCGGCCTTCCGCCCGATCAAACGCTCGTGCTCGTCAACGGCAAGCGCCGTCACCGGGGTGCGACCGTCCAGTTCACCAACATCCCCTATATCCGCGGCTCGCAAGGCCCCGATCTCGCTGCGATCCCGTCCATCGCGATCGGGCAATTGGAAGTGCTGCGCGACGGCGCGTCGGCCAATTACGGCTCGGACGCGATCGCGGGTGTGCTCAACTTCCGCCTGCGCGACGACCGCGACGGCGGCACGCTGATCGCGCGCTATGGCCAATATTATGAGGGCGACGGCGCCGATTGGCTCGTCCAGGGCAATATCGGGCTGCCGTTCACCCCTCAGGGCTTCGTCAATATCAGCGGCGAATATGTGAAGACGAGAAAGACCTCGCGCGGCATCCAGCGGCCCGACGCGCAGGCGCTGATCGACGCCGGCGTCAAGGGTGTCCCCGTCCCCGCGCAGCGCTGGGGCAATCCCGACGCCGAAGCGGCGCGCATTTTCGTCAACGCAGGCGTTGAGCTTGGTGACGACATGGAATTCTACAGCTTCGGCAATTATAGCTGGAGCGCTGGCACGACGGGCTTCTTCTATCGTCATCCGGCCACCAGCTTCATCGCCACGAGCATCCCGCTCACCAACCAGCCGGGCGGGCCGCGCTTCAGCTTTCGCGACAAATATCCCGGCGGCTTCACCCCTGATTTTAGTGCGACGATCCGCGACGCGGCGATCGCGGGGGGCATACGCGGCAAGATGCTCGGCGATCTCGCCTATGACATGAGCCTGTCCTACGGCACCAACAGCGCGGCCTACCGGATCAGCAACACCGTCAACCCCTCGCTCGGTCTGTCGTCGCCCACCGAATTCGGCGCGGGCAAGCTTCAGCAGCGCGAACTCAACCTCAACATCGACCTGAGCTATCCGATCGAGCTCGGGCTCGCCTCGCCCGTCAATCTCGCGGGCGGACTCGAGTTCCGGCGCGAGACCTACGAGATCACGATCGGCGAGCCCGCCTCATGGGCTGTCGGTCCCTATGCCTCGGTGCTCGACCCCGACACGCCCAACCCCACCGATCGCGTGGGGCTCCCGGTGGGCGCAAGCGGTTTTCCCGGGTTCAGCCCGATCCAGGCGGGCACGTTCGCGCGCTCCAACTGGGCAACCTATGGCGCGCTCGAGGGTGATCTCACCGATTGGCTGAGCTACGGTTTTGCGGCGCGCTATGAAGATTTCTCGGACTTTGGCTCGACCTTCAACTGGAAGGTCAATGGGCGCGTCAAGTTTTCCGAAGCGATCGCGGTACGCGGCTCGATCAATACCGGGTTTCGCGCCCCCACCCCCGGCCAGTCCAATGCCGCCAATGTCCAGACCAATATCGACTCGGTGACGGGGGCACCGCTGACCGCGGGCATCTTGCCGCCGCTCAATCCCGTGGCGCGCTTCCTGGGTGCGACGCCGCTCAAGCCCGAGGACTCGTTCAACATCGCCGCCGGCCTGGTGCTGACGCCGGCCTCGCGGCTCACCTTCACGCTCGATTACTTCAATATCAAGGTGAAGGACCGCATCGCGCTCTCGGGCAATTTCACCCTGACCCAGGCGCAGCGCGACCAGCTCGAGGCGCTCGGCATCCCCGGCGGCGCCAGCTTCCAGCAGGTCAATTTCTTCACCAACTCCTTCGACAGCCGAACCCAGGGCGTCGATGCGGTGCTGACCTGGGGCTTTGACATGCTCGGCGGCAAAGCCACGCTCATGGCCAATGCCAATTATACCAGCACCAAGATCATCCGCGCCTCGACCGTGATCACCACCGATCGCGAGCGGCTGCTCGAACTCGAGGGCTTCGTCCCCAAATGGCGCGGCAATCTCGCGCTCACCTATGCGGGCGACCGGTTCGGCTTCACGGCGCGCGGCAGCTATTACGGCAAATGGACCGACTATGGCGCGATCCCCTCGGCCGACCAGACCGGCGGCGCCGAATGGCTGTTCGACGCGGAGGTCTCCTACAAGCTGAGCGATCGCTTCACGCTCGCGGCGGGCGCGGAGAATATCTTCGACAATTATCCCGATCGCGAACGGCGTGCCTCGCAGACGGCGAGCGGGATCGACTATATGCGTTTCGCGCCGACCGGCTTCAACGGCGGTTTCTGGTACCTGCGCGGCACGGCCAAGTTCTAGGTCGATGCTGCAGCGCCATCGCCAAACCGATCCCGCGCCATGTCGAGGCGCGGGGTTTCCCCCGCCTCATGGTCCTTCAAACCGGATCGCCAAGCGCGCCCTCCGCCACCATAGCATCGCGAATTTCGATCATCAGCTCGACGAAGCGGTCGGCGGCTTGCGACGCTGGCCTGAGCGAGGGCCGGAAGAGCATATATTCGAAGCTGATCCGGGGCATGAACGGGCGCACGACCAGCCCACGCGACGCGAAGTCGCGCGCCGTGACCGGATTGAGGATCGAACAGCCGACCCCTTCAAGGACAAGGCCGCAGATCGCCATCGCATATTGGGTTTCGATCACCATTTGGCGTTCCACGCCGGCGTCCTCGAACGCGAGGTCGACGCGGCGGCGTGTGGGATCCTCGAGCGCCAACGATATGAACGGTTCGCCCTCGAGATCCTTCGGCGTGATCACGTCGAGGCCGGCGAGCCTGTGGCCCGGCGGAAGCACGCAGGCGCCCGCGCAACGCATGAAGCGCTCCATGGTGATGCCCGGCATGTCGCGCGCGCGCGTCGCCAGCCCGAGGTCGAACTGCTGATTGGCGATCCATTGTCGGACGGTGGACGAGCTGCGCGTCTGAAGCTGGATGGTGATCGCGGGATAGCGTTCGCGATAGGCGCGGATCACGCGCGGCAGAAAACTGACCGCGAGCGCCGGAAGCGCGGCGATCCGCAAATGGCCGGTACTCAGTTCGCGAATGTCGCGCGCGGTGCGCTTCAGCGCCTCGATACCGAGAAAGCTGCGTTCGACCTCATGGAAGAAGAATTCGGCTTCGGGGGTCACCGTCAATACGCTGCCCTTGGCGCGCAGGAAAAGCCGGAAGCCCAGGGCATGTTCGAGCTCGGCGATGAGCTTGGACACGGCAGGCTGGGACAGGTTCATGGCCTTGGCCGCCTGCGTCACCGAGCCCGATACCATCACGGCCCGAAATGCCTCGAGCTGGCGCAAATTCATGGCAGATTGTCCCCTGTCAGGCCGGCGAGGCTAATCACAGTTTCGATACGGGGGAAATAGTGCGTACCCTCATTGTCTCGATCGCGCTCATGGCAGGCATCACGGGCTGCAGTAGCGGAACCGACGCGCCCGGGCCCAAGGCGCAACCGGCTGCGCCGCGCGTCGCGGCCAGCCCGGCCGGGCATAGCTCGACCGTCGCAAAGATCCGATCGCGCGGGGTCCTCAATTGCGCGATCCATACCGGTCAGATCGGCATGTCCTTCCTCGACGCGCGAGGCCAGTGGCGCGGGCTGTTCGCCGACTATTGCCGCGCGCTGGCGGCCGCTGTGCTGGGCGATCCCGACAAGGTCCGCTTTCTGCCGGTTGCTTCGAACAAGCGGTTCACCGTGGTCCAGACCGGCGAGGCCGATATCCTGTCACGGACCACGACCTGGACGCTGACGCGCGACGCCGAGCTCGGGCTCAATTTCACCGGTATTCTCTATTATGACGGGCAGAGCTTTCTCGTGCCCAAACGGCTCGGCATTCGCGGCCCGCGCGATCTCGATGGCGCGACGATCTGCATCAGCAAGGGAACCACGTCCGAGCTCAATACGGCCGACTATTTTCTGCGCAACGGCCTGCGTTTCCGGCCCGTCGTCTACGAGCATCCCGAAGAAGCCAAGCTCGCTTTCTTTGCAGGTCGCTGCGACGCGATGACCACGGACGCCTATACGCTCACGACGATCCGCCTGTCCGATGCCGAGCGCCCCGAGGAGTATGAGGTGCTTCCCGAATTCCTGACCCGGGAGCCGTTGGGCCCGGTCGTGCGCAGCGACGACGAGCAATGGTTCGACATCAGCAAGTGGGTACTGAATGTTCTGATCGCCGCCGAGGAGCAGGGCATCACCCAAGCCAATGTGACCGAGCTCAGACGCACGACGCGCGATCCCGAGATCCAGCGGATGCTCGGCGTCATTCCGGGCTTCGGGCGCGCGCTGGGCTTGCGCGAAGACTGGGCCTATCGCGCCATTCTCGGCGTCGGCAACTATGGCGAACTCCATGCGCGCTACGTCAAGCCACTGGGGGTGGAGCGAGGCTATAACCGGCTCTACAGGGACGGCGGACTTCTCTATCCGCTGCCGATGCGATGACCGCTCGCGTTCTATCGCCCCGGTCGCCGCATACGCGCAACTGGAAGGTGGCGTTCATTCAGACCGGGCTTGTGGTGCTGACGCTGGCGCTGCTTGGCCTGCTTGCATCCCTCACCCAGGCCAATCTCGCCGAGCGCAATATCAATACGGGCTTCGGCTTTCTCGACGATCGCGCAGGCTTTGCGATCGGCGAGACGCTCATTGCCTATGCCCCCGCGGCGAGCTTTGGACGCGCGATCCTCGTCGGCCTGTTGAACACCATGCTCGTCTCCGGCGTCGCGATCCTGCTCTCGACGCTGCTCGGCTTCGCCATCGGCATGGCGCGGCTGTCGGGCAACTGGCTGCTGTCGCGCGCGGCGGGCGGCTATGTCGAGGTGATCCGCAACCTTCCGCTGCTGCTCCAGCTGTTCGTCTGCTACGCACTCTTCCTGTTCATGCTGCCGCGCGTCGAGGACGCGCCGGCACTGGGCGGAATCAGCCTGTCCAATCGCGGACTGATGCTGCCCGCCCTCACGGCCCCGGGCAGCATGATGGCCGGGTTTCTTCTCGGCCTCGCCGCCGGGATCGCGGTCTGGCTCGGATTGCGCCGGCTGTGCCCGGCCCGGCGTTCAAGCGGACGTTTCGCCGCGATCGCCGTGATGCCGGTCGTCTTTGTCGCCGTCGCCGGCCTGCCGCAGGTCGAGCTTGCCGCGCACGGTCGCTACAATCTCGAGGGCGGCCTCACCTTGTCGACCGAGTTGCTGACGCTCATCGTCAGTCTCACGCTCTACACCGCCGCCTATATTGGCGAGATCGTGCGCGGTGGCCTTGCTGCGGTCCCTGCCGGGCAAAGCGAGGCGGCGACCGCGCTGGGCCTGAACGCCTGGCAGCGCTTCCGGCATGTCGTTCTTCCCCAGTCGCTGAAGGTCATCCTCCCGCCGATGACCAGCTGGCATCTCAACACGGTCAAGAACAGCTCGCTCGGCGTCGCGATCGGTTATCCCGAGATTGTCTCGGTCATCGACACCATGGTCAGCCAAACCGGCCAGGCGATCGAGGGCGTTCTCCTCATCGTGATGACCTTCCTCACGCTCTCGCTCGCGATTGCAGCGCTGACCGCCGCCTGGGCGCGGCGGCACGGCTGGTCGGTCGGGCCTTCAGCGACCGCTGGCAAGGCGTTCGGCAATGCCCAGCCCATCGATCTCGGCTCACCGATGCGCCTTGGTCGCTGGGCGCGGCGCACGCTGTTTGCGACGTCTGGTCAGGCGCTGGTCTCGGCGCTGGTGCTTGGCATTGCGGGCATCGCACTCTGGCGGCTGGCCGATTGGGCCCTGGTCGATGCGGTCTGGTCGGGCACGCCCGCCGACTGCCGTGCGGCGGGCGGTGCCTGCTGGCTGTTCCTGCGCGAAAATCACCGGCTGATCCTGTTCGGCACCTATCCGCAAGACCAACAATGGCGCGCGATCCTCGTCGTCTGCTTGTTCGCGGTCGGGTTGGTCGCCGGGTCATCCAGACGCTTCTGGCATCCGGCGCTGCTGCCCGCTCTGCTCGCCCTGCCGGTCGCGGGCTTCCTGCTCATGCGCGGTGGCTTCGGCGGCCTTGCCTATGTGCCCGTCGAAAAATGGAGCGGGCTTCCGGTAACCCTGCTGCTAGCCGCCACCGCAGTCGCCGGCGCCTTTCCGCTCGCTGTCGCGCTCGCGCTCGGACGCCGCTCGCAACTCCCCGTCATCCGCTATCTTGCGACCGGTTTCATCGAGCTCGTGCGAGGGGTCCCGCTCATCGGTGTGCTGTTCATGGCCGCGGTGATGTTCCCGCTGTTCATGCCCGCGTGGCTCGACATCGACAGCTTCGTGCGCGTCCAGATCGCGCTCATCCTGTTTACCGCCGCCTATATGGCCGAGGCGATCCGCGGCGGGCTTATCGCGGTCCCCAAGGGCCAGACCGAAGCGGCAGAAGCGCTTGGCCTCAGCCGTTGGCAGGCGACCCGTCGCATCGTGCTTCCTCAAGCACTCAAGGTCAGCCTGCCGGGCATCGTCAGCACCGCGATCAGCGAGGTTAAGAACACCACCCTCGTCCTGATCGTCGGCATCTTCGACCTCTTGCAGACGACCCGGCTGTCCTATGTCGAGATCGCGTGGCGGCCCTATTTCGCCGAAGCGTATCTGTTCAGCGGCGCGATCTTCTTCGCGCTGTGCTTCCAGCTTTCGCGCATCAGCCAGCGCGTCGAGCGCCATCTTCACCGGGGTGGCCGATGACCCGTCTTCCCTTTTCAACCACACAGGATCCACAATGAATCAACGCCCCTCCCCGTCGACCGGCGACGCCCTCCTGGCGATGCGCGATGCGACGCGAGTCGCGCATGCGGGGCCTGCGCCCCGCCTCCAAGGCGGCGCGCTCAATCCGCCGGTGCACCGGGCCTCGACGATCGTCTATGACAGCGTCGAGAAATATATGGCGCGTCATCAGGGTCTTTATGACGAGGTGATCTATGGGCTCTACGGGACCCAGACCACCTATGCCCTGTCAAACGCGATCGCGACCATCGAGGGCGGGCAGCACTGTGTGCTGACCCCTTCCGGGACCAGTGCGATTACACTGGCGCTCAGCGCGGTTCTTGGCGCCGGCGACCATGTTCTCGTCGTCGACAGCGTCTATGGCCCCACAAGACGCTTCCTCGACGAGGTGCTGACGCGGTTCGGCGTCGCGGTCGACTATTTCGATGCGCTTGCCGGCGCCGCGATCGCCGACCAGTTCCGCGACAGGACGCGCGCGGTCTATATGGAAGCGCCGGGCTCACAGACCTTCGAAATGATTGACGTGCCGGCAGTCACCGCGGCGGCGCGGCGGCGCGGCATCGTGACCCTGCTCGACAACACCTGGGCCACGCCGCTTTATTTCCGCCCGCTCGCCCATGGCGTCGATATTTCGATCGCGTCGGCGACCAAATATCTGTCGGGACATTCCGACGTCATGCTGGGCGCGCTCAGCACCGCATCGGACGCGCTTTACGCGACGCTCAAGGACATGGCGGCGCGCTTCGGCATCTGTGCCGCACCCGACGACTGCTATCTGGTTCACCGGGGTCTGAGAACGCTCGATGTCCGGCTCGAACGCCATCAAAGGAACGCGCGCGCGCTCATCGGCTGGCTCCAGGGCCGCGCCGAAGTGCGCAGCATTCTCTATCCCGGACTGGAGGGCGATCCCGGATATGCGATATGGCAGCGCGACTATCTGGGCGCGAGCGGGTTGTTCGGCGTGCTCCTCGACCCGATGGACATGCGCGAGGCATCGGCCTTTTTCGACCATTTCGACCTCTTCCGAATGGGATCGAGCTGGGGCGGCTATGAGAGCCTGATCGTGCCCGCCTGGCCCGCTCCGATCCGTCAGCACCGCACGACCCCGTCAGAGGGCGCGCTGATCCGAATTCATGCCGGGCTCGAGGATCCCGACGACCTGATCGCCGATCTCGAGCGCGGCTTTGCACGGCTCGGCCGGGCGCGCGGCCGATGAACCCGCCTTCGGTGTCCGCGGCGCCTCCCGCGATCCGTTTCGAGCGCGTCGATAAATATTATGGCGACTATCGCGCGCTTGCCGATATCGACCTGTCGGTGGCGCCGGGCGAACGCATTGTGATCTGCGGCCCTTCGGGATCGGGAAAGTCGACGCTCATTCGCTGTATGAACGGGCTGGAGCTCCCGGAGGCGGGCGAGATCCGGATCGGGGGCGTGTCGATAGCGGGCAATAGTCGCGAAGCGGCCGCGGCGCGGCGCGAGACCGGCATGGTCTTTCAGCAGTTCAATCTGTTTCCGCATCTGTCGGTCCTCGACAATTGCACGCTGGCACCGCGGCTGGTGCGAGGAGAGGCTCCGGCAACGGCCAACGCCCAGGCGCTCGAATTTCTCGAGCGCGTGCAGATTGCCGGGCACGCGCACAAATATCCCGGGCAGCTGTCGGGCGGTCAGCAGCAGCGCGCCGCGATCGCACGCGCATTGTGCATGTCGCCCGCAATCCTGCTCTTCGACGAACCCACATCCGCGCTCGACCCCGAGATGATCAAGGAAGTGCTCGAAGTCATGATCGATCTGGCACGCGACGGCCGGACGATGGTGTGCGTCACCCATGAAATGGGATTTGCCCGCGAAGTCGCCGACCGCGTAATTTTCATGGATGCGGGCGTGATCCTGGAGGACCGCCCACCCGCCGCATTCTTCGCGCAGCCCGAACATCCGCGCGCGCGTGCCTTCCTCGGCCAATTGCTGCACTGAATTCAGTTCTGCATATTGCCCATGTCGTGACCTGGCGGGTGCTCCACCGGCTTGGCCTCGCCATCGGGCTTCGGCGCGGGCTTGGAACGGGGTTGCGGCGCCGGCTCGGGACGTTGGTGCGCTGAATGGCCACCGGTTGCCCCGACGGCCTTGCCCGACGGAACCGCGACGTTTTCCGTGGGCAGATTGCCGGTGGTGCCGGTCAGGTCGTCGACAACGTCGTTGGCCACGGTGCGGGCGGTGTCCGGCGCCTGCTGGCTAGCGGGGTCGTTGTTGCAGGCCGCGAGTAGTACCAGCCCCGCTGTACCGCACATGCCTTTCCAGTTTCGTTGCCGCATTATCTTCTCCATTTTTGGGTATCCGTCACAGGCCTATGGCGGCCCCGCTTCCTTAAAAAGCGAGATGCCACAGCCCGCCATGCATGAAGGTGCCGCCAAGAAATCCCTGGATCGCGACCGCGATCGTCAGCGACGAGAGCAGCCACCAGTAAAGCCGGCGCGGCGCTTCGGACAGCCGCGGAGGGCGCGTTGCGATCCATGCGAGCAGCACCGTGGCGGCGGCGATCAGGGTCCCAAGCCAACGATGCAGCGTGAGCACCGGATTGCGGTCGTACAAATAGAAGCCGCCTGCGAACCAGCCGAGAACGGTCGCGACGAGCGTGCCGACGGCTGCGACCACGAGCATGGTCCGGGCAGCATCGCGCCAGCGCGACGTCTGCCGCCACAGCCCGAACAGCTCGACGAGAAATGCGCCAACGATCATCGCGATCGGAAAATGGACCGCGACGCTGTGGAGCCGGCCCAGCCAGCTCGTCAGGCGTTCGCCAAAGCTCTTGTTGCGCCGCTCGACCGCCGCCATGCCGTGATCCTCCATGGCTTCGCCCGCCATGGCACCGTCTTCCATGGCGGGCATGGCCCCGGCACTATCGGCTTCCGGACCGGCGCCCAGCGCCGCATGATTCTCGTGCGCGATGGCCGGGGCTGCGGGCACGAGCGCCAGGATCATCATCGCCATCATCATCTTGCTCAGCCGGGCGCGATTCATGTTCATCCTCCTTGCCCACCGCTCATGAAACGCAGGGGCGCGGCCTCTCCCTCGCCTGCATGCGGCATGGCCTGTTGCACAGAGGGTCCTGCGTGCGCTGCACCTCGCCCTGCGAGGGACTGGACGACATGAGCCGTTTGACAGAGTGGGCGCCCGACTTGCCCATGCTCGCGCGCAGGGAGCTGATATGGCCGACAAGGACGTGATGCTCGTGACGGGAAGCGGCGGTTTCATCGCGCGGGCCCACCAGGCGCTGGTCCACCAGATCCGCCGGAACCGGCCCATGCGCTCGATTTCGATGTTGAAAGCGACGAAGGCGTCGCCGGGGCGTTGGCCGAGGTCATCAGCCTCAGCATTCATCGCCGGCGCGTGGGTGGTCCCGCTCAGCCTGTCACGCGGCCGCCCGAACGGCCGCACACTATGCGAGCTGGGACCGATACCTCGCCTGAGAGCTATGCGATGACACCGCACGCCGCCGACGGACTCGCCAGAGGCTGGTCGGGCCACCTCTATATCGGCAAGGGCTTCGCGGTCGTCGACGGCACGATCGGGGATAATGCGCCGCATCGCCATCTGGCGATCCAGATGAGCATCGGCATTGACGGGCCGGTGACGATTGCCGACGAAACAGCGAGCATGCTGGTCGCTGGCGGGGTGCTGATTGCGTCCAATGTGCGGCACCGTATCGCCCCGCCCGGCCGTCACGTGCGATCGCTCTATGTCGAACCTCAGTCGCGGCTGGGCAATCTACTTGCCGCCAGGCTTGCCGGGCGCCCGCTGGATCGGACAGATCGCGCATTCGAGGACGCGCTGCGCCGGTGGCTGCCGGGTGAAACCCTGCTCGACACCGACCCCGACGCACCGGGCCCAACCGATCCGCGCGCGGTCCGGCTCATGCAACTGATCGCGGATGGCGACCCGCAGGAAGGCCCTGCCCGTTGGGCGCAGCGGCTCGCTGTGTCCCCGAGCCGGCTGCGTACGCTGAGCATCGAAGCCTTTGGGGTTCCTCCCGTCCGTCTGCGTCAATGGATTCATCTGAAGAAGGCGGCGCGCGCGATGGCGGCGGGCGCCAATCTGGCGGGTGCGGCGGCCGAGAGCGGCTATGCCGACCAGGCGCATTTCACGCGCCAGCTCAACCGCTGGTTCGGCGTCTCGCCCGGGCGCGGCCTTGCAGGGCTCGTCATCGTGGTCGATGGTTGACTGGCGTTGCGTTCAATACCGGTGCTTTCGCGCATGCCAGATCGTGCTCCTGTTTCCACGGGAGATGTACGATGCGATCCGTTCTCGCGTTCACCTATGCGCCGCTGTTCTTCCTTACCTATGCGGGCGGGGCCGCCTGGCTGGTTGGCTCGGGCCAGTCCCCCTGGTGGCTGCTGCCCCTGCTAGGTGCCGCGATCGGGACATCTTGCCTTGCCGAGCGGCTGCTTCCCTACGAGCCTATCTGGAACCGCGATCATGGCGATACGCTGCGCGACATCGCGCACGCGCTGGTCAATGAGGGCGCCAATATCGTGTCGATCCTCGCCATTCCGACAATTGCCGCATTGCTGCCCGCCACGGGCCTTTGGCCTGTCGCCCAGCCCTATGTCGTGCAACTTGGACTCGCGATCCTGATCGCCGATTTCGGGATCACGCTTGCGCACTATGCGAGCCATAAATCGCGATGGCTTTGGCGCCTGCATGCGCCGCATCATTCGGTCGAACGGATGTACGGCTTTAACGGGCTCATGAAGCACCCGCTTCATCAGGGAATTGAAATGCTGGTCGGCCTATCGCCGTTGCTCCTCATGGGGCTGCCGCAACATGTCGCCTGGGGGCTCGCGGCCGCGGTCTCGGTCCAGCTGATCCTGCAGCATTCCAATGTCGACATGCGGATCGGCATCCTGCGATATGTCTGGACGATCGCACCCGCGCACCGTTTCCACCATATCCGCTCGGCGGCAGAGGGCGATGTCAACTTCGGCCTCTTCACCTCCTTCTGGGATGTGATGCTCGGCACTGCGCGCTTCTCCGGCGTCCCGATCCGCGCGGGCGATATCGGGATAGCGGGCCGTCCCGATTATCCGCGCGGCTATGCAGCGCAGCTCGCGGAGCCGTTTACCGGACGATGACAAGCGGCTGCGCAACCGGGCATTCCCGAACCGCACGATGTCGCGCCCGCCTTGGAGAGCCTTGTGCGCCCGGCGCTACCGTCGTGCCGAGGGATCGGCATTCGGGATGCGTATTCCAGACCGTCGGCATCAGGCCGTCGCTGAAACCGGACATCTGCACTTCGCATGAACCTGACTTCCCGAATTCCTGGTGCCCTGAGACTGCGGGCGAACTGGAAAAGCCGGGCTTGACCTTAACATGATGTCAAGGTCGATAGAAGGGTCGACTCAAAGCGAGGAGACGCTCTCGACCATGGAGAATGGCATGGAAACTCTGGACGCCAATATGCTGTTGTTCTCGGTCAAGGGCATGACGTGCGGGTCCTGCGCGGCGCATATCGAACGCGCTGTCCGTGAAGTCCCGGGAGTGGTGGATGTGAGTGTCGACCGCCCGACGAACCAGGTCCGCATCAAGACGATCTCCGACACCGGCCAAGCCGATATATTTGTCCGCGCCATCGCGCTTGCCGGCTATGTCGCGAAGCGGGTCGCCCCCTGACGATCATGGCGCTCCGACTGCTCTTGTCGCTGCTTGCCGCGTTCGCGCTGTTCCTGTCACCGCTTGCGGGGACAGGCGGCGCGAATGCGGCGACGCCGCACCTGGCTTTCGGAAGCATCGAACAAGGCCATTGCCTGAACGCCACGAGCGCGCCCGACACGCACCGGCCGATGACCGCAATGACGTGCGTCAGCGCCTGCGCGCCGCTCCAGGCAATCCCCGCCGAGCCCGGCCCTCCGCTTGTGGCCGCGAAAAACGCCCCTGAATCGCGAGAACCCCGCCCGCTTGCAGGCATCCATCCCGAGGCGCGCGCGCCGCCGCCCCGCCCCGCTCCGGAAATGTGAACCCCACAATTTTCCCGGAGAAATACGATGTTGATGATTCTGACAGCAGCCGCACTGGCGGCCGCCACCCCCGCAGCCCAAGCATCGGCGCAATCCGCCAGCCCCGCGCATCAGATGCATGCCGGCATGGCTGATAAGAAGGGCGCCATGCCCTGCCATGCCCGGATGATGGGCAACGGCAAGGCGAAGCCTA
The DNA here is from genome assembly GCA_964407945.1 of uncultured Stakelama sp. GTDB lineage: Bacteria > Pseudomonadota > Alphaproteobacteria > Sphingomonadales > Sphingomonadaceae > Sphingomonas. The sequence goes on from CAYOXO010000024.1 coordinate 19,605, forward strand.
GCGGCGAGATGGGCTGCTGCGACAAGAAAATGTCCGGCGAGGCCAAGGCACCGGCCGCCCCCGCCGGCAAGTAATCCTTGCGCCGGGAGCGGTACCGACACCGCTCCCGGCCTTTTCCTGATCATCGAGCACCAGTCTCGCCGCCCGGCAGCGGGCGGCGCGTGCTGGCGCGCAAAGGACAGACACGACATGAACCACCCTATCGAGCGGCGAGCGCTGTTGCGCGCCAGCGCCCTCGGCGCCGCGGGTTTCTCGCTCGCCGGCCTCCTCCCCGCCTGGGCGCAGAGCAACACGCCCGGAATCCGCGCCACCTTGCCGACGCTGGCGGGCGAGGACATTCACCTCAAGATTGCGCGGAGCCGCTATATGGTCGGCGGCCGCGCGGGCAATGCGATCACGCTGAACGGCGTGCTACCCGCGCCGCTCATTCGCCTGAAGGAGGGGCAGAATGTCCGCCTTCATGTCGAGAATAGCCTCGACGAGGACAGTTCGATCCACTGGCACGGGCTGATCCTGCCCTTCCAGATGGACGGCGTACCGGGGGTCAGCTTTCCCGGTATCAAGCCGCATTCGCTCTTCACCTATCAGTTCCCGGTCAAGCAGAATGGCACCTATTGGTACCACAGCCATTCCGGGCTCCAGGAGCAGCTCGGCCATTATGGCCCGATTGTCATCGACCCCGCGGGTGTCGATCCCGTCGGCTATGACCGCGAGCATGTCATCGTGCTCTCCGACTGGAGCTTTCTCGATCCGCACCGGCTCTTCACGCGGCTGAAGCAGGAAGGCGGCTATTTCAACCGCCAGAAGCAGACGCTCGCGGGCATGATCGCAGGCGGGCCCGAGGAAAGGCTGAGCCCTTCCGAACGCGCCAAATGGGGCAAGATGCGGATGGACCCCGCCGACATCGCCGACGTGTCAGCCACGACCTATACCTATCTCATCAACGGCCATGGCCCTGAGGAGAACTGGACCGGCCTGTTCCGCCCCGGCGAACGCGTCCGGCTGCGCGTCATCAACGCCTCGTCCATGTCGATCTTCAACATCCGCATCCCGGGCCTGCGCCTGTCGGTCGTCCAGTCCGACGGCCAGAATGTACGACCGGTGACCGTCGACGAATTCCAGATCGGTACCGCCGAGACCTATGACGTGGTCGTGCAGCCCAATGACGATCGCGCTTACACGATCGTCGCTGAATCCCTCGACCGGTCGGGCATGGGCCGCGCGACGCTGGCGCCGCGTCCGGGCATGGCGGCTACGGTCCCGCCTTTGCGCGAACGGCCGACGCTCACCATGAAGGATATGGGGATGGGCGGCATGGATCATGGCGCGCACGGTGCCGCGGCGGGCGCCGCTACGGGCGCGATGGACCATGGCGCGATGAGCATGCGCGACAAATCGAAGGTTCCCGAAAGCGTATCGGTCGGCGTCGGCATGGATGCGATCGCGTTCTCGCCTGTCGACCGAACCGGCGACCCCGGGGTCGGGCTCGACAATGTCGGCCATAAGGTTCTCACCTATCGCGATCTCGTCGCGCTCGAACCCAATCCCGATCCGCGTCCGCCCGCGCGCACCATCGAGGTGCATCTGACGGGCAATATGGAACGCTTCATGTGGTCGTTCGATGGCAAGAAGTTCAGCGATGGCGTCGAGCCGATCCGCTTCGAACGCAACGAGCGCGCGCGTGTCGTCCTCGTCAATCATACGATGATGACGCACCCGATCCATCTGCACGGTCATTTCTTCGAAGTCGTGAACGGCCAGAAGGGGCGTCAGCCACTCAAACACACGATCAACGTGCTCCCCGGCGGCAAGGCGAGCTTCGACCTGACCGCCGACGCCCCCGGCGACTGGGCGTTCCACTGCCACCTGCTGCTCCACATGCATGCCGGGATGTTCCGCGTCGTCACCGTTCGGCCGCACGAGGGAGAGGCCGCATGAAGACCTATCTTGCGGCCATCATCCTGACGACGCTGCCCGCTCCGGCGCTCTACGCGCAGCAGCAGCAGGATCCTCACGCGGGACACGCAATGCCGGTACAGGCCGACGCGGCCGACCCCCATGCGGGGCATGTCCCGCCTGCCGGGCCCGATGCAGCAAAGCCCGCAGACCCGCATGCGGCGCATCGCGCGCCGGCCGATCAGCAAGCGACGGACCCCCATGCCGGCCATGTCATGAACGAGGGTTCCGACCCACCGGTCACGGGTCCTTCCGACGCCGCACGCAGCGGCCCGGCGCATGCCGCCGACGCCTATTTCGGCGCGGACGAAATGGCCCGGTCGCGACGGATGCTTCTCAAGGAAAATGGCGGGCTGACCAGCGCGCAATTCCTGCTCGACCGGCTCGAGACATCGATGCGCAACGGGGCCAACGGCTATGGCTGGGATGCGCAATTCTGGTCTGGCGGCGACATCAACCGGATCTGGCTCAAGTCCGAAGGCGAAGGCACTCTGGGCGAAGGTGGCCCGGAAGATGTCGAGGTCCAGGCGCTCTATAGCCACGCGCTCGATCCCTGGTTCAATCTGCAAGCGGGTATCCGGCATGATTTCCGCGCAGGCCCCGAACGGACGAGCCTGGTGCTCGGCATCCAGGGCCTGGCACCCTATTGGTTCGAGGTCGACGGGTCGCTCTTCCTTTCGGACAAGGGCGAGATCACCGCGCGCTTCGAGGCCGAATATGATCAGCGGATCACGCAGAAACTGATCCTGCAACCGGCGATCGAGTTCGAGCTGTCCGCGCAGGACATTCCCGAGCTCGGTATCGGTTCGGGGCTGAGCTCGGCCGAAGCGGGGCTCAGGCTGCGTTACCAGTTCATCCCCGAATTCGCGCCCTATGCGGGCGTTCAATATGAACGGCGCTTCGGCACCACCGCCGATTTCGCACGCGCCGCAGGCGAGAAGGCGGGAGGCTGGAGCTTTCTCGTCGGCCTCAGAAGCTGGTTCTGATTCAACGCAAAAGGACTTCTCAAATGAGATCAACTATATTTCGCCTTGCCCTGGCAGCACTGACTGCCACGATCATGACGCCGTCCGCTGCGTACGCCGCGAGCCAGATGACCGTGTATCGCGATCCGGGCTGCGGCTGTTGCGGGATCTGGGCAAAACAGGTGGCGCAACAGCTCGGGCGCAAGCACACTATCATCGATAATCCAACGCGCGCCGCGCTCGTCAAGCGGCTCGGCGTTCCCGATGCGCTTGGGTCGTGCCACACTGCGGTCATTGATGGCGTTGTGGTCGAGGGGCATGTCCCGGCTAGCGACATCAAGCGCTTCCTTGCCCAGCGCCCCAAGGGCATGAGCGGGATCGCGGTCGGTGGCATGCCGCTCGGCTCGCCAGGCATGGAAGTTCCAGGACGCAAGCCCCAGCGCTTCGTCGTGATGGCCTTCGGGTCGTCGGGACAGAAGCTCTTCGGCAGGCATTGACGCACGGGAACCGGGATGGCCGCTGCGCCATCCCGGTTCCTTTGCCCTTTCCATCCTATCCCGCTCTATCACGACCCAGACGACAGACTGAAAATCCGGGCAATGCCGCCCGACGGGAGCCAATATGCGCAGCGAAATACGGAATCGAGTTGAAGAGCTCTTGCCCTATGGCGCTGCCTTTGCCTTGATCATGGCCATGGTTGCCGCAGCGGCAGCACTTGGCGATCGCGAGATCATATTGCCCGAGATCGCCGCGATGGCGGTGGCGTTGTGGGCCTGGCGCGAGCAATCATGGATGCGGCAGCCCGAAAAGATCTTCATCTGGCCATCGCTCACGGCAGTTATGGGCTTTGGCATCAACCTTCTCGCGCTGCCCTTCGCGGCCAAACTCGTCCTGGTCCTTGTTGCCATGCTCGGCTTCTTCGCGCTCCTGCGCTACAGTTTGGCGCCCGCGCTCGCCACGGGCTTTCTGCCGATCGTCACGAATGCCACCCATCCGTCCTTTCTACTCTCGATCGGTGTCACCACCTTTATCCTGATGGCGGGCGTATTCCTGTTCAAGGTGCGCTCCCCCGCCGATCGCCGCGCCCCCCTCGCGCATCGGGCAATGCTTGCCTATCTGGTGATCACGCTCGCATCGATCGGGCTCGCCGCCGCTGCCGGATATCCGCATCTCGGGATGATTCCTCCGGTTGCGGTGGTCGTCTACGAGTCGCTTCATATGAAGATGTACGCGCCCCGGATGGCGCTCAGGCAGATCGCGGTGCTGACACTCGCCGCATCCATCGGCATCGCGCTCATCGCCCTGTTCGAGTCCTGGCTGGTGATCGCGCTGCTCGACCTTCTACTGATGACCGCGCTCCTGCGCCTGTTCGGCATGCGCGTGCCGGCGGTCTATGCCTTTCCGTTTCTGCCCTTTGTCTTCCCGACCGAGGCCTTGCGACTGTTGCCGCTGGCGACCGCGTTGGTGTCTGCCTTCTCGCTGGGGCTCGTGCTCGCCTGTCGCCGCTGGCTGACGGAACGAGCCTCAGCGGTCGCGGTTGCCTGATCGTCGATCGACGCTGGTCGTACGGGCCGGCGCGAATGCCGACCCATCAGGGGTCATTGTTTCCGGATCGCGGTCACGGTGGCGCCGCCATCGCCAAGCGCGAGCTCGAAGCTGACTTTATCTCCCGGCTTCAGGCCTGCCAGCAGTCCGGGATCGGCCGTGAAGGCCATCGTCATTGCCGGCCAATTGACCTCGGGAATGGGGCCATGATCCAGCGTGACGGACCCCGCCCCGAGATCGATTGCAGTAATCGTCCCCCTTCCGCGCGCGGCCTTTGCAGCCGCGTCGGTCGCGGATGTCGCGCCGGCGCCATTGTCCGCCGTAGCGGCAGGGTTGTCGGTTGCGGCCTTTTCACCACAAGCGCCCAGCACTGCAGCGAGCGCGAGCACGGGCGTCCAGTAACGTGCCATCATCATCTTGATCTCCTTGGGGATTGATCAGGGGGGGACATGGGTCTTACGCGCCGTTGGCGCATGAGCATCCAGGCTGCGGGGATGACGAACATCGACAATAGCGGCGCGGTCAGCATGCCGCCGACCATCGGTGCGGCAATACGGCGCATGACCTCGGATCCGGCACCGCTGCCGACAAGGATCGGCAGGAGCCCGGCTATGATCACAGCGACCGTCATCGCTTTGGGACGCACGCGCAGCAGGGCACCCTCGCGGACCGCGGCCGCGATCTCGTCGCTGCCGGGATGCGGGCCACGTTCGGCAAGCGCGCTCTTGAGATAGATGAGCATCACCACCCCAAATTCGGCGGCGACCCCGGCGAGCGCGATGAAGCCGACCCCGGTCGCGACCGACTGGTGATAGCCGAGCAGCCACAGCAACCAGAAGCCTCCGGCAAGCGCGAACGGCAAAGTCAGCATAATCAGCGCGGCCTCGTCGAGGCGGCGGAAGATCAGATAGAGCAGCAGGAAGATGATCGCGAGCGTCGCCGGAACGACGATCATGAGGCGATCGAGCGCGCGTTCGAGATATTCGAACTGTCCTGACCAGACGAGACTGACTCCGGGTGCCAGCGTCACGCGTCGCCCCACCGCCGTCTTGAGATCTCGAACTACCGACGCGAGATCGCGCTCGCGCACATCGACATAGACCCAGGTCGATGGCCGGCCATTCTCGGTCTTGAGCATCGGTGGGCCGTCGGAGATCTTGATCCGCGCGACCGTGCCGAGCGTGATCTGCTGGCCTGAGGGCGTGAGCACCGGGAGCGCACGCAGCGCCTCGGGACTGTCGCGCAACTCGCGCGGGTAGCGGACGCTGATCGGATAGCGTGCGAGCCCCTCGACCGTCTGACCGACATTCTCACCCCCGATCGCGCCCGAGACAATCGCCTGGACGTCGGCGATGTTGAGCCCGTAGCGGGCGGCGGCCGGGCGATCGATATCGATGTCGATATAGCGTCCGCCGGTCAGCCGTTCGGCGAGCGCCGAGCTGACACCCGGGACCGTCTTGGCGACGCGCTCGACATCGCGCGCGATCCGGTCGAGCTCGGCGAGATCGCTGCCCGACACCTTGACCCCGATCGGACTCTTGATTCCAGTCGCGAGCATGTCGATCCGATTGCGGATCGGCGGGACCCAGATATTGGCGAGCCCGGGTACCTTCACGGCGCGATCGAGCTCCTCGACAAGGCGCTCGGGCGTCATGCCGGGCCGCCATTGGTCGCGCGGACGGAACCGGATCGTTGTCTCGAACATCTCGAGCGGGGCCGGGTCGGTCGCGGTCTCGGCGCGGCCGGCCTTGCCAAACACACTCTGGACCTCGGGTACCGACTTGATCATCCGATCGGTCTGCTGGAGCAGTTCGGAGGCCTTGGCGGCAGAGAGGCCCGGCAGTGCCGAAGGCATATAGAGTAGATCGCCCTCGTTCATCGCCGGCAGGAACTCGCCGCCCAGCCGGGACACGGGCCAGGCGGCGGTCGCAAACAGGAGTGCGGCCAGGAGCAAACTGGTCTTGGGCCGTTCCAGCACCCAATCGATTGCAGGTCTGTACGCCGCCGTGAGCACGCGGTTGATCGGATTGGCCTGTTCGGAAGGGATGCGCCCGCGGATCAGCCAGCCCATCAAGACCGGCACCAGTGTCACCGACAGTATCGCCGCAGCCGCCATCGTCCAGGTCTTGGTGAAGGCCAGCGGTGCGAACAGCCGGCCTTCCTGCGCCTGCAAGGTGAAGACCGGCGCGAAGGACAAGGTGATGATCAACAGGCTGAAGAACAAGGCCGGCCCGACTTCGATCGCGGCTTGCGTGATCACGCGCCAGCGCTCGCCGCCTTCCAGCTTCTCGTCCGGATGCGCCTGTTCCCAATGTTCGATGCGCTTGTGCGCATTCTCGATCATCACGATCGCGGCATCGACCATTGCGCCGATCGCGATGGCGATGCCACCCAGCGACATGATGTTGGCATTGACGCCCTGGAGCCGCATCACGAGGAATGCCGCGAGCACGCCCAGCGGCAGGGTGACGATTGCAACCAGCGCCGAGCGGACGTGCCACAGGAACAGCGCGCAGATGAGCGCGACGACAACAAACTCCTCGATGAGCTTGCGGGTGAGATTGTCGATCGACGCGTCGATCAGCTGAGCGCGGTCATAGGTCGGAACGAGCGCAACCCCGGGGGGGAGGCCTTTCTTCAATTCCTCGAGCTTGCCCCGAACCGCCTTGATCGTATTGCGCGCGTCTGCGCCCGAGCGCAGGATCACGACGCCACCGCTCACTTCGCCGTCGCCATCGAGTTCGGCGATGCCGCGGCGCATCTCGGGGCCGATCTGGATGGTAGCAACATCGCCCAAGGTCACCGGCACCCCGCCCGCGCCCGTCCTGAGCGGGATCGTTCGGAAATCGTCGAGCGATTTGAGATAACCCGAGGCGCGAACCATATATTCGGCTTCGGCCAGCTCAACCACCGCGCCTCCGGTTTCCTGATTGGCCTGCCTGATGGACTGGACGACCTGCTGATGGGTTACTCCGTAACCGGCGAGTTTCGCGGGATCGAGCACCACCTGGTACTGCTTGACCATCCCGCCGATACTCGCGACCTCGGCGACGCCGGGTAGGCTTTTCAACTCGTAGCGCAGGAACCAGTCCTGCAAGGACCTGAGCTGCGACAGGTCATGGCGTCCGGTGCGATCGACCAGTGCATATTCATAGATCCAGCCGACGCCGGTCGCGTCCGGGCCGATCGCGCTCTTCGCTGTTTCGGGCAAGCGACCCTGCGCCTGATTGAGATATTCGAGGACGCGGCTGCGCGCCCAATAGAGATCGGTACCGTCCTCGAAGATCACATAGACGAAGCTGTCGCCGAAGAAGCTATAGCCGCGCACCGTCTTCGCGCCCGGCACCGACAGCATGGTGGTCGCCAGCGGATAGGTGACCTGGTTCTCGACGATCTGGGGCGCCTGGCCGGGCAAGGAGGTGCGAATGATCACCTGCGTGTCGGAAAGATCGGGCAGCGCGTCGATCGGCGTCGCCCGCACCGCCCATAGCCCGGCGGCGGCCAGCGCCAGTGCGCCAAGCACCACGAGCAGCTTGTTCGCGACCGACCATGCGATGAGACGCGCGATCATTGGCCGCTCTCGCGAGTCACGCGGCGTAGCGTGGGGCCCTCGGGCGGCTGGTCGAAGCCGAACCGCACGCGGTCGCCCACCTTGAATCCGCGCGCGAGTGCCGGATTGCCCAGCCGGAACGTCATGGTCATTGCCGGCCATGTGAGCGCCGGCACCGCTCCATGGTTGAGCGTCATGCCCTTCGTATCGATCCGCTCGATCCGTCCGACCGCCTCGAACAAGGCGGGTCGCGCAGCCGGCGCGCTCGCGCCGCTGATCGGGCGCACCCGCGCCCCTGACAGGCTCGCCTCGGAATCGAGCAGGAACTGGCCCGAGCTGACGACTTTCTCGCCTTCGGCAAGACCGGCGAGGATTTCCGTTTTGCCGCCGCCTTCGCCGCCGGTCTGCACTTGGGCAGGCTGGTAGCGGCCACCGGCAAGCGCGAGCATGACGAGTGTGCGCGTGCCCGTGCGGATCACCGCTTCGGACGGCACGAGCAATACCGAACGGCTGCTCCCGCCGAAATCGACGCTGGCGAACATGCCCGGCCGCAAGCGCCCGCCGCGATTGCGCAGCTCGATGCGGACGGTCAGTGTTCTTGTTTCAGCCTGGACGTCGGGCAGGATCGCCGCGATGCGTCCGGCGAACTGCTCGCCCGGATAGGCAGAGAGTGTCGCCGTCGCGCCCTGGCCGGAGCGGAGCTGACCGGCCATCGCTTCGGGCACGGCGGCATTGAGCCATACCGTGCCGAGGCCGTTGACCTCGGCAAGCGTCTGCCCGGCGGCGACAGTCATGCCCTGGCGCACGCCGAGCGTCTTGATCGTGCCGCCGGTCGGGCTCGACACCGTCACGACGTTGTGCGGCCGGCCGCTGCGCTCGACGGCGGCAATCGTGGCCGGCGGCATGCCGAGGAGCTCGAGCCGTTGCCGGGCTGCCTGCACAAGGCTGCCGTTGCCTGTCCGGCGTACCGCGAGATATTCAGCCTGGGCGCCTGACCATTCCGGCACAAGCAGGTCGGCGAGCGGCGCCCCCGCGCCGATCACATCGCCCGGCGCCCACGCATAGACACGCCGCACGAAACCCGCTGCGCGTGCCTGCACGATCGCCACATCGCGCTGGTTGAAATCGATCGTTCCGGTGGCGCTGAGCCTGCTCGCCAATGCCCCGCGCTCGGCGGTGGCGACGCGTGCACCGAGATTCTGGAGGCGCGCCGGATCGATCGCCACGCCGGCTCCACCCTCGCCTTCGTCGGCATATTTGGGCGTGAGTTGCATATCCATGAAGGGCGACTTGCCGGGCTTGTCGAAATGCTGGCTCGGCACCATCGGATCATACCAATAGAGGATCTTGCGCCCGTCCTGGGCGGCCTGTTGCGGCGGCGGTTCGTTCGGACTGAAGCGGGCAATTCCGTAACCGGCGCCGCCCGCGGCGAGCGCGAGGGCAGCAGCCGCGAGCCCGAGCCGGGCGCGGTGGGATAGCTGGATGATCATTGATCTTCCCCATAGGTGAGCACCAGCCGCGCGGCATCGCGTGCGACGGTGGCTTCGCGATCCAGCGCCTGGAGTGCTGCGTCGGCGAAACTGGTTTGCGCCTGGATCAGGTCGATTAGGGTTGCACGCCCAGCGGAGTAGCTCAGCGTCTCGAGATCGACCCGCTGGCGCGCGAGCGGCAGCAACATATTCTGCGCCCGCAGCCATTGCTGATGGTGCATCAGGTGATCGGCGAGCCCAGCCTCCAGATCGGCGGCCAGTGCCCGTCGCAGATCCTCCCGCTGCGCCAATACCGCCCCTTCGTCGGCGACCGCGGCGTCGATTTTGGGATCCTGACGCTTTCTGGCGAAGAGCGGCAGGCTCATCGTCGCGCCAAGCGAGACCATGTCGCCATAGCCGCTGCCGCGCTTTTGATAGGCGAGCTCGAATCCCCAATCCGGGCGCTTTTCCGCGCGCGCCACGCCGACCTCGGCCGCGGCCGCACCCGCCCGCGCCATCGCAGCCGCGAGGTCGGGGTGCCGTTCGAGCGCCACCCGCAGCCGGTCAGGATCGATGGCGAACTCGGGGGGCGGCCCTTCGATCTCCGGCTGCGGATCGCCCGTCCAGCGAGACAAGGCTGCACGTGCCCGTGCCACTTCCGCCGCGACCTCGCTTCGCCGGTCCTCCAGCGCCGCGACCGCCTGGCGGATATCGAGGGTCTGTGCGGGCCGCGCCGAACCCGATGCGACGCTCGACACCGCCGGCGACACATATTGAGTAAGTTCGGAGAGCGCCCTGTCGATTGCCGCGAGCCGGCGTTCGGCATAGGCGAGATCGATCCAGGCGAGCGCCGTCGCGACACGGACGCGACGCACCTCGGCCCCGGCATCGGCTTCGGCAACCTTGATTTCGGCTTGGGCCCGGCCGGTCCGCGCTCGACGCTTGGCAGCATTCGGCACGTCCTGGCTGATGCCGATCCGCGCCATCGTCATGTCGTCGCGGTTCAGGCTAAAGGCAGGCGGACCCGATATCGGATAATTGTCGAGCCCGACGCCGAGCCTGGGATCGGGGAGCTGCCCGGCGGACGTGGCGGAGGAGCGCCGAGCCTCGACATCGAGCGCGCGTGCCCGAAGCGACGGCGCTTCGGCTTGTGCTCGGCTCAGCGCTTCGGCGAACGTCAGCGGGCCAGCCAGAGCTGTACAGGGCAGCGCCGCAATCAGCGGCGCGATCATGAGAATTCGCATGGGTCGGTTCCTGATCGGCTGAGATCAGGCTGACTGCGGCCGCTCGAACGGGTGAAGCTGGGGCGCCAACGGACCTTGAACCCCGTCGACGCCCAGCATGGCCGTTACCGGAACGCCGAGCCAGCCCTGGTGCGGCCTAACCGGCGCGGTGGGCCGATGGCGTCCTGCCTTGCATATGCCGTATGCAGTCGGCCGCCGCCGGTTTCATCCGCTCGCAGGTGCAGTCGGCCCTCTGCATATCCGCAACCCAGATGCGCTTCAGCAAAGGGCCGGTCGCACGCGGACCGAACTGGGGTACCTGTTGCCACTCGTAATGGCCCGTGCCGCTTTGCCCCGAGCTATCCCGCGCGAGCGCGGCCACGGGCAGGAGGGACGCCGCGCCGAGCGCGGCGAGGAGAAGAACCTTCATCGTAGAATTCCTTGACCAGATCATCGAACATGGCCGTCAGGGTGCAGCGCGAAACGCGCCGGACTGCGGCTCGACGGATCAGCCAAGCATGGACGGGGGGTGTAGATCGGGCGCTCGGTCATCCCCGACGAGCACGTGCGGAACGGTCCAGTAGCGCAGTTTGGAAGAAGCACGGGGTGCTGCAAGCAGCGGGCCGGTGACGCCAGTCAGCATCGGCACGATGCATCCCATCGCGGCGATGCAGTCGAGTGTCATGCCCTTGCACGGCCCCGGCATCGGTTGAGGCTTCTGCGCCTGTTTCGCCATCATCGCCATGCAGTCAGCGTCCATCGGCATGGCCGTCATGGCCGCCTCGGCTGCCGCTGCAGGCGTGCGCGGGGCACTGGCATAGGCCCCCTCCAGCCCGAACAGGCCGATCAGGGCTCCGACGAGCAGAACGAGTTGCAGCGCGCGCTTCACGGTTTCGCGATTCTAGACGCAATATCGCTCCGGAACAATGCCGTCAGCGGCGCCCGTCGGCGCCATTGAAGACGCGCCTGGCAATTGCGGCAAAGGAAGGCCGCCAGCCCTTCACTTCCGGGCGAGAATGGCCTTCATCTGATCGATTTCCTCCGCCTGCGATTGCTTGATCCGGTCGCAAAGCGCGATGATCTCGGGATCGCCGAGCTTGGCTTCGCGACACATCAGGATCGCGCCGGAATGGTGCGGGATCATCGAACGCAGGAACTGCACGTCGCCGATCGTTGCCTGCGTCCGGATCAGCGCGAAGCTGCCCACAAACGCGACCACAGCGCCGATCAGCAAGGCCGCATTGGCGGTCTTGGACGGAAACATATGCCGCATCGCGAGGATCATTAGCACGACCATCGGCGCGATCATCATCAACGTCATATAGAACATGTTGAGGTTGTTGTAGAAGCTGCCCGGACCGTCGATCATCACGAACATCACCAGATACATGACGATACCGCTGAGCACGGTTTGCAGCGCGAGGCTGGCATAGGCGTTCTTCATCATCGTCTTCCTCCTTGCCCCTATCGACAATGATCGGGGTTCTGAATCGCTCCGGTAGATCGACATGGGACACCCCCAGACCCGCACGCCGGAAACGATGGCGGGCGCGAGCTCATGAGCCCTCCAGCCAATCGCTCAGCTTTGCCCGGGCGCGCCGCACCCGGGTCTCCACCGCCTTTTCGGTTATCCCGAGAATCGCAGCCGTCTCGGCTTGACTGAGATCCTGTACCGCATGCAGCACCAAGGGCTCGCGCAAGGCTTCGGGAAGCTCGGCAATCGCGCCGGCGACACGTAGCACTTCGGCGCGGGCCGCCGCCTCGGTGTCTGGCAGGGCCTTGTCATCGGCGATTTCAGCGCTGCTGGCGTCAAGCGGAAGCGCGAAGGCGAACAGCCGGCGAACCGCGCGTCGCCGCCGCCAGTCGCGGCATTTGTTGAGCGCGATGGTCGCCAGCCAGCGCCGCATCGGACGGGATGCATCGTACCGCCCGAGCGCACGATGTGCCGCGATGAAGGTCTCCTGGACGAGGTCGAGCGCCTCTTCGGCGTTACCGATATTGCCCAGGACGATGCGATAGATCATCCCGCGGTGCCGGCACATGATCTCGGCATAGGCCGCCTGGCACCCGCCGATGCTCAGCGCGGCCAGCTCGCCATCATCCTGCGCGGAAAGGTCGAGGCTCACCGGGCGTCGGCGGTCAGCGCCTTCACCACTGCCCGGTCGAATTTGTCCGCCTGATCGGGCCGCAGGATCGCCCGCATCGCGAAGATGTGCGTGAGCGTCATCTTCTGCAGGTCCCCCATTGCCGCATGGGATTCATCGACGGCCGCTGCGACACGGGGTCCGTTGCCATGCTCATCCTGGATCGCGTCGGCAAGCCGAGCGTTGGCGGCGCGCAAATCGAGTTCAAGCGCGCGGCGGCGCACAGCGAATTGTTGCTCGATCGGCTCCAGGCGGGCTTCCTGATCCGTCTCCAGCTTGAGTTGCTGGTGCAGGGCCTCATGCAGTTCGAATGAATGCGGCAGGGGGGCGAACAGCGCGCGTCCCACAAATACGCCCGCCGCCCCCGCGAGAAAGGCAATGACTGCAATACCGATCGTCCAGCGCCAGAGCTTCATCCTTCGCCCTCCGCCAAGGTCGACGGCGCAAGCGGGCTCGACGGGCCGAACGGCGATAGCGCGTATGGCGACGCGGATGCGGTAACCGCCCCCCCGGCGGCGATGCCAAGGCCAAGGGCCATGACCGCCGCGGCCGCGCCTATCCGCAGGCGCTGTACCGCCTGCCCCGCAAATGCCGCCTCCTCACGCAACCGCGCAAGGACCCTCTCTTCGATCCCGGCCAGGCCGGGAGGCACGGGGCCGGCCGATAGCCGATCGAGCGCCTCGTCCAGTTCCATGCTCATGTTTCGCTCCGCGTCACCCCCTTCTGCGTCTACGCAAATCGTCGGGTGCTCCCTCGCGATCACCGGCTCCCCGGACGGGTCGGTTGTTCCCCGCGACGAGGGCTACGCGTCGGCGACGCGTATTCTCAAGCACCGACATGCCGCCGGTTATCCGGAGTCGATCTCGAATGCGCATTGCTCCTCTTCTCGCGATTGCGATGCTCATCGGGCCGCGGCCCGCATTCGTCCGTCCCAATGGGTCCCGGCCACGCCGATACCTGGTCCGGCAACCGCGTGGGGGGCGCGGCTACAGCCTGTCTTTCGGGAGAAGTTGGCCCCGCAATTTTCGGGCATCGAGATGGTGAGGACCGAGATGCCGGGGGTAGCGAAGCACGGGCCGATAGGGCTGACCGTTCCAGCTGGCGTGCCGGCCGATGCCAAGACACGGGCAAAGCCGCGCCCGAGGAGCGGCGACCGTGTCGAATGGCATGTCGTGACCACCGACATCCATCGCTCGGACAGCAGCCGCAGCGTCAAGTCCATTTGCGCAAGGATGCAGGGTCGGCACCGTCCGATTCATTCCCGATCTGGTGACGCTTTTCGGGCTGACTATCTGTGCCGCAGGAACGCCCGTCCAATCCGTTCGCTGGACCGAGCAGACAGGGGCGATACGGATTATGGTTTGACCCTGACATCGTATCAGGCCCTGTCTGATGTCGCGCTGGAGGAATCGACGCATGAATGAGGAACATCCCGCGCACCGCGACCACGGTATGAGCCGCGGCTCGAGCCATGGCGAACCCGCAACGGACAGCGCAGCACGGGTCAAGGATCCGGTCTGCGGCATGACTGTCGATCCTGCCGGCACGCAGCATCATGCCCAGCATGATGGCGAGGAATTCCATTTCTGCAGCGCGGGTTGCCGGACCAAGTTCCTGGCGGATCCCGACCGCTATTTGAGCGATACGCCCCGTCCCGAACCCGAGGCCACGCCCGGCGCGATGTGGACCTGTCCGATGCATCCGCAAATCCGGCAGGAAGGCCCCGGCACCTGCCCCATCTGTGGCATGGCTCTTGAGCCGGAGGCGCCAACGCTCGACGACAAGCCAAACCCCGAACTCGTGGACTTCACCAGCCGGCTATGGGTCTCCGCGGTCCTGACTGTCCCGCTGCTCGCCGTGTCGATGGGCGCGGAAATGCTCGGGCTCCATCTGGTCAGCCCCATGGCCTCGCCTTGGGTCCAGCTCGCGCTCACTGCGCCGATCGTATTGTGGGGCGGACTGCCCTTCTTCGAGCGCGGCTGGGCTTCGCTCAAGTCACGCCACTATAACATGTTCACCCTGATCGCGATCGGGGTCGGTGCGGCGTTCCTCTACAGTCTGGTCGCGACAGTCGCGCCCCAGCTCTTCCCGCCGAGCTTCCGCCAGCACGGCATGATGGTGCCGGTCTATTATGAAGCCGCAGGCGTTGTGGTGACGTTGGTCCTGCTCGGTCAGGTGCTCGAATTGCGGGCCCGCGCCGCCACCGGCCGCGCGATCCGCGCGCTGTTGGACCTGGCGCCCAAGCTCGCGCGGCGGATCGGCGCGGACGGCAACGAGGCTGAAGTCACCCTGGCGGATGTCGTTGCCGGCGACCGGTTGCGCGTGCGCCCGGGCGAGGCTGTGCCGGTCGATGGGATCGTGATCGAAGGCCGTTCGTCGGTCGATGAGTCGATGCTGACGGGTGAGCCTGCCCCGGTGCTCAAGGAAGCGGGTGCGCAGGTCACCGGCGGCACGGTCAACGGCACAGGCAGCCTGGTCATGGAGGCGCGCGCGGTCGGCTCGGACACGGTGCTCGCGCGCATCGTCAAGATGGTCGCCGAGGCGCAGCGCAGCCGCGCCCCGATCCAGACTGTCGCCGACCGGATTTCAGGCTGGTTCGTGCCGCTGGTCGTGCTGATCGCCATCGCTGCGTTCATCGTCTGGAACCTGGTCGGCCCGGAGCCGGCCTTCGGCCATGCCCTGCTCAATGCGATCGCCGTACTGATCATCGCCTGCCCCTGCGCGCTCGGCCTCGCGACCCCGATGTCGGTGATGGTCGGCACGGGACGCGGCGCCCGTGCCGGCGTGCTGATCAAGAATGCAGAGGCACTCCAGGCACTCGAAAAGGTCGACACGTTGGTAATCGACAAGACCGGAACGCTCACCGAAGGCAGGCCGAAACTGGTCGCGGTCGAGCCGGTCGCGGACCTCACCGAGGACGCGCTGCTCGCCGCAGCTGCCGCAGTGGAAAGCCGCTCGGAGCATCCGCTCGCCCATGCCATCGTCGAGGCAGCCGAAGCACGCGGGTTGAAGCTCGATGGCGTCGAGGAATTCGACTCGCAGACCGGCCTCGGCATCAGTGGGCGAATCGGTTCACGGACGGTCGTCGTCGGCAATGCCGCGCAGATGCGGCGCGTGGGTGCCGATCCGGCGCCGCTTGAGGCCGCCGCTGAGCGGTATCGCAGCGACGGCGCGGGCGTGATGCTGATCGCGATCGACGGAAAGGTCGCTGGTCTTCTCGCAGTCGCGGACCCGATCAAGGCATCGGCGCGCGACGCAATCGCCGCGCTCCATGCCGAAGGACTGCGTATTGTCATGCTGACCGGCGACAGCCGCGGCACGGCGGAGGCGATCGCCCGCACCATCGGCGGCATCGATGAGGTGCATGCAGACCTTCGGCCGGAGGATAAGGCGCGGATCGTCGGCGAACTCAAGGCGCAAGGCGCGCGCGTCGCCATGGCAGGAGACGGCATCAACGATGCGCCCGCGCTGGCTGCCGCCGATGTCGGCGTAGCGATGGGGACCGGCACCGATGTTGCGATCGAAAGCGCGGGTATGACGCTGACCAAAGGCGATCTTTCGGCGATGGTCCGTGCTCGCCGGCTTGCACATGCGACGATGGCGAACATCCGCCAGAACCTGTTCTTCTCGTTCCTGTTCAATGGCATCGGCGTGCCCGTCGCAGCGGGGGTACTCTATCCGGTAGCGGGTATCCTGATGTCCCCGATGTTCGCTGGCGCCGCGATGGCGCTGTCGAGCTTCACCGTCGTCCTGAACGCGCTGCGGCTCACTAGAGTGAAGCTATGAATATTGGTCGCGTTTCGGAAGCAAGCGGCGTCTCGCGGCGTATGATCCGCCACTATGAGAAGCTCGGCCTCATCCCGGCGCCGCCGCGACGGGACAGCGGCTATCGTGATTATTCAGAGGCGGATCTCCACCGGTTGCGCTTCATCGCCAATGCACGAAATCTGGGATTCCCGCTCGATAGAATCCAGGTGCTGCTCAATCTGTGGAATGATCGCGGCCGGGCCAGCGCAGAAGTAAAGGCGCTGGCGACAGCACGTGCGCAAGAACTGCAGCGCAAGGTCGCGGTGCTGGAGGCGATGCGGCGTGCGCTGGTCGATCTGGCCGAACGGTGCCATGGCGACACGCGCCCGGACTGCCCGATCATCGAGGAACTGGCGCGCGACAGCTAATGGCCCCTCGCCCCTACGTGATCAGCAGCGGCTGCATCATCTGTCGGCGAAGTTGGCAGCGGTCGATACGTCGCCAGCCCCTCGGCACCTATCCGCACGCTGGTGACTCGTAGCGTTCCTGGAGCCGCTTTCCCCCAAAGAAATCCAGTACGGCGCTTGAGTTGCCAAACTAGCGCCAGCGCCCAGCGCTTGAGCGCAAGTGCCCGTTTCTTTGCTACCAATTCCGCAGGACGTCCTTCAATATCTTGAACCACAGCTGAGGGTGATATTGGGTCGTTACCTCTTGTCGCGAATAGTGGCTAAGGGATAGCTATTGTTGATATTCAATATACACGAATGCAGACAAGTGACTGATTTCAATATATTATTACAGACTCTTAATCAGCGGGTCCTAGGTTCGAGCCCTAGTGCGTCCACCATTTTTTCAATTATCTACAGTTAGTTAGGCTAACAACCTACGCCGCCTTGGCGTCCGCACCTCGACAAATCAGAGGGTCGCCAATTCGGTTCCACAACATGACATCCGCACCAGGGCTCGGGCGAAGCCAACATCTGTAAGTGGGCCGATTGCGGTCAGGCGGCTTTTGCCGAAAAGGAGGCGGAAGCGGACCGTCGCGCAATCTGATGATCGGATTCGATAACGAGGACTGCTAGCGGAAGAATCAGTCGCCGTGCTGAGCTAGTCGGCTACGATTTCGACGATCCATCATCTGCGCTACAGTGATATCGCCGGAAGCCGGAGATATTATTGGGACGGCAGCCCATCAGGGAAGCGATCCGGCACTAGGTTGAGCATGACACCGTGCTCAAGAAGGGCTTTCGCCCCCGCGAGTACGAAAGCGAATCCTTCGGTCGAGTCGATGGCCTGTTGTGCATCACAGAGGCCGCTATTGGTGATACTCACGAAAGAGGTGTTGTCGGGCCGTGGGACGAACAGCCACTCGATCGGCGTGGGGTCGCCGTAGGCCCGCCACTGAACCAGAATACGCTTGCCGGGCTCGATAGCCAGCACATCGACTTGCTGGCTGAAGCCGTACATCTCCCAATCCCAGCAAACCGTTTTGCCAGGCTCCAACCTTCCGCTACCCCGGCTGAACCAGAATTTCGATGTGATCGCGGGATCAACGAAAGCCTCAAAGACATCGTTCACCGGCCTTCGGATCAGCATTTCCGCCTTGGCGGTGAAACCATCGGTACGTTTCATCTGTCCGCCCTTCGCATTGCGGAATTTTTGGCTTGTCGGCTCGGTAGCCGCTTGTCGAGCCGGACGAGAATCTCCGCCCGAGAATGAAATGCGTGGGAGCGGAGGCTTGTTCACGACGACGCCTGGTCAATCAGGACGAGAACGCCACCTCATCCGGATCGTTCCAGTCGTTCGTTCGTCAAGATATTCGCATAGTCGAGCCAAAATCGGATTGCCGTACATTCCGAAAGGCGTGCCGCTTCGCATGTCTCCGTAATTCGGCGCTCAACCTACGCCGATGGGAAAGGCCGGGACGGCGGCGACGCCAGCGTGATCAGATTGCCATCGGGATCGCGGACCTGCGCGAGCGTCGAATAGTCACCCGGAATGTCACTACCGAGCAGAATGCCGGCATTTTCGAGCCGTCGGCGCTCGGCCGCGAGGTCCGAAACATAGAGGAAGATCGAGCCTCGGCTGGCAATCTCTTCGCTGCTCGAAAGCATGAGTCCGCTTTGGTCGAACAGCTCCCAGTGCAACAAGGCGGGCATCGGCCGGAAATCCGGTCCGCGACCGAACAGCCTGCTATACCAGCGCTCGGCGGCCGGAAGGTCTGTGGTGAGCAATGACGGGTAGATCTTCTTCGCTTTCATCAACTCTCTCCGGGTCATTGACCAGCATCGAGGCAAATCCTTGGAGTAGAATTATGGGCGAGAGGCGTTACTTCCATGCGTGGATCGAGGACGAAGGTGGACGTAGGGCCCAAGAGTCATGGTCGCTCACCCCACATCGCGACCCCAGGGAGATGGCTGCTTTCGACCTGTCCTACGCTCCGCCGAATGCCTGATTTGAGGGCGTATCAGACCGGCAACTTCATGAAGCTCTCCAGCTGAATGGAGTTCTGATGGCGGACGATCAGCTTGCCATGGAACGCAGCGTGGCGATCCGGTCTGCCTCCTCTGCGGGCTTGTCCCGGCGGATCCGCAAGATGCGGGGGAAGCGCATCGCCAGACCCGACTTGTGCCGCTTCGACAGGTGGATGGAGTCGAATGCCACTTCGAGCACCAGCGTCTTTTCCACCTCGCGCACCGGCCCGAAGCGATCGACGGTATGATTGCGCACGAAATTGTCGAGCCATTTCAGCTCTTCGTCGGTGAATCCCGAATAGGCCTTGCCCACCGGGAGCAACTCCAACGCATCGTTCCAGCAGCCGAAGGTATAATCCGAATAGAAGCTCGCGCGGCGGCCGTTGCCGCGCTGGGCATACATCATCACGCAATCGGCGGTGAGCGGATCACGCTTCCATTTGTACCAGAGACCCGCGCGCCGCCCCGCGACATAGGGCGCATCCCGCCGCTTGAGCATCACACCCTCGATCGCCGCGTCGCGCGCACCCGCGCGCCGTGCTGCGAGGTCATCCCAATCGCGCGCGTCGATGACCTGCGACAGATCGAAATGGCTGGCGGCGAGGCGCGGGACAAAACCCTCCAGCCGCCGCCGCCGCTCGTGCCAGGGCAAGCCGCGCAGATCCGCGCCATCGACCGCCAGCAAATCATAGACCCGGACAAATGCCGGAGACTCCCCCAGCATCTTCTTCGACACCGTCTTGCGGCCGAGCCGCTGCTGCAGCGCGTTGAAGCTCGCGGCTTCGCCACCCTGCGTATCGCCGCGGACCAGCAATTCGCCGTCGATCACCGCATCCTGATCGAACGCCGCGACCAGTTCCGGAAACGCGGCACTGATCTCCTCCCCACCCCGGCTGTAGATGCGGGTATCGCCCCCGCCATGCACGATCTGGACGCGGATCCCGTCCCATTTCCATTCGGCGGCATAGTCCGCGAGATCGACCGACTCCGCCTCGAGCGGGTGCGCGAGCATGAAGGGGCGGAAGAAGGGGACATCGGCCAGATCGGGCCGTGCCGCCCTGCCTTCGCCCCATGCGAAGATCGGCGCATAGGGCGGCGGAATCGCGTGCCAGACCTCCTCGACATCGTCGACCGGCACATCGAAGGCCTGGGCGAACGCCTGTTTCGCCAGCCGCGCCGACACGCCCACCCGCATGCCCCCGAGCGCGAGCTTGAGCAGCGCGTAGCGCCCGTCGGCATCGAGCCGGTCGAGCAGCCCGGCAAGGACCAGCGGTGCATCGGCGCGTGTCGCGGCGGCCAGGATATCGACCGCTTCCGATACGCTGGGATCATCCCGGGTCCGGGGCTCGGGGTCCGGCCAGAGGAGCGCCGCCGTCTCCGCGGTATCGCCGACGAAATGCCGGGACAGCCGAAACAGCTCTTCATCGACCCGGCTGGCCAGCAATGCCCGCACCATCGCGGATTTGACCGCGGGAAAATCGAGCGTCTCGGTCAGCGCGGCAATCGCCCAGCCACGATCGGGATCGGGCGTGCGGCGCAGATAATCGGCGATCAGGGCAAGCTTGGTGTTGCGCGAGCGCGTATAGATCAGCCGGTCAATCAGCGCCGCTAACCGCTTCACGCCTCCTCCTCCAGGTCGCGCCCGACCAGGTGCAGGGCGCGTGCCTTGCGCTGGTTGAGCTCACACCAGCGCAGCAGCCCTTCCTCGCTGCCATGGGTAATCCAGCTCTCCTTCGGATTGACCTCGGCGATCGTCCTGGTCAGCTCGTCCCAGTCGGCATGGTCGGAAATCACCAGCGGCAGTTCGACCATGCGCTGCCGGGCGCGCTGGCGCACCCGCATCCAGCCCGAGGCCATTGCGGTGACCGGATCGGGCAGCCGCCGGGACCAGCGGTCATTCAATGCGGAGGGCGGCGCGAGCACGATCTGGCCGCGCATCGCGTCCTTCTCGGTGTCGCCCACCAGCCGCAACTCGCCGAGGTCGACGCCGTGCCCGACATAGAGGGCGCACATCCGATCCAGCGCGCCATGGATATAGATGGGAGCATCCCATCCGGCCGCGCGCAGTTCGGCGATCACCCGCTGCGCCTTGCCCAGCGCATAGGCGCCGACCAGGACGCAACGTTCCGGCTCGGCACGGACCGCGGCGATCAGCTTGGCCACCTCGTGCGCGGTCGGCGGATGACGAAACACCGGCAGGCCGAAGGTCGCCTCGGTGACGAAGATGTCGCAGGGGACGACCTCGAACGGCGCGCAGGTCGGATCCGGTCGGCGCTTGTAGTCCCCGGTGACGACTATCCGCTCTCCGGCATGGTCCATCGCGATCTGAGCGCTGCCCAGCACATGCCCGGCGGGATGGAAGGTGAAACGCACGCCGCCCCGCTCGAAGCCGTCCCGATAGGCGAAGGCGGCATGGTGGCTTGCCCCGGCGTCCACGCCATAGCGCAGCGCCATGATCGCCAGCGTCTCCGGCGTCGCGAAGACCGAGGCATGGCCGCTGCGCGCGTGATCGGCATGGCCGTGTGTCACCACCGCGCGCTCGACCGGCTGCGACGGATCGATCCACAGATCCGCGGGCCGCACATACAGGCCCTGCGGATGGGGCTCGATCCAGGAAATCGTCTCCGCTCTCACCAAGACAGCGTCCAGTGATCTTCGTCCGCCGTGTGGCTGGAAACGATCGGCAAAGGTGACCTGTGGTGCATTTGGGCGCTGCTTTGTTCTCGCCGATCCTCTCTCAGGAAACCGTTGCGGCAACGAACGGTTCCTGCGTTGCCGGCAGCGTCCAAACCTTCTCGCTTGCGCCTTACTTCCCCGGCATCAGCCTGTCGCTATCCAGAGATAGGCTATCGGCAAGCTGCCTCGGCATTGAGAATCGACTGCGATGACTCAATGCCCGCAACGAGGGGGCTTAGCTATCGCGAGCTAGGAGCCCCTTGCAAGATCTGCGACTGAATGAAGGTCCATTTTCATGCGGCGTTAGCGTGATCGCCTTGAACCTGCCCATGAAATTCGTGGCCTTGATCAGCTGTCGGGTCGAGTTCCGTTGTCGCCATTGGCTTTTTGATTTGATCGAGGGGGGTGAAATCCCAGCCATCGAACAGCATCGCGACCGGCTTCTCGCCGCTCGTCTCATTGTACGCTCGCATACTCACCTCCCTTTGAGGCGGCCTCCGCTATCCTCTAGACGTTCCGGCAAAAGCCGGACGCTACGAGGTGACCGCCCGGGCGGCTAAACGCTGCGTAGGCGTGAGGGTTGCGTCAAACGCGATGCGAGGCGTCGCTGATCGCCCCGAGCTTCGATCGAGAACGGCGGCTTTCGGGATCTCGTGCGGATCGGGAGGACGCGGTGGTATTCCATGCGCGGTCTTGCCGCTGATCGACCCTCACGCTGCATGCACCCGTCCGAGAAAGTCGCGGATCAGCGGCACGACTTCATCGAGATTGGTTTCGAGCAACCAATGCCCTCCTTTGAGGAGGTGAAGTTCGGCGTCGGGCAGGTCGCGCAGATAGGCCCGGGCAGAGATTTCCGGCATATAGCCATCCTGGGGGCCCCAGACGATGAGCGTCGGCGGCTGGTGCGCGTTTAGATACTGGCGGTGCTCCGGAAACCACTCGCGGTTTGCCTTGAGCCCGGCGATCAAGTCCACCGCGATCTCCTGTCGCTTTGGCGTCATCAGCGACCAATGGAGTGTCCACAGATCGGGCGGGATCGTATCCGCTAGGGCGCCAGTGACCTGGTTCAGGAATTCCTCGCGAAATGATTCCTTCGAAATGGCCTCGCGCAATTTCGCGCGCATCTCTCCTGGCGCAAGTGCCCAGCTTTGTTCAATTTCTGCATATTTGGGGCCGAGTGCGTCTTCATAAGGAACGTCGCCATTCTGGATGATGAGAGCGACGACGCGACTGGGATTCCTGATCGCCAGCCTCGCACCGATGGGCGATCCGAAATCATGCAGATACAGCGCGAAGCGGTCTACCCCCATGGTCTCAACGAATACGTCAAGAAAGGCCGCATATCCGTCAAAGCTATAGTCGAAGTCGTCCGGCGTCCCACTATAGCCGGCGCCGGGATAATCGGGCGCCAGCAGATGCCAGCGATCCGCCATGCGCGGCATCAGGTTGCGGAATTCATAGGATGAACAGGGGTAGCCATGGGGCAGAAGCAGGACGGGGGCCCCCTTGCGCCCCGCCTCACGGTAAAATGCATCGACATTGCCGACGCGGACATGATGGTGGCGTACCCGGGTGTCCATTGCCGCCTCCAGATGCTCAGTCATTGAAGCCTAGGATGAGCCACGGAATATCGAACCGATCGGTGACCATGCCGAACAGCGAGGCCCATGCGACCTTCGTCGGCGGCACGCTGATCGAGCCGCCATCGGCCAAGCCATCGAAGATCCGGCGCGCTTCATCGACTTTCTCGAAATGCATCGCGAGATTGAAGCCGCGCGGGCGCTCATATTGATCGGCAGGAAGATCGTTCCCCAGGATTCGGGCGTTGCCCAGCCGCAGTTCGGCAAAGCGAACCATGTCCGGCGGGCCGGCGACCGATCCCTGCGGTAAGGGAATATCTCGGGTTTCGCCAAGCGTGTTCATGATAGTGATTTCGCCACCGAACAGCACGGCATAGTATTCGAACGCCTCCCGGCAATTTCCACTGAATTCAAGTTGGGGAAACATATCCGCCACGGTGCCTGCTCCTTGCGGTCTGGGACACAGGTTCACAACAAATGTCTGCGGCCAAGGTTTCCGGATCTATTTGTCGGCGTCGATGACGAGCGGGTCAGTTCGCCATCTGTCGGATTTGAAGGGCGCTTCGGCTATCGGTCACCGGGATAGAGAAGAACGACGCCGGCTCCTGCGTTGAACCCGAACCCATCACGGCAAAGGAGATGTTCCGTGACGCAGAGTGATATCGCCACTGACGAAACCAGCCGCCTCATCGCCTCGAACAAGGTTGAGGGCACCGCTGTCTACAATCGCGAAGGCGAGAAGCTGGGATCGATCTACAATTTCATGGTCGATAAGCAATCGGGCCGGGTCGAATATGCGGTGCTGCAGTTCGGTGGCTTGTTCGGACTCGGGAGCGACTACTACCCGCTTCCCTGGGACGTCCTCACTTACGATACCACCCAAGGCGGCTACGCCATCAATCTCGACAGGGCCGTGCTCGAAAGAGCACCGCGCTATACAAGTGACAGGGAACCTGCCTTCGACCGCGACTACGGCCGTGAAGTCTATGGCTACTATGGGGTCAACTACCCCTTCTGATCGGACGCGCGGCCAGCCTTCCGTCTGGCCGCGCCATTTCCGTGGTACTAGAGCTCGAAAATATCCGCTGCAAAGTCCGCGCAGAATTGTCTGAGCCTGTCATAGTCCCAGATTTCAAGTTCGTGCGGGATGGTTCTTGCGAAT
Organism: uncultured Stakelama sp.; assembly: GCA_964407945.1. Taxonomy (GTDB): domain Bacteria; phylum Pseudomonadota; class Alphaproteobacteria; order Sphingomonadales; family Sphingomonadaceae; genus Sphingomonas. Next base: position 44,096 of record CAYOXO010000024.1, read on the forward strand.
TGCTTACGCGCATCGCGCGAGACGAACGAGCTCGTGACGAGCGCGACCTTGCTCGCGTTCAGAAGGTGTTTAACGCCATAGAGCGCCCGGACCACGCCTACACCAACACCCCGGTGCAACGCATATCGTTTCACCTCGATGAGCATGACTTCGTTTGCTCGGTCCGCCCGGACGGCACGGATGTCATAGCCGCCATCGCGGGTTGCTGCCGTCAGCTCGGTTTCGAAGCCATGGTTCTTGAAAACGAACGCGATGAATTCCTCAAATTTGCGAGGATCCATCGAAAGCATCAATTCCGGATGCCTGCTGAAGATCATGGCGATTTCTTCGTTCACCGGCTGGAGTAGCCTCGCCTTGTGGTCAAGGGTGAGCGTGTCCGGAACCATCCACCTCCCTATCGCAACGCCGAGCTCGTCAAGGTCGAAGGGTTTTTCCACAACAGCGATCCGCGGATCTCGAGCGGACCAGTCATCTATGATCCGCCTCCCTTCCTGGTTCTTCCGTATCGCTTGCCCTTCCCAGTACCGCTCGCTGTTGTGCCGCAACTCAAATTCATCGCGCGTCTCGCGCGAGCCGTCCCAGGCCGTCGCAAAGATCACGTTGGCCCAGGGTATGAACAGGTCGATCACGTTGAAATAGAAGGGCCCGCTGTCGAGGGGCAAAGCCGAGGCGAATGGGCTATGATTTCGCCTGCCGGTAATATGGTGTGGAAGCTTGGACGAAGCGCCATATCGTTGGGTATTCTGTATCACCCCGCCTATTGTCGCAGGGTTGTTGAAAATGAACTCGGCGGCCTTCACATCTTCGTCGAATGCATGAATCCGAGAATAGCCGAGAGCTTCCAGCGATTCCACGATCAGCATCGAGATCAGCGGCTGGATCTCCAAGACGACGACGCTTTGATCTCTGGGAATCAAGAGGACCTCCAATCGCCTAACCCTTTAGCACGGCACGTGAAAGGATCGCGGAGCTCAGCCTAGGGTGGTCATCGACCGGAACCATCCCTCCCTCCGCACGCTTGTGGGCGTGGAGGTGCCGCATGGCTGCACGCGCATATTGGCAAGGCCAGATCAAGCTGGCGCTCGTGTCGATCCCGGTCGAGGTCTATCCCGCGACCAAGTCCGGCGCCGCGGTTAGCTTTCGCCAGATCCACGAACCGACCGGCAAGCCGATCCGATACGAGAAGGTCGTCAGCGGCGTCGGACCGGTCGATCGCGA
>CAYOXO010000025.1:0-43337 GCA_964407945.1 uncultured Stakelama sp.
TCTCCCCCGGTATCGGCCAGCCCGGCCAGCAATGCGCTCGGCTCGCTTGCATGATATGGGCTGACGTCGATGGCCTGCGTCAGCATCGCGCGAGCCAGCGCGGTCCGGCCGGCACGCAACGCGCCCTTGGCGGCGAAGGTGAGGCGCGTTGCCCAGACAGCATCATCGTCCTCGCCTTGCCGTCGCTTCGGCCTGTTTCCGCGCGCGCCCTCCGTCAAATCGATGTTGTTGGCGATCCGCCGATCCCCCGGCGCGGTTCGCAATGCGGTGCGCAGGTCCTCCAGCGCGTCGTCATAGCGCGCGTGTTCGATCCGGGCGAAGGCACGATTGTTGAGCGTCACCGCATTGCCGCCGGACAGCTGCAGCGACAGCGCAAAGGCCTGCTCGCTTGCGTCCCAGCGCTGCATCCGCGCATGGATCACGCCCAAAGTCTGCTCGCTCTGCCACGTCGCGCAGCGCTGCTCGGCTTCCTGTAGCGCGTCGAGCGCCCGCGCATCCTCCATTCGCGCCGCCGCGACCCCGAAATCCCGGACATAGCCGCACCGCTCGGGCCGTTCCGTACGGAGCGTCTCGAAGATGCGCAGCGCTTGCTCGGAAGCACCGGTAGCGAGAGCGAACTGCCCTCGCACATCCATGATCGCCTCCGCCTCGTCCTGGCCGGATGGTGCGGGCAGCCGATCGAGCATTACCTCCGCCTGGATCAACCGCCCGGCGCGAATCGCTGCGGTAATCACCGCCAGATCCCTATTTTCAGACGCCTTCACTGGTCCGCATAGGGCCAGCATCACCCCGGCCGCTGCCAGCGCCGCCGCTCCCCTCATGTCCGGCGTGCCCGCATCAGTGCAGGCACGGCGTCCGCGCCGATCAGGATCTGGACCCGGTCGATCCGCCCTCTCTCCTCGATCCGCACCATAAAGGGCAGATTTCGCGACAGGCGCTCGCCCAGTTCGCGATTGTGCGTTGGAACGAGGATGCGGCTGCGCTTCAGCCTGAATGCGGCATCTCCGGTCTCGGCTCCGGCGAACCCGTACCGGGACAACAGTGCTGCGGTCTGCCGTGCGACCCCATGCCGCCCGACGGCGTTGACGACGCGCAGCGGACGAGGGAGGGGCGTTGGGGCCAATGCCACTGCCGAAGACGCCGCCTGGCGCGGCATGGTCACTACCAATGTTGCGTGGTCGGATTGCCTGATCAGTCGGACGTCGGGTTCCGCGGCGCCCACCGCTACGGGTGCGGCTTCTACGGGTGGCTGCGGCACGGGAGCGGACGCCGCCTCGGCATCGGGGAGCGCAATTCGCATATCGGCGACCAATTGTGCCGCATCGGCATCACGCCGCTGCGCGCGAAGGAACGCCGCAAAGTTCTGATAGATGCGCGGGTTGTGCGGCGCGAGCGCCAGTGCCTCCTGGTAATAGCGATCCGCCAGATCCGCCCGGCCCAGCATCTCATAGCTGATGGCAAGGCCTTCACGCGCCGGGCTGTTCGCGGGGTCGATGCGCAGCACGCGCCGATAGGCAGCGATCGCCAGCCCATATTGGCCGCGCTCGACCAGCGCATTGCCCGCCGCAACGCTGGTCTGACCGACGGCGACATCCCCGATCGCTCGGATGCCCGAGAGACTGCGCGACGCCCCACATCCGTTGAGCAGGCCGAGCAGGGCCAGGGCGAGCAGCGGGCGGACGGCCATCGTCATCCTCCGCCGGACATCGCCGGGATCAGGTCACGGACCACTCGGATCCCTGCGGGCAGCATCAGCACCCCGATCATCACCGGCAGCATGCACGCGACCAGCGGGATCGATAGCAGCACCGGTAGTTTGTGCGCCTTCTCTTCCGCCATCAGGCGGCGGCGTTCGCGCATTTCGGCGGCATAGACGCGCAACGTCTTGCCGATGCTCGACCCCAGCCGATCGGACTGGATCACCAATGTGACGAAGGACCGGATCTGATCGACGCGCGCGCGCTCACCCATCCGGTGCAGCGCATCCTCGCGGCTGCGCCCGGCGCGCAGTTCGAGCACCACCCCGGCGAACAACTTCGCGACCAGCGGGTGCGATTGCATCATCTCCCGCCCCACGCGGTCGAGCGCCGCCTCCAGCCCAAGCCCCGCTTCGACGCAGACCAGCATCAGGTCGAGCGCGTCGGGAAAGTCGCGGGTCAGCCGCTCGCGCCGCCGGTCCACCCGCGCGCGAATGAACAGCGCCGGAAAATAGAGACCTGCCAGCGCCAGCGCCGCCCCGATCACATAGAGCTGCACCAACGAACCTGTTCGCCCGGTCAGTGTCGCGAACAGAACGAACAATGCAGGTAGTCCGAGCGTCATGACGAGCCGGATCAGCGTGTAGATGCGTGGCGCCACCGGTGAGGCGAACCCGGCCTCGGCGAGCCGGTCAGACAGGGCGGCGCCGTTGGTGTCGGCGAGCGACAGCCCGCTCCGCTCGATCGTGTTGATCAGCCGATGCCACGCGGTCGATTGCTGCTCTCCGCGCAGCGATCCGGCACCCGTCGCCACCACGCTGCCACGCGCCATCGCCTGAAGCCGCGCCCGTACGCGCGATCGGTTGCGCACCAGCGTCGATGTCGCCAGCGCCAATCCCGACGCCAGCACGAACACCAGCACGAGGATGACGGTGCGGGACAGTTGCGGAGCGAACTCGGCGGTCATCGCGTCATACCTTCAAATCCACCATGCGTCGGATCGTGAAGAATCCGATGAAATAGAGCAGGATCAGTCCCGCGAAACCCGTCAGGAAAGCGGGATCACCCGCCACGTCGAGGTAGAAGGCGGGGTTGAGCAGGAACAGCACCGTGAACGCCAGCAGTGGCAGCACGGTCAGGATCATCCCGGTCATGCGCCCCTCCGAACTCAGCGCGCGGACCATCATCGCCATGCTCGCACGCTCGCGGATCACCTTGGTCAGGTTCTCGAGAATTTCGGCCAGATTGCCGCCGGTCTCGTTCTGGATTGCGAGCGAGACGACGAACATGCGCATGTCGTCCAGATCGCAGCGCTCGGCCATGTTGTGCAGCGCGTCGCGTAGATCGGCGCCATAGGTCACCTCGTCTGCCGCCAGCCCGAACTCGCTGCCGATCGGATCGGACATCTCGCGCGTCAGCAGGTCGAGCGCGGCGGCGACGGGGTGCCCGGCACGCAGCCCGCGCACAAAGATGTCGAGTGCGACCGGGAATTGCTCCGTCAGCTTCTTGTGCCGCCGGTCGGCCTTGCGCGCAAAGGCCAGCAGCGGCAGCGCGACACCGACCACGCCGGCAAAGGTCGCAATCATCACGACCACACCCAGCGTGATTCCCACGCCGGTCATCACTGCGACAGCCAGCACCACGAGAAAGATGCCAAACCCGGCCATCGCCATCCACGCCGCGATCTGCATCGGGGAGAATGGCAGTCCGCTGGTACGCAGCATCTTCTCCAGCCGCTTGCCCGGACCGCCCAATATGCCCGGCAGATCGATTGCACCCGCGAGGGCGTCGCGCCGCAGCTTGGCCGCAATCGTCGCCTGATCGGCGCCGTGTGCGATCATATCGAGCCGCTTGTTGACCGCGTGTTGCTTGTTCCGCGCGCTGCGCATCGATTGCAGGGCGACATCGACCGCGAAGAGGGTCGCGCCGAAGACCAGCAGCAGGATGAGCACGCGAAGGGAGGTGTCGCTCATCTAACGCAACGCCAGCTCGGGCCGGAACAGTCCGGGCGGGAGTTCGATACCGCGATCGCTCAGTTCCTGCATGAACTTGGGACGAATGCCGGTTGCCTCGAACTTGCCCTGCACGGTGCCGTCTGGATCGCGCCCGGTCATGCGGAAGCGGAAGATTTCCTGCATCGTGATGACTTCGCTCTCCATGCCGGTGATCTCGGACACGCTGAGCAGCCGGCGTCCGCCGTCGCTCAGCCGTCCGACCTGGATCACCACGTTGATTGCGGAGGCAATCTGGGATCGTGACGAGCTGACCGGGATGTCGATCCCGCTCATCCCGATCATCTGCTCGATGCGCGACAGCGCGTCGCGAGGCGTGTTGGCATGGACGGTGGTCATCGACCCGTCATGACCCGTGTTCATCGCCTGGAGCATGTCGAAGGCTTCGCCGGCGCGGACTTCGCCGACAATGATGCGGTCCGGGCGCATGCGCAGCGCATTCTTGACCAGGTCGCGCTGGGTGACCTCGCCTGCTCCTTCGATGTTCGCGGGTCGCGTCTCCAAGCGTACGACATGGCGCTGCTGCAGCTGAAGCTCGGCCGAATCCTCGATCGTGACGATCCGCTCGGCCCCGTCGATATAGGCAGACATTGCGTTGAGCAGCGTGGTCTTGCCCGATCCGGTCCCGCCCGAGATCAGCACGTTGCGGCGAGCCTCGACGATCGCGGCGAGAACCTGGGCGATGTCTTCCGGAATGCTGCCCAGTTCGGTCAGCCGCTCCATCGTGATCGGGGTCTTGGCGAATTTGCGGATCGACATGAGCGGGCCATCGACCGCGAGCGGCGGCACCACCGCGTTGACGCGCGATCCGTCGGCCAGGCGCGCATCGACATAGGGCGCGGATTCATCGATCCGACGGCCGACTGCGGAGACGATCTTCTGGATGATCCGCAGCAGATGCCGGTCATCCTTGAAGCGGACCGGGGTCTCCTCAAGCCTGCCGCCGCGTTCGACGAACACGGTCTGCGGGCCGTTGATCAGGATGTCGGTGATCGTCGGATCCTTGAGCAGCGGCTCGATCGGCCCCAGCCCCAGTAGCTCGTCGAGCACGTCGCTCACCAACTGCCGGCGTTCGTTGAGGTTGAGCGCATGCTTCTGGAGCGCAAGCTGATCCTGCACGATGTCGCCGATCTCGGACCGGATCAGCTCGGGCGTCATCGTCTCGAGCGCGGAGAGGTTGATCTGGTCGAGCAGGCGCTGGTGCAACTCGACCTTGAGTTCGGTCCAGCGCGCGGCATCCGCGGTCTTGCTCTCCGTCTCGACCACCGGGGCTGCAGAGCGGTCTGCAATCTGTGCGCTGTTCTTGATCTGCCACATCGCCTCAACTCCGGCCAAGCAGTTCGTCCAGACCGTCCATCATCGCCTCCACATCGCGGCCGATCCGGCTCTTCGCCTTGATGTCGGTGACCAGAATTCCCTCGTTCAGCGCTGCCATCATGAGGGGGAAATCGTTGGTCACGGTGAATGCCACCGGCCGCCGCAGCACGCGCTCGGCGTCGCCAAGGTCGATCGACCGGAACAGCTTCTTCTCGATGCGGTTGACGACGATGCGGATCGCCTCCGGCGCGACGCCAAGCCGCTCCAGCAGCGCCAACTGCCGTTGCGCCTTGGCAAGGCTTGCGATCGTCAGATCGACCACGAACAGGATTGTGCTCGCCCGCGCCAACAGGGACAGCGACCAGTTGGTCCAGTCGCTCGGCAGGTCCAGGAACACGGTGTCGTAGCTCGTCCGCGCCAGCTCGACGAGGGTGCAGACCTGATCGATGTCGATCGATTCGAGCGGCAGAATTTCGAGCGGGGCCGCGAAGACGGCAAGTCCAGCCGCATGTCTCACCGGAACCGAGCGCAGCACCGCCAGGTCAAGCCGCGATCCCGCGTCGAGCAGCTCGCCGACGGTCAAGTTGGCCTCCAGGCCGAGATAGGTCGCGGCGTTGCCGTTCTGCAGGTCGAGATCGAACAACGCGGTTTCGCGCCCCGCCTTGCCCTCCCGCGCCGCATAGAGCGCTGAAAGCTGGGTCAGCAGCGCGGTCGCGCCGACGCCACCCACACTCTTGATCACGGCGACAAGCTTGCCCGGCGCGGCGTCATTCTGTCCGATCTGCTGGCTCAATCGCTCGATCACCGCTTCCAGCTCATCGCGCACCAGCGGCAGGGACACGACATCGCTCGCCCCGATGCGTAACAGCGCGCGCACCGTGGCGAGGGATGTGTCGCGCGCCGCTGCGACGACGATCAGCCTCGGATAGCATTCACGCAACCGTTCGAGCCGCCGGATCGAGCCAGGATCCTTCGCACATACCTCGACCACGAGGGTTTGTGCGCGTGCTGCGATGTCGGTCGGGATATCGGCGTTGGGTTCCAGTGCGGTCAGGTCGATGACGAAGTCGTTGCGCCGGCTCGGCCCCATCTCGCTTGCGCCGATCTCGGCCTGAGACAAGACCAGTTCGACCGCGACCGCGCTGCTGCGTACGCGCCAGCCGCCTGGCCCCCATTCACTCACGCCACGAAGCTCCACATCGTCACTCCTAATTCGCCACGTTGCCGCTCCCGTCCTCGAGCGTAAGCGAGGCGCTGAACGCCGGCAGGCTGATGCTGTTGGTCTTGAAGAAGCTCATCAGCACCGGCCGGAAACTGACATTGCGCAGGCGGACAACCACCAGCGGCGCGACATCGGCGCCGTTGGGATCGCCGGCATAGCCAAGCCCGGAATATTCGTAGCGGATCTCGATATTCGCGGCGGTCAGTCGCGGAAAGATCAGCCGCATCCGCGCCGCGACCTTGTTGAATGCGGCGAGATTCGCGGTGCCGAGCCAGGGACAGGAACCGCCGATGCAACTGCAATTGACCGCGGTTGCGTTGTTCCCCGTCACCGCGGTCGAGATGCAGCTCGCCCCTGCGAAACTCGCCTGCGGCACCGTGTCGCCCTGCAACAGCCCGCCGCTGACCGTGAAGCTGTAGGCCGCGAGGCCTCCCGGCACGATATCTGTTACCACGGCATAGCGCGCACCGGTCTGCGTTGCCTTCTCCGCGCGATTGCACTCCCACAGGAAACGCGCGAGATCGACCGTTCCGAGCAGGAATACGATCAGCAGCGGCAGCACGATCGCGAACTCCACCGCGCTCGCCCCGCCGCGATCGGCCAGAAGACGGCGGGCAATCATACGCCCATCACCGGTACTTCGGACGCCGCGGTCAGATTGATCGTCGCCGTGGTGATGCCGAAATATTTGAACAGCGACTTGTACGGTACCACGGCCGACACCTTCACCACGGGCACACCCGCCGCTGCGCCCTTGTAGATCCCCGAATAGGTGCCCGAACTGTCGCAGCGCACGCTCAGCGTTACGCTGGTGGGGTCGGTCCAGCCGACCAGCCGCGCGGTGCCGCCGCTAATGGTGCCGGTGCGGGTGATGTCACGGGTCTTGGTCACGACGTCGGTCGAGGCTGAAGCGCAGCTATATTCTGCAAAGCCCCGGCGCGACGCATAGCGCGCGCCGTCGCGCACCGCCTTCACCACGACATGTTCCGACATGAAGTAATTGCCGAGATCGACCAGCCCGAACATCAGGATGAGGATCACCGGCGCGACCAGCGCCATCTCGACACCCACCGACCCCGAACGGCAGCGCCAGAGCATCCGGCCCCTCATTGCAGAAGATACGGCGCGTCGCGCCGCACCACCTGAGCCTGATTGACGCCGTTTGCCCCCGCCAGCGTCTCGCCGATCACCTCGACATAGACCTCCTTGGAGTCAGTGTAGACGACGTTGCCGCTCTTCCGCGTGAAGGACGGCTCGACCAGGAATACATCGAGCCATTTGGCGACGGGCACATTGGTCGACTTGCCGTGGAGTGTGAGCGCACGGCAGTTGAGCACCGCGATCGAAATCCGACGCCGGTCGCCCTCGGTGCCCGGGGTCAGCCCCGTACGGCCGGTGGCGGGATGCCCGAAGCCGGTCGGCTGGGCCCCGTTGCCGTTCCCATTCCCATTCCCATTCCCGTTGCCGTTGCCGTTGCCGTTGCCGTTGCCGTTCCCGCCACCCAACCCCTGGGCGATCGAAATGCCATAGGATTGCCCGCCCACGGTGATCGCGGTGTGCGCCATTTCCCATTTATAGACGTCGTAGCGCGTCGCGCTGGCCGACAGTCCGGTAGCCCCGGTCCAGGCGCCCGATCCGCTGAGCTTGTAGTTCACGCGGAAATAGGCGTCGCGATCCCAGCTGCCGGTGCCCATCGTGCCGCATTGCGCGGACGACGCGACCGCGTGGCAAAGGTCGCGCGGAAAGCCGATGATGTCGGGATCTGCGCTGCCGTCGGATGCGAGCGCGGCCGCGCTGGTCGGGCGATAGGGCCGGGTCGACTCGCTCCAGCTATCGTTCGAGCAGCTCGCCCCGTTGTTCGATGTGCAGACCAGATCCTTGCGACTGTTGCTGGATGGCGAACAGGTTCCGCCACCCTGCGAGGGGCAGGTCTGGTTGCCGTTGGCGAACACGTCGAATCTTGTGTTGAGCGCCGACAGCACCGACGCGCTCATGCCCGTCTTGGTCGTCACCCCGGTCAGCGGCGAGCAATTGCCCGGCGGCTTGTTGTAACCGAGCGCCGCTGCCAGTTCGCTGGCGCCATTACCGGCATTGGATTCGAGCCAGCCGAAATTGCCCGGCGCGTCGGCATTGCCGGTGATCAGCTTCATCCCGACGCCGACGGCCGGGCTGAATCCCAGCAGCTCGTCGGCATTGTTGAGCGGTTCGGACGGGTTGCACACCATCACCGGCGGCACGTTGCAGATCGCCGTGCCGACGCCCGCCGCCGCCGAGGCGCTGACGGCCCCCGAGTTGAGCGCACCGACGATCGGCGTCAGCGCATAGCGCGCTGTGCGCGCGCCGACGGTAACCTGAACGAAATGCGAGTCCGCGTCGCCCGTCGCCGCCGTCCGCGCGGCATCGCTGAACGTCGAGTAGAAGGCGATCGTCGGCACCGTCACGGTCCGATCGACCCCGTCATTGGCGAACAGCGCGCGGTTGGCGATCAGGCTGCGCGCGGCCGATGTCGCGCGGGTCTGTGCGCCCGTCAGTCCGTCGAGCTGCGACGCGGCGGCAAGCGCCGCCTGATCCGCCGCACTCTGCAGCTCGGTATCCATGCCCGCGAGCCGCGCATAATCGAACGCCAGCCCGGCGGCACCGACCAGCCCGAACAGCGCGACCGCGACGATCGGAGCGACCGCGCCGTCCTCATTTCGCAGTAGATCGCGGGGCGCTCGCATCGCCGCCTCCTATTTCGGTGGTCCACTCGCGCCGCTACCACCGCCCGTGGTGGTGATCGCGACCGGCTTCTTCACCTCGCCCTTGCGATAGCGTTCGGCGGCGGCGGCGGCGCGTACGCCCGACGTCATGATCGGTGCGTCATCGCCTGCGACCGGGCCGGGGTCGATGACATGCAGCGCCTGATTGGTGCGGATCGAGTCACCCAATCCGGTATCGACCGGCGTGCAAGCCGCCAGCGCCAGCACCGAAGGGAGCGTGAGACGGAGGATGGGCAGTCTGACCATCGTCACTTCCTCATCTCATAGCCGGACGGGGCGTCGTCGGGCAGCGCGCGCGCTGGCGGCTTGGCCCGTTTCTTCGCCTCGGGCGGTGGCGCATAGGGATCGAGCGGGTTGATCCCTACTGCGCGGTCGGTCCGTCCGAACCCGAACAGATCGCCTTCGCTGGGCGGGAGCACCCGATCGGTCGGCAGCGCGAGCTTCTCGGCACTGACCGGCCGCACCAGTCGCGGCGTCACGATGATGACCAGTTCGGTCTCCTGTTTCTGGAAGCCGGTCGATCGGAACAGCGCACCCAGGATCGGGATCGATCCCAGCACCGGGAACTGCCGCACCGTGTCCTGGAAATCCTTGCGCAACAGCCCGGCGATCGCGAACGACTGGCCGTCGCGCAGCTCGAGTGTGGTCTTGGCGCGGCGGGTCTGAAGGCCGGGCACGGTCAGGCCGTTGATCGTCACCGACGCCGATGGATCGATCGAGCTGACCTCGGGTGCGACCTCGAGATTGATGACACCGTCGTCCAGCACGGTCGGGGTGAAGGCGAGGCTCACACCGAATGGCTTGAACTCGACCGTGATCGTCGACCCGCCATTGCCGGTGCCTGTGCCCGAACTCTGCGCGACGGGGACGGGGAATTCGCCGCCCGCCAGGAACGAGGCGGACTCGCCTGACAGCGCGATCAGCGTCGGCTCCGCCAGCGTAGTGACCACACCCTTGCGTTCGAGTGCGTCGAGCGCGGTGACGATGTTGAGCGATCCGATGCTGTAACGCGCGGCGCCGACGCCGAAGGATTCAAGGATGCCGGGCAGGTTGACGATCGGCCGCCCGGCCTGATCGGTCAGGATCGCGGTCTGCGGCGCGGTGCTTCCCGTGCCGCCGCGAACCCCGCCCGAGAAGAAGGCGTTGTTGAACCCGAACTGCTTCGCCGCGGTGCGGTTCATCTCCGAGAAGCGGACTTCCAGCATCACCTGCTGCGCCGCGCCGACGCTCAGCAGATTGACCACCTTGTCGCCCGCAAAGGTCGCTGCGATCTGCTTCGCGCGGTCGGCGGCGGGGCCGGACGAGACGGTGCCCGACAGCACCACCGAATCCCCCGACGCGCGCACCGCGATCTGCTCGTCGGGCATCAGCTCGGACAATTGCCGACGCAGCGACACGACGTCGCTGCCTACCGAGATATCCATCACCGCGATCAGCATGTTGTTGCGGTCGTAAATGGTCAGGCTGGTCGTACCCTGCTTCTTGCCCAGCACATAGACCGATCGGGTGGTGAGCGGGACGACGTCGGCGATCTCCGGATTGCCGATCAGCACCTTGGTGAAGGGGCGGTCAGCGACCACCACCTGGCTCTTGTTGACCGGCACCACTACCTCGCCGGCCGTCATGCCCGGTGCGGTGGCGATGCCCGGTGCGGAAGCAGCGCTCTGGGCCGCCGCCGGCAGTGCAATCAGCGCCAGCGGTACCGCGCCGAGCATGGCTGCAAACCCCGTCCGGGTCTTGCGATCAGAGTCCAGCATAGCGCCTTACCTCATAGCTCTTGTCCTGGGTGCCGCGGACGACCTGGACCTGGTCGCTCGCCGATTCGGTCGCGGCGCGCGGCTGCGTCGGACGCGCGCTGCGCGCGCGTGCGGGAGCCGGGCCGGACGGGCGGAAGCTTGCGGGCTGTGGCCGGTTGTACCCGCCGACATATGCACCATCGCGCAGATCATCGACGCTGACGGTTTCGACCACCGGATTGGGTTCGCCCGTCACCGTACGCAGCACCAGGCTCAGCGACCCGACCTGTTGGGCGAGCGCGAGCTTCTGGGAGTCGAGCTGCGACACCTCGAGCGTCGCGGTCTTGCCGATCACCGGCTTGTCGGTGCTGTCATTGGCGTCCTGGTCGATTGCGATCACGCGCACCTTCTGCAGCAGCACGTCGGTGATCTGGCCGCTATTGCCGGTCAGATCGGTGGGCGTGCGTGTGATCAGCACATCGACGACATCGCCGGGTAAGACGAAGCCGGCGACGCCCGCCACCTCGTTCACGCGCACCGCGGCGGCGCGCATATCGGGCTTGAGCACAGCGGAAATCGTCGCGCGTCCGCCTTCGCCTGCCAGCTTGGGACGCAGGATCGCTTCGTCGGTCAGGATGGGGCGCAGCGCGACGCGGGGCTTGCCCATCGGCAGCAGCTGCTCGATCGAATGGAAGGCACCGGCGGGAACCGAGTCCGCAGGCCAGTCGATCAGGCGGACCTTGTCCGCGGTGATCTGGGTTCCGAAATCGATCGGCACACGTGCCACGGCGACTTTGCGGGTTCCCTGAATGCTGTGCGTTTGTGCCTGCTCGACCCGTCCCAGGTAAGTATTCGCAAGAAATACTGCAGCAAGTCCTACGAAAATCGCAATCGCCAACATGATGATCGACTGATTACGCATATGCCCCCTGCGCCTCCTTCACGGGAGGGGGCCGTCGGGGCGACGGCCCCCAGGGGTGCATCAGCAGACGCCGTTAACGCTGTTCTTGATGCAGTTCGAAGCCTCATTCATGGCCTTGCTCACGGAGTCACCGAGCTGCCAGGCCGCGAGCGCGATGCCCGTGCCGACAATCGCAAGGATGAGCGCATATTCAGCGGCGGAGGCGCCGCTCTCGTCGTTCCACAAAGCCTTGATCATGGTCATCTCACGTCTCCTCAGCGGACCCGTGCTCAGCGGGCCAGGGGCCGCTCCACCTTCATCAATCCGGTTTGTGGCGACGTCCTCCCTCTCCATCATCGAAGCGTCGCTACACCCCGCACAATCGATTAGGAGCCTCGTCCAAAGGCAAGTCAATAACTATTAATTAATCTTGTTTTTCAATATCTTACTGCAAGATTCTGTTAACTATATTTTGAAATATCATTGTTTTTCAATATCTTATGCGATATTGACATTTGATTTAATTACAGTCGAATACCTGCTTGAAATGGTAAAAAACTGTACCCATTCAACACAGGGCCGCCCAATCCATAACTAAGGATATATAGCTTTACTGTATCTTTCAGTCATTTCACTATCGCAACTTGCAACGCCTCTACTTTGGTACATGCTCGGAACACGACTCAAACCGACTCGAATGAGGGAGGATTGGTTTGACTGTTAATAATAAGACCGAGTCGCAAGTAGCGCCTGGCGATCTGTTCCTGGTGATTGTCGCGACCTTCGCCGCCTTTGCTTTCGCGCTCGTCATGTCATCCGCCCTGGCTGATGGCGATACCGGCTGGCACATCGGCGCAGGCCGGTGGATCCTTGAACATGGTCAAGTCCCGCGCACCGACCCCTTCTCCTTTACCGCCGCGGGCCAGCCCTGGATGGCACACGAATGGCTGAGCGAGGTCGCGATGGCCGCCGCCTGGTATGCGGCGGGATGGCGCGGCATCATGCTGTTGTTCGGGGCGGCGGCAGCGGCACTCTACGCGATGCTCGCGCTGCACCTGCGCAAATGGATGACGCCGGGCGCTGCCGCCCTGACCCTGCTCTTTGTCTCCGCCGCCCTTCTTCCCGCCTATCTCGCCCGCCCGCACATGCTCGCGCTGCCGCTGCTTGCGGGGTGGATGCTGCTGATGATCCACGCGCGGGAGCGGGACCGCGCGCCGTCGCCATGGCTGGGGCTGTTGATGCTGGTCTGGGTCAACGCCCATGCCAGCTTCATCCTCGGTATCGCCATCGCGGGCGCCTTCGGGCTCGAGGCGCTGATCGATGCACCACGTGAACGCCGCTGGACGGTCGCGCGCGACTGGCTGGTGTGCGGCGCCGTCCTGTTGGTGGCAGGGCTATGCAATCCGGCGGGGTTCCACGCCTATGAATATCCATTCTATGTCAGCCGGCTGGAGTTGCTGAAGTATATCAGCGAGTGGAATCCCGCGTCGTTCGGCGAGATCTCGACCTTCGAGATCGTCCTGCTCTCCACCCTCTTCTTCCTGCTCGCGCGGCCGGTGCGGGTGCCGGTGATCCGGCTACTGATGCTGCTCGGTTTCCTGCACCTCGCATTGGAGCATATCCGCCAACTGGCGGTGCTGGCCGTCGTCACCCCGATCCTGCTGGCCGAACCGCTGGGCCGTTCTTGGGCGCGTGGCACACCTCGCCCGCGCCCGGCGCTGCTGCCCGCGATCCGCGCCGCGCAGGCGGAGTGGCGCCCGTTGCTGGCCACCGCCTTGCTGTTGTTCGTCGGAGCCATCGCCGTACGGCTGGCGGTCCCGTTCGATCGTCCGAACAGCCGTGGCGTTCCTCAGGCGGCGCTTCGAGCACTGCCGCCCGAGCTACGTACCCAACCGGTTTTCAACGAGTACAGCTTTGGCGGGCTGCTGGTGCTGGAGGGAATCCGTCCATTCATCGACGGCCGCTCGGACATGTATGGGGATGCCTTCACCACCGACTATTTCGAGATGTCGCGCGGTGATATCGCGCGCTGGCGCCGGGCGGACGCACGCTGGCGCTTCGCCTGGACGATTCTGCCGCCCGACAATCCGCTGGTGGCGCAGCTCGACAAGGAGCCGGGCTGGCGGCGAATTCATGCCGACAAATGGGCTGTGATCCATGTCGCGGATGCCCGGCGCACGTCTGGACTCAAGCAGGAACCCGGCAGCGATAGGTCAGATTCACCCGTTTCGACAGGATCAGATAGGGGAGCCAGATCGCCACGCTGATCAGCACCTTCTTGAGGTTGCCCTCAAGCAATCCGCCCAGTGGCGCCGCGACGGCCGGAGGCAAGTCGGTCAGCGCACCCATGACACGCGCGATGCCGACCTGCATCGCGATATCGACGATCCACGCGGCGACCAGGAAGCGGGGGAAGCTCGGCACATGGCGAAGCGCCAACACCGCGGCGAATGCATACATGCTGGTCATCACCACCACGTCGAGCAGCATCAACTGGCGGAGCAACAGGAACCATCCCGGAGCCTCGGCGGGCAAGGCGGGAATCGCGGTCAGGAACTCGAACGCGCGAAGCGGGATGTTGAGGAGGATGCCGAGTACCAGCGATGCCATGAAGCCGGTGGCACCGAACAACGGCAGCGATCGCGCGGCGACCGGATCGACATTGCGCCACCGCCCGATCCGGCTGAGCCGGTATCGCGGCTGGGGTTGCAGCATATCCTTGCGGAACCAGCGTAGACCAAGGAACATCATCACCATCGGTGCCGCGACGAGCAACGAATAGGAGAGCAGGTTGGGAACGAATACGCCCGCCATATCCCGGCTCAGCGACATGCGCAGGGCGCTCGCCAGCGCCGCCGCGGCTACCCACAGCAACGCGAGCGCCGGCAGATCCACCTCCAGCCTGCAGATCAGCGCCGCGCTTCGTGCGGTCAGGCGATGGCGCAAGTCCTGCTTCATGCGCGGTATCCGGTCGGCTCCATATGCGATCCCGCCACCGATCTAGACGAACGATCTTCCAGGATGGTTAACTCCCCTTCGCCGGGGAATGCATTGGGGGCCGAATTCATGAAGCCGGATCTAGTTCCCGAACGACCCAGAACAAGCGACGCCACCCCAACCACGGGGACCAATGGCCTTCACCGCGCGGCAAGTCGCGTCCGGCGCGCGTTCGATCGCGCGTTCGACGGCGCCGATGGCGGCCGCGCGGTGGTGGTCGCCGCCCGGTTGCTGCTGGTACTCATCGCGATTCCGCTGTCCTGGGATATCTCGATCGAACCGGCGTCGTGGCATGAGGCCACGCAAGCGATCCTGCTCGCCTATGGTGCCGTCGCACTTGGTTTCGTCATCGCGCACACCTTCCTGTGGCTCGTCGACTTCCAGCTACGCAAACTCGCCGCGCCGATCGATCTCATCGTGTGCGGTGCGATGCTCGTGCTCGCTGTCGCCGCGCCCGCGCTCTACCTTCCATTCGTCTGGTTTGCCCTGGCGGCGGCACCATCGCGCAAGGGATTGCTGATCCGCCTGCTCTTGCTCGATCTGGTGATCCTGCTCGCCGAACCCGCCGCGATCTATGCCGGCTGGTCGCCGGTCGCGCCACGCGCGATCTGGCTGCAGTTCGGACTGGTCAACCTCACCGCGATCCTGCTGCTCGGCTGGCGTGCCACAGTGATGCGCGACGACGAAGCGGCGGTCGAACAGGAAATCTGGTCCGAGGCCGGCGACGACCCGCGCCTGTTGTCGCTCGATCTGCTCGCCGCCGAACTCACCCGGCATGTCGGCGCGCCGCAGGTCCTGTTCGTGTGGCGGACAAGCGATGGCGGACGGCTTCATGTCGCGCTGGCCGAGCACGATCGTCTCACCCGCGTCGATAGCGATAGCACCACGATCGTGCCCTCGGCATGGGACGAGCAGGCCTTTCTGTTCGATCCCGGCGGCCGCGTCGCACTGCTGCGCGACTGGCGCGGCAAGGTACGTCGGTCGAGCAGGCACACACCCATGCTGCCCCCTAACCTGGCCCTCGCCGGCCAACCGATGTGCGGCGTGCCGATCCAGGCGGGCGAGATGCAGGGGCATGCGATCCTGCTTGGCGTGGGTCGACCGACCGGCACGCTGCTCGAGACTGCTGCGCGCGCGGGTGAGGCGATGAATGCGGCACTGGCGCGGCATCAGGTGCTCGCCCGCTGGTTCGAACATGCCCAGACCTCGGCCCGGATCGCGATGAGCCGCGACCTTCACGACGGTATCACCCAGACGCTCGCCGGGCTGCGGCTCAACCTCTCCGCTCTGCGTAACCGGCTTGACGGCGACCGCGCGGCGATCGACGCCGACCTGGGCGAGATCGTCGCGGTCATCGCCGCCGAACAGACCAATTTGCGTGCGCTGATGGTCGACCGCCCGCATGTGAAGAACGACCGGGTGGATCTCGTCACGCTGATTGCCCGCCGGCTCGAACTGCTTGGGCGCCATTGGCAGATCGACTGCCGGCTAGACCCCAAAAGCGAGGCCAGCCTTCCCGTCTCGGCTAGCTTGTCGATGGAATTGGAGCTGTTGATCCGGGAGGCCATCTCCAACGCAGTCCGCTATGCCGGTGCCGGGCAATTCACGGTCCGGCTGGCGACCGACGGTGAGCAGCTATTCGTCAGCATCAAGTCCGACGGACAGCCGCCGGACCCGTCACGACAGGTGGATGAAGACGGCGCGGAGCGCATCGCCTCGCGTTCGTTGGAGCGGCGGATCGTGATGCTCGGTGGCACCGCCTATGAGGAAGCGATCAGCGCGGGCACGCTGCTCGCGATCCGTCTTCCGGTCGAAGAGCATGAGGCGCCCGCGAATCCGGATCCGAAGTGACACCGGATCGGGACGCAGGACCGCGTTCGTTGCACAATGCCCCAAAAGTTTTTTCGGTCGCAGCAAAGACCGCCGCATGAACTTCGTCGGCTAAGCCGTTGGCCGATCAGGTCGGATGCGCAAATCGCCGATGCCCGCCGATCCCGGAGGTAAATCCGGCCTTTACCAGCTGGGGAAACCAATCCGCTAAGCCATGCCCGCTATTGTCGGACCGCAATCAATTCGGAGTCCATCATGGTTCGGGCAATCAAATCGGGCGCGCTCGTCGCGGCCGCCCTCAGCAGCTTCGCGGCGGTCAGCGCCTCGGCCGGCGATCCCGCACTCGACGTTAGTTCGAGCCGCTACACGCTGGGCATCACCGGCTTCGTGCCTGTCATCTGTCGCGCCAGCGTTGATGCGACCTCGGTCCCCGCGATCGCCGGCGAAGTCTCGCTCGGCACGCTCAGCGAGTTCTGCAACAGCCCCAATGGCTATGCGATCTACGCCGATCACTCGGCCGCGCTGGCAGGTGGCAGCATCGTCGTGGGCGGGCAGAAGATCCAGTTGTCGGAAACCGGATCGACGCGCATCCGCATGTCGGATCATGCTGCGATCCAGAACAACGGCGTTTCGCTTGAAGTGCCTGAAGGCGTGACCTCGGCGCAGATCGCGTTCCGGATCGTCCCGCTCTAATCGACCAGCCTAGACGGGTTGCCCTGTCCTCCGGGAGAGAGTCAGAGGACAGGGCAATTCTGTTGGATGCCGGACGGGGTGCTCGCCACCAGCGGCGTCACCGTCACCACCAGCACTTCGCCATATTGCGGCGACACGGCCTTGCCCTGTCCGCCCTCGAGCAAGGTCGCGGTGATCGGCAATATGCCGGTCGCCGCGTCGGTGCCCGCGCGCTGGCAGGTTACGGTCGTGAAGGTCGGGCTGGTGTTCGACTTGGTCTGGCCAAGGAAGCGGACGCTGTAGCGCAGCGTCTGGTTCGGGTCGGACAGCGTGCCGCCCGGATAGGTCAGCCGATAGGCATTGGGTGAGCTGAGGCCGACCGAGAACGGGCCGGAGCTCGCCACCCGCACATAGTTGGTATTCGGCGTGGTGTAGGTGGCGGGCGCCGCCAGCACCTGGGCCGTCGTCTTGTCGCCAACCTCGCCGAAGTCGAGCGCGGTGCCGACATAGCTGGCCTGAAGCCCGCTGAGCACCGTCACCGACACGACGATCGCGTTGGCATGGGTGCCGGTATCGGTGATCGGCCCGCCATTGCCCGTCGCCTTGCAGCTATAGACGATGTCGAAGGGCAGCGTGCCGCCCGCGATCAGGTTGAGGTTGGCGGGCAAGGTCAGCCCGAAATTGAGCGTGAACGTGTCCGACGCCGCGTTGTTGCCCGAGAAATTCCAGCGGAACACGCCGGGTGCCGGAGTCTGGGCATTGATGTTGAGGATCGGCGGCGTCTGGTTGGTGCCGAAGAAGATATTCTGGTTGTAGCCGGTGCCGCCACTCCCGGTCGCACCGGACTGGATCGGGGTCAGCGTCGCGCCATTCTGCGCTGATGTCGCGCCCTTGGCATAGAATTCGATGTTCGACGTCTTCTCGCCGCCGGTCCCGTTGATGCGCGACAAGGTCACGCCCGTGATGGTGACGCCGAAGGCGGTCGGGCTGAACGGGTCATATTGAAGGTTGGCGACGCCGCCCGACACCGTGGTCAGGCCGCAAACGCCTCCGGCGATCGCCTGGCCACCGGTGAACAGCCCGGCCAGCGCGCAGAGGAACAGTCCGAGTTTGCCAAATCGCATGGTCACTTGTCCTTCCCCGACTGGATTTCCGGCAGGCGCACAAGGCCCTTGGTGTCGGCCGGGATGGTGATGATGAACGTCGATTTCTTCGCATCGAGCATCTCGATCCGCCAGCGTCCGGGCGCCAGGCCCGCCGCGGCGAAACGGCCGTCACGGGTGGTGAACACCGTGACAGGCGGCCGGTCAGGATGCGCCAGTTCGGTGGCGTTGCCCGTCACCAGGCTCACCGGCTCGCCGTCGCTGTCGAGCAGGCGGCCGATCGCGGTGACGAAATAGTCGGAGCCCACGACCAGCTTGTAGCCGCTGCGATAGGGCGGCAGCAGGCGGAACGATCCGGTGCCCATATCCGCGCCCGCCGGCGCGTTGGGCGCATCGACCGTCAGCGTCCGCTCGGCATAGGAGCTGATGCTCGGCTGCGTGCCTGCCTTCAGCATGCCGCTGTTGGCGGTGAAGCCGAACGGCGTCGGCTCGACCACGACATTAGCGCCGGCCAGCGTGCGGTGCGGCGCGATGATCGCGAAGCTGTCATAGATCGGACGACCGACCGAGAAGGCGCCGTCGGCGATCGCCAACGAAGTGCCCATCCTTACCGAGGTCCGCTGACTCGTCCGCGCACCGAACGTTCCCTGGAACGTCCCGAAATGGCTAAGGCCGAACTCGGCGCGGTTGCTGTAATAGTTGCCGTTGAAGTTGAAGCCCGACCCGCGGTCGCTGCGCTCGACATCGGCGGTGATGTTGTACGATCCGACGCCTTGTCCGTGCAGCGTCTGGAACGATGCGCGTACGCGGTTGTCGCGGGTATCATAGTCGGCACGGGCGCTCGAATAGCGACCCAGCCGGACCACCAGCGACGCGAGCGCGCCGACGCGCGATCCTGCTGCGTCACGCTCCCAGCGGCCATCGACGGTCAGGCTCGCGGTGTCGGAGATGCGATAGCCGGTCGTGATCCGGTAGCTGTGGACGTCGGGCTGCGCGCCACGCCCGATCGAATAGCGCCCGTCGAACCCGGCATAGAGCCGGTCGTTGAAGGCGTGCGAGTAACCGCCGCCGAACTCGGCGACGAACTGGTTGTCGGGCGCCAGCACCCCCATCGGGCCGAACCGGCGGCTGCGCGTCTCGGCGAACAGGGTCAGCGAGTCCGCCTGGCCGTTGCGGCGCTGGATCAGCCGCTGGAAGGTCAGCGTCGCCGCATAGCCCGAACCGTAGTTGCGAATGTCGGAGACCGAGAAATTGCCCGCGAACGACCCGATCGTGGTCGCGGCGACGAACTCGACCCCGCCCATGCGCGAGCGCTTGTCCGCCTGGATGTTTGCGCCCAGCGTCAGCTGGTCGGTGATGCCGCGGCGGTAGAAGCCGGTCACCGCCCAGTCGTCGCTGTAGCGCGGGCCGCGCGGACCCAGCGGGTTGAGGACGCCCGCATACAGCCCGAATTCGCTCAACCCCTTCGCGAGCTGCGACTGGTCGAGGAACAGGTTGAAGCGGAGCAATTCGGTGCGTCCGGCGTCATCCAGCACCGACAACCGGATATCATTCGCGCCTTGGGTGAAGGGGAAGTCGCGAAGGTCATAGTTACCCGGTGCAAGCTGTAGACGCCGGACGATCTGGCCGTTGACCTCGACCTCTACGGTCGAAGGACGGTCCAGCCGGAAACTCCGGTCGCCGCGCGGCCGGATAATCTGCTGCGGTTGCAGCACACTGTACGAACGGAAGATCGACACGCCGGCGATATCGGGCGCCGACTGGAAGCCGCGGCTGATCGTGCGCAGGTCGCCCACGGTCCAGCGCATCAGATTCTTCTCGTCGTCATAGACGAAGCGCGAGCCGAGCCGCTGGAAATCGACCCCATCGGCACCCGGCTGCCAGATTGCCTCGCCTTCGGCCACCACCGGGCCGATGCGGGTCGCGCCGTCGAGCGAGAAGATCGGCGAGGTGAAGCCGACATCGCCGCCCGCATGAAGGTAATCGAGTGCGCCGCGAATGTTGAGATAGGCGCTGAAGTTCGCGGGCTCCGCAAAGGTGCCGATCCGGTCGCGGTCGAGCGGGCTGACCTGAACCGTCCTGGTGCCGCGCCGTTCGGCCGCGATGGTCAGGTTCAGCTCCAGTGTCTGCGGGTTATAGCGGATCTGCACGCCCGACGCTTCGAAATCGGCGGGCGTCAGCGACGCCTTACTCGCCGACGCGCCCTGCAGCGCCTTGATCGTGCCGGGGTTCAGCACATTGGTCAGTAGGTCGATCAGGCGCTGAGCGGGCAGCTCGATCCGATCGTCGGGCTGGATGACGATCTGCATGTCGCCCAGATAGATGCCGCCATCCTTGAGCGGCACGGTCAGCGCGATCGGCTTGCCGGTCGGGTTGAGCCGCATCTGCGGCCCCGCCGCCATTGCGGGAGGCGCCTGGATCGTCACGCGCCGCTCCTGCACCTGCAGCGTGGTTCCGGCCTGGTCCGAAGCTGTGGCGGGTAGCGCCAGCAGCGCGGTCAGGACGAACGCACAGCCGCCCAGCAGGCGTGCACGGTCAGGTTTCGGGCGTGAAGCTGACATCGAGCTTGCCCCCTTCGGTTGGCAGCGCGATCGGCAGCGTCATGCGGCGTACCTGATTGGCGCCGACAAGACCGAAGCCGATCGTCTGCTGGATTTCCGGGCCCGACAGGGTCTTGCGAAAGACCTCCTTGCCCGATGCGTCCGTCTGGGTGATCCGCAGGCGGCCGTTCGACAGGTACGCATGCGCCGCCGACATATTGGCGAGCGTAAGTACGGGCGCGGGCTTGCCCTCGGCATTCCGGCCGATCTCGGCCGAGCGGATCGCGAGCGCGGGCTTGGCGCCGGCCGGCGACACGCTGACCAGAACCTGGAAATTATAGAGGATCTGGATCGCCGACTGGCCTTCCGGCAGCTTCACCGGCAGCTGCGCCACCGTGACGTAATAATGCTTGCTCGCCTTCAGGTCGGGATCGCCGATATACTGGATGCGGAAGGTCTGAGTCTGGCCCGGCTGGATCAGCGCCTGGGGCGGGAAGATCAGCAGGTCCTCGCTCGGCTTGCCGGTGCTCTTCACCCCGGTCTCGTCGAACGTCAGCTCCTCGACCCGCAGCTCCACCGGCAGCGGCGTCGCGAAGGTGTTCTCGACCGTGATGACCTGGCTCATACTCCGGCCCGAGACCGACAAGTCGATCACCACCGGCTGAACGGTCATGCTCCAGGCGGGCGACGCGAAGACCGCCGCTAGTGCCGCGAATACCGTGACGAGACCTCGAAGGAGCTTCATATGTCCAGCCTCCCTGTGCCGATCAGCGATCAGCTCGAAACATGCAGTTCGATCACCACCGTGTCTGAATAGCGTCCGGCGGTGAGTGCTCCGCCGCCGGCCGGGATCGAGAGGCGCAACGACAGATCGCCCGCCGTCCCGTCCGGAACATCGAGAATTGCCAGCGGCGACGCCGCGGCGTTGAGCGTCAGGGCGCGGTTGGCCCAGTTCGCGTCGAGCTGGTAGCCGAGCACGTCGCCAAAGCCGGTTGCCGACTGGCGGTTGGCCGGATTGCCCCCGTCGCGCAGCAGGCCGCCATTCGCGCTGGTCAGCGTCAGCCGGTGCGCGGCGTTACACACCACCGGCAGTTCGATCACCATCTGCGCGGCGCGCGGCTGCGCGGTCTGCGGATCGACCAGCTCGGCGATGCGGATCTCACCGCTCGACGGGCCCGCGCCGATGAAGCTCGCATTGACTGCGGTGCCGGCGCGCGCGGAACGGATCACACAGGCGGGATATGTACGGCCTGCGAGTTCGATCCGTCCGCGGGCGTCGCCCGTTTGCGCTGCCGCCGGGAGTGCAGCAGTAAGCGCAAGCGCGCCGGCTAGGGGGATGGCGTACCTCATCATTGCGGCTCCAGGACGATGCGGAGCGTGTCGCCGTAATAGCCGGCGATCACCGGGGCATTGGCACGCACGTTCGACGCGCCCTGCTGAATCTCGATGCGCAGCTCGAGCGTGCCCGCGCCGGGCCGGTCGATCGTCACGCCCCGCTCGGCGACGCGGCGCGAGAGCGCGTCGGCGTCGAGCGCGGTGTTGACGCCGGCCCAGGACACTTCCGCCCGGTACGGCACCGCATAGGTGAAGCCCGCGGACGGGGTCGGCGGCAGCTCGCTGGTCCGCCACAGCCCGTTATTCTGCGATTCAAGGCGCAGGCGATGCGGGAAGCTGCAGACCGCGTCGAACTGGACCGATGCGCTCGCCGCGTTGGTCGCGAGCGTCGTCGAATCCACCATCTGGTCGATCTGAAGCGTCTCGCCGCTCAATCCGCGAAAGTTGGTCTGCGCGCCCGGCGCCAGCCGCGGCGGCTGCAGCACGCAGATTTGCGGCGCCGATCCGATCACGGGCATGTTCGCCGTCGCGGACCGGTTCTGCGCGGTCGCGGGCATCGCCGTCGCGACGGCGACCGAAGCGAGGAGGAGCGCGACCCGGGTCATGTCAGTTCGCCACCGCCAGCGTCACGGTCACCAGGCCGAGATAGCTGGTGTCGGACACGAGCCGCAGTCCGCTGCCGCCATTGGTGGCGAAGGTGCCGATCGATACGGTGATGTCGCCCGAAAAGGCGGTTGGCCGTGTCTGGACCGCGCCGGGGTTGCTCCCCGCGCCGGTGGCAAACGTCGCCGCGGTGGCCGTCCAGCCGCTCGCGGTCGCCGTATAATCCACCGTGCGCGAGAAGCCCGCGGGGGGCGCCGCGGTGAAATTCTGCGCGGCCATCGGCGTCGCGTTGACCGTGATGGTGCTGCGCGAGCTGCAGAAGGATCCGGTCAGCACCTTGGGCGGCGCGGCCAGGTCGGTACGCAGCAGGCCGGTCGTGGTGTCGATCAGCACGCCGAGGTCGAAGGTCGATCCGGTACCCAGGATCGTCCCGCCCGAACAGAGTGCCGGGACGTTGCCGACCACCGCGAAGGACTTGGTGTCGGTCGCGCTCTGCGCGGTGGCCGAGCCGGCCGACAGGGCCGCGAAGGCACCGACGGCAAGGATAAGGGACTTGGTCATCTCAGCTTCCTCCACCAACGGCCGGGCCAAGCGTCACGACGACGAGACCGCTATAGATTCCTGCAGTGAGCAGCGCGTCCGACGGCGCGGTGAAGCCCGAGAGCGTCACGTTGACATCGGCGATCTTGGGTGCCGGCTGGGTCGCGCCGGTGCTGGTCGCGGTCGGCGTCGCGCCCGAAGCACTGGCTGCCGACGTCGCCGCGGTCGGCGACAGCGCCCAGTTGGACGCCGTCGCGGTATAGTTCACCGCCTTGGCGAACCCCGGCTGCACCGGCGAAGCGTCGGCGGAGACCAACGCCGTCACCTGCACCGTCAGTGCCGATCCGGCGAAGTTGCAGAACGAATTGGGCAGCGTGACGCTCTGGTCGCCGAGCACCGCGATCCGGCCGACCCGCGTGCCCGACGTCGCGGCCATCTGGCCGAGATCGACGGTGGCACGCGAGGGGGCACCCAGGATGCACAGCCGCGCAACATTGCCGTTGACGATGACCTGCCCGGTCGAGGTGTCGCTCGCCGCCTGGGCCAGCGCGCTCCCCGGTATCATGGCCGCCGCCGCCGCGGCGATTGGGATGATCAGAGCCTTCATCGTCTTGCTCCTTGGTTCCGCCGGGTCAGTTCGCCGCCGCCAGGGTGACGCGCGTCTCGCCTTGATAGGCGCCGGCGATCAGCAGGCCGGAGGCGGGCGTCGACGAACTCGACAGCGTCACGGTGACGTTGCCGGTGAACAGCCCCACGGTGCTGGGGCTGCCGGCCCCCGCCACGATCGAGCTGTCGGTGGCATTGACCGAATTGGCGACTGCCGTGGCGGTGTAGTTGACCACCCGGTCGAACCCCGCCGGCGGCGCGCTCGTCACTGTCGTGTTGACCACCGGAAACGCCTCGACGCTCATCGAAGAGGCGGTGCCGTTGCACCAGCCGACCAGCGTGCGGGACTGGCCATCGAGCTTGCTCGCGTCCAGCTTGCCCGCACCTGCGCCGGTGCCACCCTGCGCAAGCTCGCCGGCATTGATCACCGCATTGGATGTGGTGAACAGGCAGCGGGGCGCCACCGATCCGTCGATCGTCACCGTCCCCGTGGTGGTGCCGGACTGAGCCAGCACCGGGGTCGCGGCGGCCAGAACCACCGAAGCCAGGATCAACTTGCGCATCGTCTCATGCCCTTCCGGTTTCGATCAGGTGCCGGGCTTGATCACGACGGTGATCTTGCCGGTGTAGACCGGATCTGCGGACAGCAGATCGTTGACGGTGTTGGTGCGGAAGTTGCTCGCGGTGATCACGATGTTGTCCGAACCGTTATTGGCCAGACGCCCACCCACCGCAGTGTCGGCGCCCGCCGCAGCGGCGCTGTCGTTCGAGAACGGACCTGCAGGACCAGTGGTCGTCGTCACGGCGACATTCGCGGTGAAGTCGATGCTGTTGTCATAGCCAGTCGTCGCCGTCGCCGTCGCCGCGGTGATCGGATCCGCATCGACGCTGATGGTCGGGGCAGCAGTGGTGCACACGACCCGGGCGGCCACGCCGGCCGCGGTGAAGTCCGCCGCCAGGCCAGGGCGCAGCCTGCCATCGACGCCGGCCAGCTCGCCGAATGCGACGAGACGGGTGAAGGTGCTGTCACCGCCGGGGACGACGATGCACTTGGGTGCCACCGAACCGGTGATGTTCACGGTGCCGGTGGTGTTCTGGGCCATCGCCGGCGAGGCGACAGCGAGCGCGGTGCCAGCCGCGAGAATGGCAAGAACGGTTTTCATCACTCGGTCTCCTGATCTGGCCGGCATCCGGCCGGGCAAGATTTGGTTCATCGGCAACAGGCCGCACGCTTCACTCACGAGGGTGCCGCGGACCAGAACGGGCGTTGCTTCACCGGTCATGGCGCGACACTCACAGTCACGGTCAGGGTGTCCGCGTAATTGCCCGAAACCAGCATGTTGGCGCCGGAATAGGCAGGCGCGCTGACGCGCACGAACGACCCGGTTTGCAGAATGGAATTGGAATTGAGCCGCAGCCCTTCCGTGGTCGTCGCCGGCCCGCGGAAGCTGCACGGCGTCCCGGTCGTCGCGGTCAGGGCGGCGACCGCACAGGTCGCCGACGCCGTCGCGCTCGACCCGACCAGGTTGAGCATCACGTCATAAGGGGCGAGCGTCGAATAGCCTGATGGTGCGCTGCCTGCAGCCTTCAGCCCGCCATTGCTCGACACCACCGCAACGCGCGAGGGGCCGGTGCATTCGAGCTGGAAGGTGAAATCATGGGTGAAGCCGGTCTGGTCGAAGTTCGGCTGATCGAAGCTGCCGTTCGGCGCCGCACCGGTGGCGAAGCCGCAACGGCCGCCAACCATGGCCCTCACCTGAATCGGGAGCGAAGCGAAGCCGCCGGCATTGGGGCCATCGGCATAATAGGTTTGGGCCGATACGGACGCGCTGCAGAGCGTTAGCCCCGTCGCCGCCAAGATCCCCAAAGTCCAGACCGAAATCCGCAACTCCGCCTCCCTAAAAAGGCTTCTCGAGTCGGAGCTCGGCTCTGCTTGCGCTTTACCTTCACCCGGAGGTGCAACATTGCACCACGACTCGTTGTTTACGGATTGTTAAGTAGATGCCCCTCCCTAATCCATTCATCCTTATGGAAAAACTGACGATATATTAAGCATTATGTGGATGAAACTTTAGTTATATCTTCGCCTGTCTTGCGATGATAACTGTCCAAAAATAAGACATCAGCCGAGCGTGACTAGAGTTCAGCCCCTGTCTGGGGACGACGCTCATTTTCTTTCTGCATCAACATCGCCAGCTCGACTCGGTTCGCAACATCGAGCTTCGCGAAGATGCGGTGCAAGGTGAGCTTCACGGTGCCCTCGGTCACCCCCAGCTCAAGCCCGATGTCGCGATTGCGCAGGCCACGGGTAATGAGCTGGGCGATCGAGCGTTCGCGCAGGGTGAGCAGGCTCAGCCGGTTATCGGCTTTGGTGCCCTGCATCGCGAGCGAGAGCGCGCGCTGCATGATCGATCGTTCGATCCATTGGCCACCCGTAGATACTTCGCGCAGGCATGCGACCAGCAACGTCTCCGCGCCTTCCTTCGGCAGAATGCCCTGGACCTTGAGGTCGAGCGCCTCGATCAGGTCCGCGTCGGAGATGTGCGCGGTCAGCAGTACGATCACCCGCTTGTCGTGACGAGCCCGAAGTGCACGCACGACATCCATGCCGCTGCGATTCGGCATCGCGATGTCGAGAACCAGCACATCGGGACGGACAACCGGGATCAGCTCAAGCGTTTGCGCGCCATCGCGCGCGGTGCCGACCACCTCGAAATCCGAACCGTGTAGCACCGCCTCGATGCCTGAGAGCATCAGTGGGTGATCGTCAGCGACAAGGATCCTCGGCTTGGTCATTCCCCTGCCTCAAATGGATACCGATACTTACCCGAGTCCCGCCGTATGGCCGCAAAGTCAAGATCACCGATGCAGCGCCGCCACGAATGCCTGCTTTCTGCTTTCGGTGGCGCGTGCTTGAATGGCTCCAATTGGGACATTTAGAGCAGCCCACCTGTGGTTTGATGGTCGCCCTGATGATCAGATTCCCATTCCTTCCATAAGGAATAGGGCATCTCCAATCCGTTCATGCGTCGCGACGGTGACGGCTCGAATGTGGGACCGGCTATGTGTTCCCGGTCGCGTTCGACGATCGAATCCGGCCCCGTTCCGGAAATCTGACCGAGCCCATATGCGCGCCGCGGATCTTCAGGGCAGTCAGCATACCCAAGATCACTCCGCCACCAGCCGCCACATCATCACATGGCTGCGACCGCCTGCCGGCCCGGACTCACGATGGTCGTTCGTCATCCTTCACCGACAGACGCGGATCCTCGCCTTGCCTGGGAAAGGTGAGGGGAGGCTGCAGCGATCGATCAACTGGATAACTCAGGAAGCCTGGGCGGCGGCCGCGACCAGGGCTTCCTTGAGTTTCTCACCCGCATCGGCATCGACGGTCTGCACAGTGCGTTTCCCGGTGACGGGATCGGTTTGATGGAATTTGAACGCCTGACCGGCAAACGGCTTGGAGATGAGGTCGGCGAACATGATCTCGCGGTGACGGTTCTCGGCGTTGGCGAACGGCGCGATCAGATCGACGAGCCAGATTTGATCGCCGCCATTCCATTCCTCGAGCGTCAGCCGATTCTCGGGCTCGATCATCCCTCCGTCGAGCTTCTTTGCCGCTTCGGGCGAACATTTCGCCCATAACGCCAGTCCCACCGGCCGCTCACCGTCGCGAAAGACGTAGAATTGCTGATGGATCAGCGCGGGCATCGCCAGCCATTCGAGATCGCCGATCGCCAGCGCGCGATGCAGTGGCGACTGTGACAACAGCCAGGTGATCTCGCCCAGGAAATGACTGACCGTGAACGCCTGCGAAGGCGCGGCACCGGTTGCCGCGCCGCTATCGTTCGATCCGTTCAGCTTCTTCTTACTCATCACAGTTCCTTACGCCATTCTCGCTGCCAACACATCGATACCGGACCACTGCTCGGTCGAGCGCATCGATAGGCTGTCTTCACCCGTCCCGGCCCCGAAGCCGTTCATTGCCTGAACAAGACGGGACGCGGCAAGAGCCGCTGGGGCCCCGGTAACCGAAGCAGGCGCTTCGCTGGGTCGGGGCGACGTCGAGCCCGGCTCAAAGGCGAGGGCGACATTGCCGATGGTGGCGGTGACTCCGTTCGCCCATTTGAACGTCGCCGTCGAAAGCGGCAGATTGTCGCCTATCTTGCCGTTCTCGCCGCTCGATGTCGCGCGCAGGCTGATCTCGGTAATGCCGAGCTCCGTCAGCGACCTGATCTCGCCGGCCTGTGACACGCCATCGCCATTGCCGTCCGCCCACACCTTGAGCTCGGCAAACCGGGTGTCCTTGGCGTCGATCTTGCCGTCTCGCGTACTGTCGAGCACCGACAGGCCATCCCATGCGCTGGTGGCGCCGTCCTTCTCGGCCAGGAATGACAGTTCGGACACGTGCGTGATCGAACCGCTGCCGTCGCGGTCGATGACCAGCATCCCGTCGCCTCCGGACATCCAGCCGGTATCGTCGGCGACCCCATCGCCATTCATGTCGAACATGGCGTGCGCACGGTTCGCGCGCCGCGCCTCAAGGCCGTCGCCATCGAGATCGACCAGGATCGTCGACAGCAGCCCGACGGTGCGGTCGTCGAACGCCATTATCGCCGCAGGTGCGATCTGGCCGGCGTCCGGGTTCAGGATTCCCTGGGCATAGCGTGGCGAGACGCGGGCCGCGGCCGTGCTGCCAGTGACGGAGTAGACCCGCGCCTTGCCCCGCCAATGGCTGTCCTGGAACTCGATCGCGGGCAGCTTCGACATCGGGTTGAACGCCAGGCCGACGTCCAGCAGCGTGCCGCTCGTGCCGTTGGCGCGGGTGAAGCTGCCCTTGTTGTAGATGATGTTGTTACCCGTCGCGGTCTCGCCGGTCGGCGTTCCCGTAAGCGAGATCGAGGCTACGCCGGCCTCGGCGAGGCTCAACAATTCGCCGGCATCGGTGATGCCGTTGGCGTTCGCGTCGCGCCACGCACGGAACTCGACAAACCGGGTGTCGACAGCACTGAGCTTGCCGTCGCCATTGCTGTCGAACGCAGCGAGGCCTTCCAGATCGGTCTTGGCGCCGGCCTTGTCCTTGACGAACGAGATCTCGTCGATCCCGTCGATCTTGCCGTTGCGGTCGCGGTCGAGCGCAAGCAGCGCGTCGCCCGATTCGATCCAGCCGGTCTTGTCCGCCAGGCCGTCGCCGTTCATGTCGAACCGCGTCTTGCTGTCGGCCAGCGAGACCAGCCCGGCATTGTCCCCGTCAAGGTCGAGGACGATCGGCGGCGCAATCTCCGTCCCGTCCGGCATCGCTTCCTCGCCGGGCTCTTCCGGATCGAAGGAGAAGCTCACATCGCCGATGATCCCCGTCGTGCCGTCGGCGCGCTGGAACTGCGACGTCGCGAACAGGACGTTGCGGTCGGGGACGAGTTCCTGGTTCGTCAGGTTCAGCGTGAGGTTCAGGCTCCGGATCCCGAGTGAGGTCAGGGAGAAGAGTTCGCCCGCCTCGCTGATCCCGTTCTGGTTCACGTCGCGCCAGATCTGGAAGCGATTGAAATCCGCGTCGCCCGCCTCGAGGAAGCCGTTGCGGTTCGAATCCCAGGCGCGCAGACCTTCAAGGTCGGTCACGGCCTGGTTGTCGTCCTTGGCGAAGGACAATTCGCCGGCATCGTCGATAATGCCGTTGCCATTGCGGTCGAGGACCAGCAGGCCATCGTCGGCACCGACCCAGCCGGTGCGATCGGCGACGCCGTCCTTGTTCATGTCGAAACGCACGTTCGACGTGTCCGCATCGACCATCTCGATGCCGTCACCGTCGAGATCGAGGATGATCGGCAGGACGTTCGAGACGCCATGCTTGAGGAAGATGATCTCGAACGGTTGGGCGTTGGTAACGCCCGACGCATCGGTCATCGTGGCCATCATCCGGTAGACGAGCTGGTAGCTCCAGCGTCCGCCATAGACAGGATGGCTGCGGATGCCACCTTCCCATTCACCGTCACCCGGGGTGTCGAAGTATAATTGCCCGTTATTCCACCCCACCCACACCGTCGGATTGGCGTAGTTGTCGATGTCGGAGCCGCCGCCGGGGCTGAGGAACTGTTCTTCCGAACTGACGATGCTGACGCTGTAGCTGGCAGCGGCTGCTCCGGTTTCCGGATCATAACCGTAGAGCTGGCCCAGCCAGCCGTCCGACTGATCGTCGCGCACGATGAACCTGGGCGTATATCCGAACACGGGCCCTTCGTTCACATCGGTGATGCTGACCGTCGCGGTTGCGGTATTGGTATTGACGCCGTCGGTCGCCTTCACGCTGAGATTGAACGTCGCGCGTGCAGGATCGCGGCCCATGTATACATATTGCTGCTCGTACCAGCCCCCTCCATAGGGGTCGTACGGGTCCTGGACCCACACTTCCTGCCACTCGTAGACCGAGGTTATCGTCTCATAGTCGACCGTGCCGGAGGTCAGATAGAGGCGACCGGTCGACCCCTCGATCGACCAGATGCCGTTGGTGTAGGTTCCATCGGCGAAGCTCCAGGTGACGGCGTCCCCTTCGAGGTTGGTCAGCATCATCGCGTTGAGGTTGTGATAGGATGCCGGATCTTCGCCCTGCGGGTTGGGATATGCCGGGTAGGTGCCTTCAGCACGGGATGCCGAAGCGTTGGTCAGTGTGAAATCCTCGTTCACATTGCCGATCGTGACCGTGAACCATTCGTCGCGGACCAGGCCACCGGCATCGGTCGCGCGCACATGGATCGACTGGATCGCCCCCGCCTCGTAGTTGAGTCCCGCCGAACCCACCATCAGCAGACCGTCGGACCGGATGGCGAAGCGCCCGCCTGCATCATCGAGCAGCGAATAGCTTGCGATGTTGTTGTCGGGATCCGAGCCATGGAACCAGGCCAGACCTGTGCCCACCGCAATATTCTCGGAGAACGAAAGCGTGCGATCCTCCCAGATATCCAGCGGTGTCTCGTTCACGTCGGCAATCGTCACCGTGAACCACTCGTCGCGGACCAGGCCGCCGGCATCGGTCGCGCGCACCTGGATGGCCTGGGTCGCCCCGGCCTCGTAGTTGAGGCCCGCAGAGCCCACCATCAGCAGACCGCCGGACGAGATCGAGAAGCGCCCGCCCGCATCGCTGAGCAATGAATAGGTCGTGATATTGTTGTCGGGATCGGAACCGCCAAACCAGGCAAGCCCGACGCCGATTCCGATATTCTCGGCGAACACCAGCGTACGGTCCTCCCAGATATCGGTCGGTGCCTCGTTCACATTGGTGATGTTGACCGTGAACCATTCGTCGCGGACGAGGCCGCCGGCATCGGTCGCGCGCACCAGGATCGCCTGGGTCGCCCCCGCCTCATAATTGAGTCCCGCCGAGCCCACCATCAGCAGGCCGTCCGACCGCAAGGCGAACCGATCGCCCGCGCTGTCGAGCAGCGAGTAGCTCGCGATATTGCCCTCCGGATCGGCACCACCGAACCAGGCCAGGCCGGTTCCCACCGCATAATTCTCGGCGAAGGAAAGCGTGCGGTCCTCCCAGATATCAGTCGGCGCCTCGTTCAAGTTGCCGATCGTGACGGTGAACCATTCGTCGCGGACGAGGCCGCCGGCATCGGTCGCGCGTACCTGGATCGACTGGGTCGCGCCCGCCTCGTAATTGAGCCCCGCCGAACCCACCATCAGCAGACCGCCGGTCGAGATCGAGAAGCGCCCGCCCGCATCGTTGAGCAACGAATAGGTGGTGATGTTGTTGTCGGGATCGGAGCCCCTGAACCAGGCGATGCCCGTACCGACAGCGATATTCTCGTTGAACGAGAGCGGGCGGTCTTCCCAGATGTCGGTCGGCGTCTCGTTCACATCCCCGATCGTGACGGTGAACCATTCGTCGCGGACCAGGCCGCCGGTATCGGTCACGCGTACATGGATCGCCTGGCTTGCGCCTGCCTCGTAGTTGAGCCCAGTCGAACCCACTTTGAGTCGTCCATTGGCATCGAGTGCGAAACGCCCGCCCGCGTCGTTGAGCAACGAATAGCTCAAGCTATTGCCGTCGGGGTCGGAGCCCGCGAACCAGGCAAGCTCTGTGCCGACTGCAATATTCTCGGCGAACGAGAGCGGACGGCTCTCCCAGATATCGGTCGGTGCCTCGTTCAGATCCGCGAGCGTGACGGTGAACCATTTGTCATAGATCAGCCCGCCCGCGTCGGTGGCGCGCACCTGGATCGAGAGACTGGCCCCCGCTTCGTAATTGAAGCCGGCAGCGCCCACCATCAGCAGGCCGTTCGTCGACATCGAGAAGCGTCCGCCCGCATCGTTGATGAGCGAATAGCTGCTGATGTTGCCTTCCGGGTCCGAGCCGGTGAACCAGGCGAGCCCGGTGCCCACAGCGATGTTCTCGTTGAACGTCAGCGCGCGATCGACCGAGATATCGGTCGGGTTCTCATTCACATTGGCAATGGTGACCGTGAACCATTCGTCGCGGACAAGGCCGCCGGCATCGGTCGCGCGGACCAGGATTTGCGGGCTCGCGCCCGCCTCATGGTTGAGACCGGCCGAGCCCACCATCAGCAAGCCGTCCGCCCTCAGGGCGAAGCGATTGCCCGCGCTGTCGAGGAGCGAATAGCTCGTGATGTTGCCTTCCGGATCGGCGCCGCCGAACCAGGCCAGCCCGGCGCCCACAGGCGTGTTTTCATCGAACGTCAATGTGCGATCCGCCCAGATGTCGGTCGGCACTTCGTTGACGTTGCGAACCGCTACGGCAACATCCTCGGCATAGGTGAGCCCGCCGGAATCGCGCACTTCGATCCGGATCGTGTGCGACGTTCCGCCAGCGGCCTCGTAATCGAGCAGGCTGATATTGGCGACGGTAACCGCGCCGGTCGCGCTGTTGATCTGGAATCGCCCGCCGGCATTGTTGAGCAAGCTGTAGGTCCGCGTGTCGCCCGCATCCGCGTCCGTGGTCGCAAAATTCGCGACCAGCGTTCCGACAGCGGAATTCTCGTTCACTTCGACGGTACGATCGGGAATGAGGTCCGTCGGGCGCGCATTGAGGACGATATTCAGCGGCGCGGTCGTCGATGCCGTCTGCCCGGTGGCGGTTTCGCGCGCGATCGCGGTCACCGTCAGTGTGAGGTCCTGCGACCAGGATGCCGGCCCCAGAAGCCTCAACCCCGGCAACTGAGCGGGTGTAAAGCTCCAAGTACCGCCGCCAAGGTTGCTACCGCGATCGAAGCTCAACCCTGCCGGAAGCCCCGAGATCTGTACCTCGAGCGTTTCGGAACCGTCCTGATCCCTCAACGCCGCGGCGACATTGAGCGTCCATGCGCCGGAATCGAGTGTCGGCTTGGTGAGCGGCGATGTCGGGATCGCCGCCTGCGCACTGGTGATTTCCGGCGTATCCGCGCGGGGCGTCACGTTGAT
Source organism: uncultured Stakelama sp. (assembly GCA_964407945.1). Taxonomy (GTDB): domain Bacteria; phylum Pseudomonadota; class Alphaproteobacteria; order Sphingomonadales; family Sphingomonadaceae; genus Sphingomonas. The sequence continues at coordinate 33,285 of CAYOXO010000025.1, forward strand.
GGAGACGAACTTGACTGTCGACAGGCCGCCAGGATCGGTCGCAACGATCTTGATCAGCCCGGGGCCGCTCGCATTGGGGTTGGTGCGGACGCTGAGGATGCGATCGCCATTGGCGTCCGGGCCGCCGATCGTGACGCTCTGGAACAGGCTGTTGTCCAGCAGGTTCGGATTCGCGGAGTTGACCGCATAGACCGCGACGGTGAGTCCGGTGACGGGGGTGACGTCGTCGGTCACCCGGATCGTCAGGGTCAGCGGCGTCGCGTTGTGGGCGTCCTCATCGATCGGTCCCGGCGCGAGATCGCTCAGTACAGGCGCGCCATTGTCGTCCCAATAATTCTTCCACTGATTCTCGAACGCGAAATTCTGATGGAGTGTTGTATAGGCCGCCATGTCCGCGGGCTTGGCGTAGCTGGCCATCAGCGAGACCAGGCCGCCGACATTGATCCAGTCCGTCACATGCTGGTCGGAAATGATGAAATCGATCTTGTAATTGGCGAGGTCGCCGGGTGAGGCGTCCGTGAAATATCCCTTCACCGTCGTCACTGTGCCCGTGCCGACGACGGAAATGACAAGATCGTTGCCCGACTGTTCGAACCACAGCCGATCGCGCCCGATGTCCTGATAGCCGATGACATCGATATCGGCGCCGTTCGGATCATATTCGTAGATGTCGTCCGCGCCGGAATCGACCGTCATCAGATAGGTATCGCTGCCGAGCCCGCCATGGAGCTCGTCGTGGCCGAGGCCGCCATCGAGCTTGTCGCCGCCGCCCTGGGCAAAGATGCGATCATCGCCATCGCCGCCAAAAAGGTCGTCGTCGCCATCGCCGCCGATGATCGTGTCATTGCCGGCGCCACCATAGATCCGGTCGCGCTGGCTGGTCCCGGTAAGCTGGTCGGCAAATGCCGAACCGATCAGGATCTCGGGCGTGTCCTCGAAGCTGTCGCCCAGCGCGTCGCCCGCGCTGCCGGTTCCCGCCGACAGGTCCACGGTCACGCCGGCGCCGGCGCTGGCGTAGCTGACCGTGTCCACGCCCTCGCCACCAAGGAAGCGGTCGGCACCCGCACCACCGATCAGGGTGTCTTCGCCGCTACCGCCCTCGAGCCGGTCGGCACCCGCGCCGCCCGATAGCGTATCGTTGTCCGCTCCGCCCAAGAGCGTGTCGGCGCCCTCGCCGCCATTGAGCACGTCGAGACCGGCACCGCCAAGCAGCGTATCATCGCCACCGCCGCCGAACAGGGTGTCGTCGCCATCGGCGCCGTCGAGCAGGTCGCTGCCGCTGCCGCCGGACAGAGAGTCATTGCCCAATTCGCCATAGAGCTTGTCGTCGCCATCGCCGCCATCCAGCGTGTCGCTGCCGTCGCCGCCATGAAGATCGTCATTGCCGCTCAGGCCGAGCAACAGATCCGCGCCGCCGCCGCCGCGCAGAATGTCGCGTCCGCCTTGTCCGCCTCGCGCGTCCTGACCGGTGAGCGTATCCATTCCCGCAGTGCCGATCAGAATGTCGTCCCGGTCGGCCAGCGCGAAGGTCAAGCTGCGGGTGAAGGACAGTGCGCCGCTTGCGCCGCCCCGATCCTTCACGGTCACATCGACCGAGATGGTCGGGCTGGTCTCGAAGTCCAGACCGATCATCGCTCCGGGTTTCAGCCAGAGTTGATTGCCGCTGCGGATCTCGAAGCGCGGATCGGCGACCTCATAGACCAGGGCGGCGAAATCGCCGCTTGTCGGCAAGTCGGGATCCGTGCCGGTGAGCGTGCCCAGAAGTACAGCGCCCGGTGCGGGTTCGTCGCCGATCCGATCGCGCTCGACGATCGGCACTCCGCTGCCCGCCAGTGCAAGGCCGGTCGGCGCTTCGTTGACGTCCCCGACATTGACGGTGAAGGTCTCGACGCGGAAGAGTCCGCCATTGTCGGTCACCCGCACGACGATATCGTGGGTAGAGGCACCTTCATAGTTGAGGAGGTTGCCCGCGGCGACGCTGAGTCGTCCATCGGCCGAGATCGCAAACCGCCCCCCGGCATTGCCATCAAGTGTGAAGACCAGATTCGCGGCCGCCGTGTCGAGATCGGTTGCGGTGAGCGTGGCGATCACGAGACCGTTGGCAGCGTTCTCGGCAACGGCGAGCACGGGTGCGGAAATATCGACCGGTGCCTCGTTCACGTTGTTGAGGTTGACCGTGAACCATTCGTCGCGCGTCAAGCCGCCTGCATCGGTCGCCCGTACCAGGATCGAATGGCTTGCGCCCGCCTCATAGTCGAAGCCTGTGATGCCCACCTTGAGCTGGCCATCGGGCTGCAGAGACACGCGCCCGCCCGCGTCATTGAGCAGCGAGTAGCTTGTGATATTGCCCTCGGGGTCGGCACCGCCGAACGCCGCAAGCACGGTGCCGAATGCCAGATTCTCGTCGAACGAGAGCGTTCGATCCGCCCAGATATCGGTCGGCGCCTCGTTCACGTTGGCGACCGTCACCGCGAACGATTTCTCGTGGGTAAGTCCGTCGGCATCGGTCGCGCGCAGGCGGATCACATGGGTTGCGCCTGCCTCATAGTCGAGGCCTGCGGCGAGTTTGAGCAGCCCATTGGCGTCGAGCGTGAAACGCCCGCCGGCATCGTTCACCAGGGCCAGGCTGGTAATGTTATTCTCCGGATCCGTGCCGCTGAACGAGGCGAGGCCGGAACCGATTGCCAGATTCTCATCGAAGATGAGTGCCTTATTCGCCACGATGTCGGTCGGGGCCTCGTTCACATCGGCGATCGTCACCGTGAACCATTTGTCGTGGACAAGGCCGCCGGCATCGGTCGCGCGCACGCGGATCGACTGGGTCGCGCCTGCCTCATAATTGAGCCCGGCCGAGCCTACCTTGAGCAGCCCGTTGGTATCGAGCGTGAACCGCCCGCCGGCATCGTCCATCAGGACCAGGCTGGTGATGTTGTTCTCCGGATCGGCGCCGCTGAACAAGGCGAGGCCGGTACCGAAGGCAAGATTTTCCTGGAATGCGAGCGGTCGGTCCACCGTAAGATCCGTCGGCGCTTCGTTGACGTCGGCGACGTTGACGGTGAAGCTCCGGGTGACCGACAGGCCGCCGCGATCGGTTGCGCGCACCACGATCGTGTGGCTGCTCGCGCTTTCGCGATCGAGCACGGCGCCCGCGGCGAGGCGCAACTCGCCAGCCTGGGTGATTTCGAACCGGCCCCCGGCATTGTCCTCCAGCGAGAAGACGAGCGGATCGGCCGTGCCGTCGGGATCAATCCCCGTCAGGACCGCGATCGGGGCGCTGCCCGATGCGTTCTCGGCGACGCTCAGGGCGGGAGCCAGGATGTCGGTGGGTGCCTCGTTGCCGTCGGTGACGGCAACGGTGAACAAGCGGTCGGACGACAGACCTCCCGCGTCACGGACACGAACCCGGATGACATGGCTCTGCGCGGCCTCGAAATCCATCACCTGTCCGGACGCGATCTGCTGGGGCGTCCGATTGACCAGCAATCGCCCATCATCGGTGATGCGGAAGCGACCGCCGGCATTATCGAGCAAATCGAAGACAAGCGTCCCCGAGGCATTGTCGACGTCGCTCGCGGAGAAGACGCCGATCTGCGTGCCGTCCGCCGCAAACTCATCGATCGCGAGCGGCCCGGCCGCCAGATTGTCCGGCGCATCGTTGACCGCGGCAACCGTCACCTTGACATCGACCGCGACCGACTGCCCGTCGGCGTCCTTGGCAAGAATGGTGAAAGCGTCGGCGCCGTTGAAGTCGGCATTCGGCGTATAGACGAAATGCCCGGTGGCCGCATTGAGCGATACGGTGCCGTTCGTCGCCTGCTTCTGCAGCTCATATCCGACGAGATTGTCGTCGTGATCGGCAACGCCAGCGCTGGTCAACGCGGACGGATTGTCCTCGGCGAGGTTGAGCGTGATGGCGCTGGCGGTCGGCCGGGCCTTGCTGCCCGCGTGCCAGTAACCGGCCAGCTGCGTCTTGATCGCGTCCGGCATGGTCTGAGGCGTTGCAACCTGTATCGCCGTCATCGCGCTGATCAACGGACCGGCATGATCCAGGAACAGCGTATGGGTCGCGGTCGAGATCGAGTACATCTCGGTCGGCCAGGAAGCCGTGAAATAGTTGAACAGCGTAATCCGGTCCTCAGTCCCGGTAATGCCGATCTGCAGACTGTCTCCGGAGCGCGAGAACCAGATCTGATCGAAGCTTATCGATCCGCCGATAGCGATCTTGTTGCGGCCATAGAAGTCGATGATCGTGTCGCGGCCGAACCCGGCCTCGAATACATAGGTGTCATCACCCTCGTCGCCCGATAGTGTATCCGAGCCGGCGCCGGCGCTGATCGTGTCGTTCCCCAGGCCGCCATTGATGCTGTCGTTGCCGTCGCCGCCGTCGATCGTGTCGTCACCCTCGTCGCCATAGAGGACGTCTCTGGCTCCGCCGCCGGTGATCGTGTCGTTTCCGGCCCCGCCGACGATGTCATCGAGGCCTTCGCCGCCATCGAGGCGGTCGTTTCCGGCCCCGCCCTGGATGATGTCGTTTCCGGCCCCGCCGGCGATCGCATCATCGCCGTCATCGCCATAGAGCCTGTCGAGGCCCGATCCGCCGATCAGGACATCGTCGCCACCCTTGCCATAGATGACATTGCTGCCATCGAGGCCGTCGATACGATTGCCGCCATCGTCGCCGGTCAGCGTATCGCCAAAGGCCGATCCGGTCAGGTTCTCGATGCCGGTCAGGATGTCGCCTGCCGCGTCGCCCCCCGACTGTCCGGTCGTGGTGTTGCGCAGGTCGACCTGCACCGCGGCCGTCGAGCGAGCGTAGCGCGCCGTGTCGCCCCAGGTTGCCACGGTCGTAGCCGAATGCGCACCGCCGTCGATCATATCGGCGCCTGCACCACCCTCGATCACGTCGTCGCCGGAACCACCCGCCAGCGTGTCGTTCCCGCCACCGCCACTCAGCACATCGTCGCCTGCGCCGCCGTCGAGCTGGTCCGCCAACGCACCGTCCTGGCCAAGCAGCAGATCGTCGTTCGCCGTTCCCGTCAGCAGCGCGCCGCTGCTTGCGGTCAGGATGCTGGCAAGCGAAACGGCCAGCCCGTCGCGGAACTGGAGCGTTTCGATCCGGCTGTTCGTCGTGAAGTGGTTGCGAATGGTGACCTGGCTGGCCGCCGACCCGCCGTAGCGGACGATCAGATCGTTGCCGCTGGTAATGAAGCTGAGATCGCTGAGGCTGATCCCCGGTCCCATTTCGAGCACATCGTCGCCGGCATTGACCGTGGTGTCGAACTTCTCACGGGTAACCTGCTGCCCGTTCGTGCGCGTGAAGCCTCCCAGCCAGCCCGACTGGATATAGGCTGCAGGCGCTGGTTGCGCCGGTGCTGCCGTGGTCGGCGCGAAGAGCGCGCTATCATAGATGAGCTGGCCCGACGGGTCGGTGATCTTCAGGCGCCAATAATAGCGGTCGAAGAAGCCGGGCTGAAGTTCGCCGGTCGATTCCCACGTCGCGGTGAAGCCATCGGCAAGCGCTCCGGCCGCGGTAACAGCCTCCTGAACCACGAAGCTGCGATCGTCGATGACATCTGCACCGTCCGACACATTCCATACGTAGCTATCGTCACCCTCGCCGCCGAGCAGGGTATCGTTGCCCTGGCCGCCGGTAAGCTCGTTGTCGCCATCGTCGCCGCCGAGCAAGTCGCCGCCGCCGCCGCCGAGCAGGTTCTCGATCCCGTTATATTCATCGCCCGCCGCGTCGCCGGTGTTGGCCACAGCGGCCGACAAATAAGCGCGCACGGCCGATCCCGAAGATGCGTAGGAAGCAGCGTCGAGACCGGTGCCGCCGATCAGCACGTCTTTGCCAGCGCCGCCGTCGAGCACGTCGTTCCCGGCACCGCCATAGAGCACGTCGTCACCGATCTCGCCCTTCAGCGTATCCGATCCGCTATGACCGGCGAGGATATCGTCCCCGCTGCCCCCCGCGATCACGTCGTCGCCCGCGCCGCCGGTGATCCAGTCGGCGATCGAGGTTCCGGCGAGCGGCGTGGCGGCGGTGCCGTCGGCCTGATCGGTGCCTGCGATCAGATTGGTCGTCGAAATGTCCAGCACGCCCGTCTGGTAGAAGGCGAGCTTTTCGATCTGCCCCGGGGAGGCATACCAATCCTTGAGCGTGATGCTGTCGGTGAATGAAGCAACCGACGAGAATTCGGCATTCTCCTAGCCGATCGACAGCACCAGATCGTTGGTGCCCGCCGATCGCGTCAGCACCACATCCTGAATATTGATTCCGGGCGCGAGCTCGATCGTGTCCGTGCCGCTGTTGGTGGAAAGCGCCGCGCCCGCGGGCGGGCTGAAGGCGCGCAGCGTGCGGGTCGCGCGATCATAGTCGAAGCGGCCCAGCCATTGCAGGTCGGGCTTCTGGGCCGTCCCCATATTCTTGCGCAGATAGACGCCGTCCGGGCCGGTGACCTCGCCGGTCGCATGGTTATAATGATAGCCCGCCGCTTCGTTCCACTGGCCATTGATCGACACGGTCTGCCAATGGTCGGCAAACTCGTCGAACATGACGTCGCGGCCGTCGCCGCGGGAATATTTGAAAATGTCGTTTCCGGCACCGCCGACCACGACGTCGCCGTCGCCGCGACCGCCGGACAGGATATCGTCCGCCTCGCCGCCATAGAGATCGTCGCCGCCGCCATCGCCCGACAGGACATCCTTGTCCTTGCCGCCGAGCAACTGGTCGATGCCCAGTCCGCCGATCAGCAGATCCTTGCCCTCATGACCGGCGACCATGTCGTTGCCGGTGCCGCCATTGCCGATGTCGTCGCCGCCGAGCAGCAGGATCGCGTCGTCGCCCGCGCCGCCATAGACGAAATCATTGCCTTCGGTGCCGATCAGCACGTCATTGCCGTCGCCGCCGATGATGAAGCTGGTGATGTCGCCGATGCGGACCTCGGTCCCGTCAGTGAACTTCAGCCACTCCACGCGCTTGAAGCTGTTGGCGAACCAGTCCTTGACGGTGATCTGGGTGCCCGAAAACACCTGCGCGCCATTCTCCGTCTTCATCACGCGGACGAGCAGGTCGTCGGCATCGGTGCTCGAGCGGGCGAGATGGATATCGCCGATGCCGATGCCGGTGCCGAACACGATGGCGTCGTCGCCGCCCGCAACCGACTTGCCGGACACGCCCGGTGCGGTTCCCGCCCAGTTCTTCGCGATCGCCCCGGAAAGAAGGCCCGCCATGCGCTGGCTGACATAGTCGCCGCCGCCGGCCTGTGCAGCAGGAGCCCCCTGCGCATCCTCGTCGATGATGTCGGCGCCGTCGCCCTGGCGGACGATATACTGGTCGGAGCCGACGCCACCCTTGAGGTCATCGCCATCGCCCGCGCCGCCGGCAAGGATGTCGTCGCCACCGCCGCCGGTCAGCGCATCGGTGCCGTCGCCACCTTCGAGCCAGTCGGAGCCTTCGCGGCCGCGGAGTATGTCGTTGCCCGCGCCGCCGTCGAGATAGTTGCCGTCGCCGCCGAGTGCCATCTGGTCGGCCGTTCCCGCATCAAGCAGATCGTCACCGTCGCCGCCCAACAGCCAGTCGTCGAGACGGCCACCATAAAGCGTGTCGTTGCCTGCGCCACCGAAGAGATTGTCGCCTAGGTTCGACGCGTAGACAGTGTCGTTGCCTGCACCTGCGTCAACCGTCGCCGCGACTGGTATGTTCTTCCCGCCCGGCGCGGTGCCCGAACGCAAGTCAATGACATCCGATTGGGCGCCCCCAAGAATAACGGTTTGGTGCTCGACGATGACCGAATCGTTCAACTGCGCCGGACCCAGATAGATTCGCCTGTTGAAGGTATTACCTTCGGTACGTGGCATGGCGGCGAAATAGACGTTGGACGCAGCAACGCCCGTTTCTTCGAGAAGCGCACCGAATCCGCCGAACCAATCCGATCGCGCCCTGCGGCCCAGTCCGATTTCGTTTGCTACGGCAAGAATGATGGATATCTTGGCAGACAGCGAAGAGTTCGGTGTATCCGATATGATTTCCTTGTAGTATCCCGGTGCTTCCAGCAGCTCTCCGTAGAGCTGCGCATTCATGATGTTGCCGGTGAACGCATTCAGATCGGCATTCTCGGGCGCGACATTCAATGCATCGAGCTGGTTGTACAATGCCCGCTTGACGTAAACATCGCCGCCGACCAACTGGAAGTCGGTATCCTTGAGCGCTGCAACCACGCCATAATTTACGACCTTTTCCGAAGCCTTCTTATCCGAGGCGGCAACCTTGAAGGTAATTGCAGAACTGTCACGGCTGGAGACGGGCCGATAAACTAGATTCTTGGACCGCATGCCGTAATTGCCCGCTGCCACGGCCTCAGGATTCTCAAGACGTCCACCGGAAAGCGTGATGATACCGTTCAGTGTCTCCGCAGCCAGCGATGCGAGCGACCGCGCGGTGTCTTTCTTTCCGCCGCTCTTGGAATAGACGTTCGTCACATGGAATTCGCCGGTGGTTGTGTTCCACAACACGTCCGCACCGGACTGCGGCGTCCCCCCAAAGATGGACCCGATCAGGCCGCCGATGATGAATCCTGCAAATGCGCCGATGGCGGCCCCGATCGGCCCGCCCAGGGCGCCCCCTATTTTCAGAAACTCTGTGGCTGCGAGCACGCCGAGAGAGGAGCCGATCGCGGAGCCGATCTGCCCGCCGACCGTGTCGAACGAGATGAGAGCCTGAGCAAGCTTTGTGCCTATGAAAGCGCCGGCGATATTGGCGAACTGCAGTCCCGAAAGGCCATCAAGCGCATTGCGACCTAGCGTGAGGTTGGTGGCAATCTGGCCGATCACATTACCCGCATAGGTGTTGACCAGTTCACCCGGCAGACCGCCGATTCCAATCGAGCGGACCAGCTCACCAACGAGGTAGCTCGAAATCGCGCCGACACCCGCCGTCAGCAACTCCTCTGGCAGGTCGGAGAAGATGGTTGCATTGGTATCGAGGTCGAGACCGAGATTGATCTTGCCGCCATTGCGGATCAATTCTGCGAGGTTCTCGCCAACTACCGAGAACACCGTCGATCCGGCCATCCGCTCAAGCGGCGAGCCCGAGAAGATATAGCTTCCGAGTGCGCCCCCAAGCACGGCGCCCACCGACCCCGCGAGATTGATATCCTTGAGCTTCGCCTGGTCCTTCTCGTAATATTTCAGGATCACTTCGCGTGCAGCTTCAAGCTGCGGAACCTTCTTCCCAATCGCTGCGCCGAACGCCTTTAGTGTTGGGTCTTCGGAACCGGGCCCGGCCTGCAGCGCGTCGATATCCGTCCAGACCGCTTCCGACACATGATCCGCACCATAGGTGTAGACCCGCGCGGTATTGCCGGGCTTATTGAAGTCGATGACGCGGAAATCGCCGTCGAGTCCAATGATAAGGCCTAGTGCGCTGCCATCGGACCGAAAATTGATCCAGCCGCTATCGCCGCCTTCGAGGTTCATGCTTATGTTGTGGACGCGTAAACCGCCTGCGACATAGGTGTGAAGTCCCTCGACTTCGAAATTGTAGACGTCGACGGCCCCCTCGATGCGGGCGGTCGAGACGGGGCCGGTGTGCGAACCGTCTGCCCGGACGAGCGTGTGGCCGTCCAAATCGCCAGCGGTACGGAATGCGCCGTCGCTGCACAGGAACGGATGCCCATCCGTCGTCCGCAGGCCTGCAACATCGACAAGGCTGTCGCTCCGATTGCGGAAGATGCGCGCGACACGACGCGCCTCGAGCGGTCCGTGGCCTAATTGGTCATCGGGCGCGAAAGCCGCAACGAGATCGCCTTCCGCCACTTCTTCGATCGGCTTCTCGCTGCCATCGGCCATGAGCACCGGAGTGCCGGCCGGAAAACAATTGTCCAGGAAGGCGCGGTCGAATTGCTGCAGCCAATGCTCTAGTCGCATGCCTTCAAGAATCGGCAGTCGTTTATTGAGCGGGTGTCCCGAACTGACTATTCCGTCGGGATCGACGGCATGGATGCCGCGCGTCTCATCGACTACGGGGCCACCGGGACCCGCTTGATCCCTGCCTTC
>CAYOXO010000026.1:0-38948 GCA_964407945.1 uncultured Stakelama sp.
GTGGTCACGCTGCCGGGCGGCGGCACCACGGGCGGCCGCGCCTATCTGTTCGTGACCGCCCGCCATATCGTCGGCGAGCATGTCCGCCGCTCGCGGATCGTTTCGATCGAGCTGGTGGCGGATTTCGAGTCGCTGAACATCGTCGATGATGAGATCGGCGCGTTTCGCCGGCTGAGCGGGCAGCAGGAACTGGCGCGGTTGCATACCGCGATCGGAACCTTGCCGCCCAAATGCCGGCAAGCATTCCAGCTCAAGAAATTCGAGGAGTTGTCGCAACGTGAGATCGCCGAGCGTATGGGCATCTCGGAAAGCACGGTCGAGAAGCACCTGGCAAAGGCGCTGCGGCTGTTGATGGAAGCGATGAAGGCGCCACAGACAGGCGCGGAGGATGACGAGCGTGGCAAGCGTAGGTTCTGGGGATTCGGATAACGCCGAGTCGCGCGCCGCCGCCTGGGTCATCCGTTCTTCCGAAGGACCGCTGACCGCTGAAGACCAGCAGGCGCTCGACGCTTGGCTGGCGAGTGACACGCGGAACCTCGGGGCATGGGTGAAGGCGCAGGCGGCGTGGCTCGATGTCGATCGGCTGGTCGCGCTGGATACCGGCACGGCGAACGAGCCGGTGCGCGTCACCAAGCCGCTGCCCTGGCGCAAGATGGCGATCGCCGCGTCTGTGCTGTTGGCCGTCGGGCTCGGCTTCGTCGCCGAGGACCGGCTGCCCGGCCGGATCGAGACCGCGCGTGGCGAGGTGCGCCGCGTCGCGCTTGCGGACGGGTCCACGCTGTTCATGAATGGCGACACCCTGCTTCAGGTGCGCTTCTCCGACGGCCAGCGCCGCATCGTGCTGCGCCGGGGCGAGGCGTCGTTCAAGGTCGCGCACGATGCCGCCCGGCCCTTCGTGGTCGAGGCGGGGAATGTCTCGGCGCGTGCGGTCGGTACCGATTTCACGGTCGGCAGGGCGGCGGATGGCGATATCGCTGTCACGGTGGCCGAAGGGCGGGTCAAGGTGACCGATGCCGCGCGCCGCGCCAACTCGTGCTCGATCGCGATGAACAGTTCGTCGCGGCAACCATCGGCCCGCGCCGCGCCCGGCTCGACCCGCGTGAGGTTCAGCGACAACAGGCATGGCGCAGCGGCCAACTGGTCTTCCGCGGCCAGATGCTCGCGACCGCGGTCGCGGAGGTCAATCGCCACGCTGCCAAGCCGGTGGTCATCAACGATTCTTCGCTCGGCCGCGCCGAGTTCATGGGCGTATTCCGGGTCGGCGATTCGCGCGCCTTCGCCAACGCCGCCGCCGCCGCTTTCAATGGCGAGGTGAGCGAAACTCCCGATGCCTTCGTCCTTGCGCGCAGGCAGAATTCCCCCTCGCACTAGCGTCCGATCCGTCGCAGCTCGGAACGATTTCGGTCCGGAGTGGGGGATTTCGTATATCCGCCCCTCTCTTCCCCATGAGGCCGGATAACCGGCGAACCAGGGGGAGACAGCCAATGGGCGAGCGGCAAAAAATGCGGAGCGGAGCGCGGGCCATGTTTCTGGCTGGAGCGGCAATCGCCAGCTTCGGCGCAAGCATCGCGGCGACGCCCGTCTGGGCACAAGCGGCGCGGCAATATTCGGTACCTGCAAGCGATGCAGGCGATGCCGTGCAGGCGGTCGCGCAGCAGTCAGGCCTTCAGGTGATCGCACCGGCGGCTGATCTTGCTGGCGTGCGCACCAATGCGATCAGGGGCAGCTTCAGCGCGGTCGAGGCGCTGCGACGGATGTTCGCCGGAACCGGCCTTGAAGTCGTACAGACCGCGGGCGGCGCGGTGATGGTCCGCCGTGCAGCGGTTGCACCCGCGGCTCAGACGGCGGCGCCGGATCAGGAAACGCCAGCCGCGAGCGAGGAAGTCGTCGTCACGGGTTCGCGCATCCTGCGGCCCGGCTTCGATACGCTGCAGGCCGCGACCTCCACCGATTCCGAAGAGATCGAGCGGCGCAGCTATACCAATGTGCTTGAGGCGCTGCAGGACACGCCGGGCTTCGCGCCGGCCGCATCGAGCCAGATCGGCACCAGCCAGGGCACGCTCGGCATCGCGCAGAGCTTCGCCAACTTCTTCGGGCTGGGATCCCAGCGCACGCTGAGTCTGGTCAACGGCCGGCGCTTCGTCTCGTCGAACACCGTGTCGGGTTCGGGCGGTTCGACTTCGCCTGGGTCGCAGGTCGACCTCAACCTCATCCCGGTTGGGCTGATCGAGCGGGTCGAGACGGTCGCGATCGGTGGCGCGCCGGTCTATGGTTCGGACGCGATCGCGGGCACCGTCAACGTCATCCTCAAGGAGAAATACGAGGGCTTCCAGCTCACCGGTCAGGCGAGCATCAGCGACCGTGGCGATGCCGCGAATCAGATGGTGCGCGCTTTGGTCGGCAAGAATTTCGCGGGTGGGCGCGGCAACATCGTGCTCGGCGCCGAATATGTCCGTCAGGAAGGCATGGTGCTCGGGCGGCGTTTCCCGTTCCGCTATCTGATGCCGTCGGGCAACGAAATTCCCGGCGACGGCATCTCCGCGCAGTTGGTGGTCGGTGACCTGCGTTACGCGCCCCTGACCGATGGCGGCCTGCCTTACCGCTCGGGCTTTCCGATGCCGGGAAGCTATATCGTCGATGGCGCAGGGAATCCTCTGCAGTTCGGGCCCAATGGTGACCTCGTCCCGTTCAGGCTGGGGGCGCCATTCTATGGTTCGTCGATCTCGGGGATCCCGGTCTTCACCGATGGCGGGGATGGGATGAACCCGGCCAAGCACACCAGCCTGTTGTCGCCGAACGAGCGCTACCTCTTCAACCTCAACGCCAATTTCGACGTCACGGACAACCTCAACTTCTTCGTCGAGGGATCCTACGCTCATACCAGCGGCACCAAGCTGTCCGACCTGTTCCAGTTCGCCGCGCCCGGTATCCTGGGTGGCCCGGCGCTCTCGATCAGCGTGAACAACCCGTTCCTGTCGCAGCAGACGCGATCGATCCTGGCGGCCAACGGCATCACGACCTCGTTCCGGCTCAACCGCAACTTCAACGATATCGTCGATCGTTTCCCGGCCAATACCTCCTTCGACGTGTTTCGTATCGTCGCGGGGCTGAAAGGCGACTTCAAGCTAGGTAGCGAGAGCTGGAACTGGGACGTCTCGTACAATTACGGGAAAAGCCGCAACCGGACCGAGTTCAACTCGATCAACCTGACGCGGCTGCAGAACGCACTCAACGCGACCAGCACGACGACCTGTGCCGTCGGCGGGAATTGCGTGCCGATCAACATCTTCGGCGAGGGGGCGGCGAGCGACGCGGCGGTCAACTATGTGCTCGATCGCGGCGTGGGCATCAGCAAGAACTCGATGGAGGTGTTCTCAGCCAATTTGAGCGGCAATTTGCCGTTCGGGATCGCCGGGCCGATCTCGGTCGGTATCGGTTACGAGCATCGGCGTGAGGCGGGGTCGTTCGAGGGTGACGCGATCCTCAATGGCGGGCTCACGCTGCTGGGCGGCGCGATCGCCTATCCCGACGCGCCTGAGGGCAGCTTCAACACCGACGAACTCTATGGCGAGGCGATCGTCCCGCTGATCAACGACGGGATGAACCTGCCTTTCATCAAGGCGCTCCAGGCAGAGGGTGCGATCCGCTATGTCGATCATTCGGTCTCGGGTGGCGACATCACCTGGTCGGGCGGCGCGCGGATGCAGACACGCCTCGATGGGCTGACCTTGCGCGGCGTCTATACCCGGGCGATCCGCAACCCATCGCTGGTCGAGCTATTCCTCAACACCACGCCGGTTGCACGTGCGGCCTTCGATGTGTGTGCGCCCAGTCGGATCGGTACCGGACCCAACCCGAGCGTTCGCCGCGCCAACTGCACCGCGGCGCTGGCTGCTGCCGGCGTAACGACACCCGCTTCGTTTGGGCCGACGACCAATGGCGCTTCGCCCTTCGGACAGATTCTCGGCAACAGCGCGCTGGACAACGAAAAGGCGCGCTCCTGGTCGGTAGGGCTGGTCTATCAGCCACCGGCGATCCGCAATCTGCGCCTGTCGCTCGACTATAGCCGAATCCGTCTGGCCAATGCGATCTCGCGCTTCGATCTCGTCACCGCGCAGGCGGCCTGTTACGACAGCCCGAACTTCCCCAACGAGATCGCTTGCCAGTCGTTCCGTCGCCTGAATGCAGCGGAGGCCGCAGCACAGAGTGCGGCGACCGGACGCCAGCGTGTCGCGGGCGATCTCGCCGATGGCTACAAGGAAACCTACTACAACAGCGCGCGGCTCGATTTTGCGGGGATCATCGGCGAGATCAATTACGCGTTCGCCGTACCGAACCTTGCGGGAACGGAGCCCGGCCAGCTGCGGCTCGGCCTCAAGGCCTTCTACATCGACTATTTCCGGACCCAGGCGTCGGTCGGGGGCTCGGTGATCGAGGGGCAGGGGACGGTCGGTTCGCCGCGCTGGGACGTCAACGGCCGGATCGGCTACGCCTTCGATCCCTTCGATTGGGACGTCCAGGTGTTGTGGAGCAGCAAGACAGTCGGAAGCCGGACCCTCAACTACGAGAATACGCCGGTCAACGACTTCCCGTCCTACACTTTGGTCAATACGACGCTGAGCGCCAAGGTCACCGACAATTTCTCGCTGCAGTTTACAGTGCGCAACCTGTTCGACCGGCAGGTACCCTATTCGGCGACGGTGACGCGGTCGTTCGGCGCGTACGATCCGATCGGGCGGACGTTCACGGCGCGCGCGGCGGTGTCCTTCTGATGCGGGCAGGTCTGATTTCCGCCGCATTGCTGCTTGCTCTGCCCGCCGCCCACGCGGCGGAGCAGACCAAGCGCTACACGATCGAACAGCTGATGGCGGCGGAGACGTTCGGCGGCATTTCCTTCTCGCCCGACGATCAGCTGCTGCTGACCACCAGCAACCGTACCGGCATCGCCAATCTCTATACGGTGCCGGTGGCGGGCGGGCCGATGCAGCAGCTCACCCATTCGACCAAGGAGACGGTCAACGCGATCGGGTTTTTCCCGGACGACCGCCGCATCCTCTATTCGAGCGACCAGGGCGGCAACGAGCTCGCGCATATCTATGTCCGCGAGCTCGACGGCAGCGTCCGCGACACCACACCGGGGGCGAAGCATGTCGCGCGCTTCGTGGAATGGGCCAAGGACGGAAAGTCCTTCTTCGTCCAGACTAACGAACGCGATCCGCGCTATTTCGATCTCTATGAGATCACGACCGACGGCTATGTGAAGACATTGCTGTTCGAGAATGACAAGGCCTATCAGATCCGCGCCGTCAGCGCCGATCGCCGCTATGTCGCGATGAGCCGCATCCACGACAATGCCAACAAGCGCGTCTATGTCTATGACCGCACCGACAAGGCGCTGCGCGAGGTCACCGCCGGCTCGACCCCCGTATCGGGCGAGCCCGAGACCTTCGCACAGAGCGGATCGACTCTCTACTTCACCACCGACGATGGCGGCGAGTTCACCAAGCTCGCCCGGATCGACCTTTCCACCGGCCAGCGCGAGACGATCTTCGCGCCCAAATGGGACGTGTCGGGCGCCGCACTCAGCCGTGACGGCCGCACGATCGTCGCGACCGTGAACGAGGACGCTCGCGGTCGGCCCTATCTGTTCGATGCCGCGACGCTCAAGCCGATCCCGCTCGCCGATCCGGCACCGGGCGCGAGCGTCGGGTTGCGCCTCGGCAATCGCGGCGGCATCGCGGCGATCTCGCTGACCAACGGCGCGACGCCCGGCGACATCGCGATCCTCGACCTCAAGACCGGCAAGCGCCGTCCGTTGCTCAATGCGCAGGCGCCCGGTGTTGCGCAGAGCGATCTCGTCCCCGGCAAGATGGTCCGCTTCGCCTCCTATGACGGGGTGAAGGTGCCCGGCGTGCTCTACGTCCCGCACGACGCCAGGCCCGGCGACAAGCGGCCGGCGGTAATCCATGTCCATGGCGGCCCCGGCGACGAAAGCCGGATCGGCTATCGCCCGCTGATGCAGTATCTCACCAACGGCGGCTATGTCGTGTTCGAGATCAACAACCGCGGCAGCTCGGGCTCGGGCCGCACCTTCTACCACATGGACGACAAGCGCCACGGCGACGCCGATCTCGACGATGTCGTCGCGGCGAAGAAGATGCTGGTCGCGACCGGCTTCGTCGACGGCGACAAGATCGCGATCGAGGGGCAGAGCTATGGCGGCTACATGACCCTCGCCGGTCTTGCCTTCCGCCCGAAGGAATTCGCGGCGGGCGTCGACATCTATGGCGTGTCGAACTGGCTGCGATTGCTCAAAAACACCCCGCCCTGGTGGGAGGATCTGCGTCGTCTTCTCTATACCGAGGTCGGCGATCCCGCGACCGACGAGGCGTATCTCACCAAGATCTCGCCGGTGTTCCATGCCGACCGGATCGAGCGGCCGTTGCTCGTGCTTCAGGGCGCAAACGATCCCCGCGTGCTGCCGATCGAGTCCGAGGATATCGTTGCCAAGGTCAAGGCACGCGGCGTTCCGGTCGACTATATCTCCTTCCCGGACGAGGGGCATGGCTTCCGCAAGAAGGCCAACCAGATCGTCGCCTATCGTGCGATCCGCGACTTTCTCGACAAGCATGTCGCAAAGCGTGGCGACGATCCGGATGCGGCGCGCGGCGGCCTGCCGATCGGCGAATGAGCGGCCCGACGATGAGCCGGCGGGCGCTGCTCGCCGGCGGTGCCGCGCTCGCCGCTTGCCCGGCCGCGGCTGCGGCATCGGGTGAGGCTGCGCGGCTCGACGCCTTCTTCGAGGCTTCGTTCCGCAAGCGCATCGCCCGCAATCCGCTCAGCCAGTCAGGGCTCGGCATCAAGGACGGGCAGGATCGCTGGCCCGATCCCGGCGACGCGCGCGCGGTCGAGGACGCCGGACTCGTCCGCGCAGAACTGGCCGAGCTTGCGCGTTTCGATACCCGCGCGCTCGACGCCGAGCGGCAGCTCAGTGTGCGGTTGTTCGACTATGCCGGGCGGCAGGCGCTGACCGCGCATCGCTGGCGCGGCAATCGCTACCCGGTGTGCCAGATGCGCGGGCCGCAGCGCGTCATCCCCCAGACGCTGATCAACAACCACCCGATCGTCGATCGGACAGATGCGCAGGCCTATGTCGCACGCCTGCGCGGGGTGAAACCCTATCTGGAGGCGATCGTCGCCGGGCTCGACGCGCAGGCCGCGGCCGGGGTGATGCCGCCCAATTTCTCCTACCCGCTGGTGATCGGCAATTGTGCGGCGCTGATCCGCGGCGCACCGTTCGGCGGCACCGGCGACAGCCCGATCCTCGCCGATTTTCGCGAGAAACTCGGCAAGCTCGCGATGGCGGAGGGCGAGCGCGCGGCGCTGGTGCGGGATGCCGAGGCGGCGATGCGCGACGGCTTCGGCCCCGGTTTCCGCACGCTGATCGCCTGGCTCGAACGTGGCCAGGCGCGGATGACGCGCAACGACGGGGTGTGGAGCCTGCCCGACGGCGATGCTTATTATCGTGCCGCGCTCGAGCTCGAGACGACGCTGCCGCTCAGCCCGCAGGAGGTGCATCGCACCGGGCTGGAGGAAGTCGCGCGGCTTCACGCGGCGATGCGCGCGGTGATGGCCAAATCGGGCTTCACCGGGTCGCTGACCGATTTCTTCGGGTTCGTCGGCAAGGACGATCGCTTCTACTATCCCAATACCCCGACGGGCAGGGCTGCCTATCTCGACGCGATGCGCGGGCATATCGCGGCGGTCGAGGCCCGGCTGGGAGAGGTGATGACGCGCGTCCCCAAGGCCGGGATGATCGTCAAGCCGGTCGAGCCGTGGCTCGAACGCTCGGCCGCGACCGCGGGCTACTTCGCCCCGTCGCCTGACGGATCGCGGCCGGGGATCCTCTACGTCAACACGGTCGAGATGCGGAACCTGCCGAAGTACGAGCTGTCCGCGCTCGCCTTCCACGAAGGGGTTCCGGGCCACCATCTCGAACGCGCGGTCAGCCAGGAACTGACTCACCTGCCCGCGTTCCGCCGTCAGGGCGGCTATACCGCCTATAGCGAGGGCTGGGCGCTCTACGCTGAGCAATTGCCCTATGCGATGGGCCTCTACACCGATCCCTATCAGGAGTTCGGCCAGCTCTCGCAGGAGCTGATGCGCGCCGGGCGGCTGGTGGTCGATACCGGGCTGCATCATCTGCGCTGGAGCCGTGAGCGCGCGATCGACTGGCTGCTCGCCAACACGCCGGGCAGCCGTGCCGATCATGTGACGGCGGTGCAGCGCTACATCGTCACGCCGGGGCAGGCGACGGCATACGAGATCGGCAAGCTCAAGATGGTCGGGCTGCGTGAGCGTGCGGAGAAGCGGCTTGGGCGCAGCTACGATGCGCGGCGGTTCAACGATGCGCTGCTCGGCAGCGGACCGCTGCCGCTGGCGCTGCTCGACGAAGTGATGACGCGCTGGATCGCGAATGGAGGCAAGGCATGACGGTAACGCGGCGCGGATTGATCGGCGCGTTCGCGGCGGCGGCGGTGCCAATGCCCGCCTGGGCACTGGCGCAGGACGAGGACGCCCGGCTCGACGCCTTTTTCGAGGCCGTGTGGCAGCGCGGGATCGACCGCAATCCGGTGCGCCAGTCGCAGCTCGGCATCAAGCGCGACCAGGACAAATGGAACGATGTGAGCGACGCGCGCGCGATCGAGACTCTCGATCTGCTGAAGCAGGATCTCGCCGCGCTCGCCGGGTTCGACCGCACGAAATTGTCGCCGCAGGCGCGGATCAGTGTACGCATGTTCGAAGACGATGGCCGCAAGGCGATCACGCGCTTCGCCTTGCGCCGTGACGACTATCTCATGACCCAGATGGGTGGGATGCACACGCGCGTGCCGATCACCCTGCTCAACGCGCACAACATCGCCGACCGCGCCGATGCCGAAGCCTATTGCGCGCGGATCGAGCGGGTCGCGGCGCTGATGGATCAGGTGGTGGTCGAGCTGGCGAAACAGGAAGTGGCGGGCGTGCAGCCGCCGCGCTTCGTCTACCGGCTACTGATCGAGCCGAGCGAGAACATGCTCAAGGGCCGGCCGTTCGATGCCAGCGAGGCCGACTGCCCGATCCTCGCCGATTTCCGCGCCAAGCTTGCCAAGGCAGGCATCGCCGATGCCGATCCGCTGGTTGCCCGCGCCCAGGCGGGGCTCAGTGGGCCGTTCGCCAATGGCTATCGCAAACTGATCGCGCATCTTCGCGCTGCCGAGGCGCGGGCGGATACACGCGACGGGGTGTGGAAGCTGCCGCGTGGCGACGCATTCTACCGCCAACAGTTGGAGGCCTATACCTCGCTGCCGATCACGGCGGAGGCGATCCACAGTCTCGGTCTGGAGCAGGTTGCGCGCATCCATCGCGAGATGAGCGCGATCATGCGCAAGGTCGGCTTCGCCGGCACCTTGCCGGCGTTCTTCGAGCATGTCCGCACAGATCCGCGTTTCTTCTATCCGCAGACCGATGCCGGCAAGGCCGCCTATGTCGCCGATGCCGAGCGGCTGCTCGCCGAGATAGGCGGGCGACAGGGCGAGATGTTCACGATCATCCCCAGGGCGCCGGTGGTGGTGCGGCCGGTCGAGGCATGGCGTGAGAAGTCGGCGGCCAAGGCCTTCTACCAGAATCCGCCGCAGGACGGGTCGCGGCCGGGCGTGTTCTACATCAACCTCTACGACATGAAGGCGCAGCCCAGATGGCAGCTCGCGGCGACGCTCTATCACGAGGCGATCCCGGGCCATCACATCGAGACCTGCGTCGCGCACGACATGGCCGGGCTGCCCAAGTTCCGACGCTTCGCGAGCGCCACGGCGTTCAGCGAGGGTTGGGGGCTGTATTCGGAGCGGCTGCCCAAGGAGCTGGGACTCTATGCCGATCCCTATGACGATTTCGGGCGCCTCTCGCTCGAGCTGATGCGCGCGTGCCGACTGGTGGTCGACACCGGCATCCACGCCAAGCGCTGGAGCCGCGAGCGTGCGGTCGCCTACATGGATGCGAACATGCCGAGCAGTCACTACGACAACCAGCGAGAGATCGACCGCTACATCGTGCTGCCGGGTCAGGCCTGCTCCTACTATGTCGGGATGCGCAAGATCCTCGAACTGCGCGAGCGGGCCAAGGCGAAGCTGGGCGCCAGATTCGACATTCGCGGTTTCCACGACACCATTTTGGGCAACGGACCGCTTCCACTGCCGATCCTGGAGGAACAGGTCGATGGCTGGATCGCTCGGGGAGGGCGCTGGGCATGAAGCGGTCCTTGATCAGCCTGACGGCGCTGCTGCTCGCCAGCGCGGCCCATGCCGAGGCTCCGCATTATGACGTGAAGGCGAAGTTCGCTCCCGACGGCGCACTCACCGCCGACGTCACCGTGACGCTGACCGAGGCGCTGTCGGAAAAGGCGTTCCTGCTGTCGAAGCGCTTCACGCTCGAGCCGATGCAGCTGCCGCAGGGCGTAACGATGAAGAGCGAGCCTTCAGGCTCGCCGATGCCCGATCTCGTCAAATACAGCTTCAGCTTCGACCGGCCGAGCGCGCAGCCGCGCAAGCTGCGCTTCCGCTACGCCGGCTCGATCGTGACGGCGAACGACAGCGGCAATCCGCCGCTACGGCCCGAAGGCTATGAGCTGTTCATCGATCATATGTGGTTTCCGGTCGGCGCCGATATCCAGACGCGCTTCACGGTCGATGCGACGATCGACGGTCTTGCGCCCGATCTCGTCGTGGTTGCGCAGGGGGATGTCACGCGGACCCCGACCGGTGCGCGCATCCGCCGCAACTTCGTCGATATCGATTTGCCGATGGTGGCGATGCGCGGCCTCAAGCGCGCCGATGCGCATGGCGTCGAATTCTACGCCCGCGATCTCGATACGCGGCTGTCCGGTTTCTACGTCAAGCACGCCGAAGACGCGGCGCGCTATTTCGAGGCGATGTTCGGTCCGCTGCCGCGCAAGGTGCGGATCGCGCAGGTGTGGCGGCCCAAGTCGCTGGGCTATGCGCGGACGGCCTATACCGTCGTGTCGGAGGGCGGCCGCAGCGGACCCGACGTCGCCGAGATCAACCCGGCCGCCTATGTCGCGCACGAGATCTCGCACGCCTGGTGGATGCTCGCCAGCCCGCTGACCGACGATTTCTGGCTGGTCGAATCGACCGCCTCCTACATGGCGCAGCGTTATCGCGAGGCGGCGTTTGGGGTTGCCGAGGCCGAGAAGGCGCTTGCCGAGCTGCGCAAGGCCGCGGCGGCCGCGGGGCCGGTGATGGGGCATGGCCGGCCGAACCGGGTTCAGCTCTATGCCAAGGGCCCGGTGCTGCTGGTCGATCTCGAGCGGCGGATCGGGCGTCCGGCAATGGACCGGCTGATGGCCGTCATGGCGCGTGAGCCGGTGCACACCACCGCGATCTTCCTCAAGCATCTCACCGAAATCGGCGGGGCCGATGCCGCGCGGGATTTCAAGGCGGCGCTGCTCGCCGCCTGAGCCTTGGGGCTAATGGGTGGGCGGCCCGTAGAGCCGCTCCGCCCGCCGGCGCAACAGCTCGGCGCTTCCCAGCAGCAGGGTGGAGGCGATCACCAGCAGCGTCGCGGCGGCGGTGATCGCCGGGCTGATCTGCTCGCGCACGCCCTCGAACATCTGGATCGGCAGCGTGCGCTGCTCGGGCCCGGCCAAGAACAGCGTGACCACGGTCTCGTCGAACGAGGTCATGAATGCGAACACCGCCCCCGCTGCCACGCCGGGCGCGATCAGCGGCAGCAGCACGCGGAACAATACCGTCGCCGGTGGGGCGCCAAGACTGGCTCCCGCGCGCAGCAACGACCCGTCGAAGCCGTGGAGCGAGGCCGCGACCACGATCACCACGAATGGCGCCGCAAGGACGGTATGCGCGATGATCAGCCCGACGAAGCTGTTGGTCAGGCCGATGGGCGCGAACAGGAAGTAGAAGGCGATCGCGACGACGATCACCGGCACCACCAGCGGCGCGCCGAGCAGGGCGACGACCAGCGGTCGCGCGCGCGACTTCAAATTGACCAGTCCGATCGCGGCGAGCGTGCCGAGCGGGGTGGCGATTGCGGTGGTCGCGCCGGCGATGATCAGGCTGTTGGCGAAGGACCGCGTCCAGTCCGGCGACTCTGCCAGCATTCGATACCAGCGCAGCGACAGCCCGCCCTCGGGGAAGACGAGGAAGCTGGTCGGGTTGAACGACATCGGCACGATTGCGAGGATCGGCAGCAGCAGGAAGGCCAGGACGAGCCCTGCGAACGCGATCAGCGCGATGCGCGCGGCCCGTTCGCCCGTGGAAGCCGGCGCGCTCATATCGGCCGCCATCCGGAGACGGTGCGCCCGAGGATCAGCACGGCGCCGAGCGGGACGACCAGCAGGATGCTCAGCGCCGCGGCCATGCCCCAGTTGAGCGAGCGGTTGGTGTAGAAGGCGATCGACGCGCTCACCATCTGGTCCGCGCCGCCGCCGACCAGCGCCGGCGTGACGTAATAGCCGAGCGCCAGCGTGAACACGATCACCGCGCCCGCGATCACGCCGGGCAGGGTCTGCGGGAAATAGACGCGCAGAAAGGCGGAGACCGGTCCGGCGCCAAGCGAGCGCGCCGCACGCAGCGTGTCGGGCGGCACCTGCCGCATCACGCCGTAGAGCGGCAGGATGAAGAACGGCAGCAGCACATGCGTCATGGCGATATAGACGCCGGTCCGGCTGTAGAGCAGCGGCAGCGGCGCCTGTGCGAGTCCAAGCGACTGGATCAATCCGTTCACGACCCCGTTGGTCTGCAGCAGCACGACCCAGGCGGTCGTTCGCACCAGCGTCGAGGTCCAGAAGGGCAGCAGGACGACGATCAACAGCGGGTTGGCAAGCCTCGGCGGCGCGCTGGCCACCAGATAGGCGACCGGATAGCCGAGCAGGATGCAGAGCAGGGCGACGATTGCGCTGATCTTGAAGGTGCGTAGCAGGATCCCGACAAACACCGCTTGCTCGTCCGGGACAGCAACGACGTTCCCGTCGGGATCGACGCGGCGATCGAGCGCTGCCCAGAGATAGAAGCTGCTTGAGGGACCGGCCGCGTGGCGCATCGCCGACCAGGTCGAACGATCGCCCCAGCGCGGATCGATCCGGGCAAGGTCCGCGACCGAGCGGCCGGCCGCGCCCTGGTCCAGCCGGGCTGCGGTCGTGAAGATCAGACTTCGCGAGCCGACAATGTCATAGTTGAGGCGGTTGGCGATGCGGTTGATCGTCCCGGCACGGCGTGCGGCGCGCATCTCTCCCGCCGCGGTTGCTGCGGTGGCGTCGGGAGGCAGGGCAGCCCCATCCCAGGCGCGCAACGCCACGGCGGTGCGCGGCATCACCGCAGGCAATTCCTGCTCGCTCACCCCCCGCGTCAGCATCATCGCGACCGGCGCAGCGAAGGCGACCAACAGCGTGATGAGGAGCGGGGCGAGCAGCGCGAACGGCCACAGCCGCCTCATTGCGCGACCCAGGCGTTGAAGCGCTGTGTCAGCTCGTCACCATATTCGACCCAGAAATTTCCATCGAGCTTGAGCGCGCGCTTCATATTCTCGGGCTCGGTCGCGGTGTTCTCACGCCAGCGCGGCTCGATCGCGTCCTGCGCCGCG
The DNA here is from genome assembly GCA_964407945.1 of uncultured Stakelama sp. Classification (GTDB taxonomy): domain Bacteria; phylum Pseudomonadota; class Alphaproteobacteria; order Sphingomonadales; family Sphingomonadaceae; genus Sphingomonas. The sequence goes on from CAYOXO010000026.1 coordinate 13,654, forward strand.
CGGTTGGTGAGACCGGTCGGCATAATCCGCGCCAGGTTCATCTGGTTTTCGGGCCGGGTTGCGAAGCGGATGAACTGCATCGCTTCGGCCTTGCGCGGGCTGTTCTTGAGGATCGCCCAATAATCAACGGCATAGATGTTGCCGTTCCACTGCAGCTTGAAGTTGCGCTTCTCGTCGCGGTTGGCGACGACCAGCCGGCCGGGGCTGGTGACCGACATCACCACCTCGCCCGAGCCGAGCAGGTCGGGCACCTGTGCCACCGACGACCACCACACGACATGCGGTTTGAGCTCATCGAGCTTGCGGAAGGCGCGATCGACCCCGGCGCGCGTGCGCAGCAGCGGATAGATCTGCGCGGTGGGCACGCCATCGGCCAGCAGCGCGATCTCGAGCGCATATTTGGGCGTCTTGCGGATGCCCCGCTTGCCGGGAAAGCGGCGAACGTCCCAGAAATCGGCCCAGCTCTGCGGACCCGCGCCGGCGATGCGGTCGCCGTCATAGCCGATCAGATAGGACCAGAGCTGCGATCCGACCCCGCAAGTGTTGACTGCAGCGTCGGTGAATGCCCCGCGCCCGCCGAGCGTCGCCCAGTCGAGCGGTTCGAACAGCCCTTCCTCGCAGCCGAGGATGATTTCTTCGGTTTCAGCCTGGACGACGTCCCAGCTGGTATCGCCGCCCAGCACCTTGGTGCGGATTACGCCGATCCCGCCGTGCCAGCTATCCTCGCGGACCGGAATGCCGGTCGACTTGTTGAACGGGGCGACGAGCGCCTGATGGTCGGCCGCCTGCGAACTGCCGCCCCATCCGACCACGGTTAGCGGCCGGGGTTCCTTTGCGGCGTCGCATCCGGCCAGCACCAGCAAGGCGGCAAGACCAGCGAGCCATGTTCCAAACCCCCTTGGAATCATCCCTTTGCGCCTCCCACAGCGTCTTTTTGAGCGAAGGCGAAGGCGCTGTCGACCGTCCAGCCGAGCGCGATTTGGTCGTCGCGAACCGCCCCCGGCGAGCGCGCGGTGACCTGTCCGCCGCCGGGCAGCCGGGCATAGATGCGCGTATGATCGCCGAGATAGAGGCGGTCTTCGATCACGGCGTCGAAGCGGTTCGCGAGCGCGCCGGCTTCCTGTCCGGTCTGTACCGCTTCGGGCCGGACGGTGACGATGGCGCGGTCTCCGGCAGCGAGGCCGTTGCTCGCGCGGGCGCGGACCCTGGTGCCGCCCGCGATCTCGACCGTGCAGCGATCGTCGCTGCGCTCGACCACGACCCCGTCGAGCCGGTTATTCTCTCCGATGAATCCGGCGACGAAGGCATTGGCCGGTCGATCATAGATCGCGCGCGGTGTATCGACCTGCTGCAGCCGTCCGCCCGCGAATACCGCGATGCGATCGCTCATCGCCAGCGCCTCGGCCTGGTCGTGGGTGACGTAGACCACGGTGACGCCGGTGCGGCGCTGGATCTGCTTGATCTCCACCTGGAGCTTCTCACGCAGCTGTCGGTCGAGCGCGCCGAGCGGCTCGTCCATCAGCACGACATCGGGGTTGAAGATGAGGGCGCGGGCAAGGGCGACGCGCTGTTGCTGGCCGCCCGAGATGGTGTTGATGCGGCGGTCACCCATCCCCTCGAGATTGACCAGCGCCAGCGCCTGCGCGATCCGCGCATCCGCCTCGGCGCCGCGGATGCCGCGCACGGCGAGCGGGAAGGCGAGGTTCCGGGCGACCGACATATGCGGGAACAGCGCATAATTCTGGAACACGACGCCCATATTGCGGCGGTGCGGTGGCTTGTCGGCGAGCGAGGTTCCGCCGAGGCGGATATCGCCCCGGCTGACGCGTTCGAACCCGGCGAGCATCATCAGCGTCGTCGTCTTGCCCGAGCCTGAGGGGCCGAGCAGCGTCAGGAACTCGCCGCGGCGGACCATGAGGTCGAGGTCCATGACCGCCCAACGGGTGCCGTCATAGCTTTTGCCGACGCCGTTGATCTCGACCAGCGCGGGAGCGACGGCGCTGCTCACCGCGCGGTCATCGCACGATAGACCGCCGCCAGACGCGCGATGCCCGCGTCGATCGCGTCGGGCGTGGCGAAGCTGTAGGACAGCCGGACATGATTGCGCGGTGGGGCGCGATTGCCGGTCGTCGTTCCCGCGAAGAAACGACTGCCCGCGATCAGGTTGATCCCGGCGGCTTCGGCATCGGCGGCGAGCCGGTCGCCATCGACATGCGCCGGCAGGGTCAGCCAGAGATAATAGCCGCCATCGGGCACCTGCACGCGGACTTCGGGCAGCTCGCGGACGAGGGCCGCAAGCATGCGGTCACGCCGTTGGCGATAGGCGTCGCGGACGCGGGTGACATGCGCCTCGAACGCGGGCGAGCGCCCGAATTCGTAGAGGATGCGCTGGATGAGCGCCGACGAGCCGCCTTCCGCCTTGAGCCGAATCATCCGCGCGATCATCGCCGGTTCGGCGGCGATCCAGCCCATGCGCAGGCCGGGCGCGACCAGCTTCGAGAAGGTGCCGACATGCAGCACGATGCCGTGGGTATCGAGCGCCTTGAGCGAGGGAACCGCCTCTCCCTCGAACCGCACGCGGCGATAGGGCGTGTCCTCGATCACGGCGATGCCATGACGTGCGGCGAGGTCGACCAGCGCGCGGCGCCGGTCGAGCGGCATCGTCACCCCGCTGGGGTTATGGAAATCGGCGACATTGTAGATCAGCTTGGGCGGCGCCAGCCCCTCGGCCGCGCGGCAGGCGAGGGTGGCTTCCAGTTCGTCGATGCGGATGCCGGCCTCGTCCTGCCCGATCTCGATGAACTCGACACCATAGACGCCGAAGATCGGGATGGCGGTGAAGTACATCGGCGCAGTGACGACGATCGCGTCGCCCTCTTCGAGCAGCAGCCGCGAGACGAGATCGAGACCGTTCTTGGCGCCGTTGACGATCAGCAGGTTCTGCGCGGTCAGCGCACAGCCGTCACGGTTCATGAGGTCGGCGATCCATTCGCGCAGCAGCGGCTGACCCTGACCCGCCGAATATTGCAGTGTCTCTGCGCGATACTCGTTGAGCGCGGCCTGCGCGAAGGGTGTGAGATCGGGCAGCAGGTCGGACGCGGCGAACCCTGAATCGAATGCGATCACGCCATCGTCCAGTTCCGACGGAAAATGCGACCCCGGAAACGCAGTCGAAAGCCCCGCCGCGCGGCGTGCAAGACGAAGATCAGCCACCCCTTCTCCCATTCCTATCGCAACCCGCATTCGTCGCGAGCGGCCCCGCTTGGAAGGATGGATGGCGCCCGCAAATCCGCCATCCGATTGATTGGCTGGGGGATTCGCCCGGCCGGTCCATCGTCGCTTGAAAGGGGGAGAAAAATGCCTGTCGAGGTGAGGCGAGGTTGGGCCATATTGATGCTCTCGCCGCTGCTGGTCGCGGCGGCGGAGTTGCCGCGCGGACTGGATCCGCAGGCGGTGCCGGACCCGTTTCCCAGCACCTATGTCCCGGCACCGTCGGGGCCGCTGGCGATCGTCGGCGCGACGCTGCTGACCGGGACCGGCGCTGAGATCGCCGACGCGACGCTGTTGTTGCGCGATGGGAAGGTCGAGGCGGTCGGGCGGGGGCTGACGGTGCCCGCGGGCTATGCGGTGATCGACGCCCGCGGGAAATGGGTGACGCCCGGCGTGATCGACGCGCACTCGCACCTCGGCGCGTCAGGTTCGCCGTCGATCCCCGCGCATGACGACACCAACGAGGCGACCGCGCCGAACGCCGCCGAGGCATGGATCGAGCATTCGGTGTGGCCACAGGACCCCAAATTCCGCCTTGCCCGCGCGGCCGGGGTGACGACCCTGCAACTGCTGCCGGGATCGGCGAACCTGTTCGGCGGGCGATCGGTGACGGTGCGCAACGTTCCGGCGACGAGCGTGCAGGGGATGAAGTTGCCCGGCGCCCCCTATGGCCTGAAGATGGCGTGCGGCGAGAACCCCAAGGCGACGTTCGGCGGGCGCGGGCGAGCGCCGGCGACGCGGATGGGCAATGTCGCCGGCTATCGCGCCGCCTGGATCGCCGCCGCCGACTATGCGCGGCGCTGGGACGCGTGGCGCGCCAAGGGGGTGGGGGAGCCGCCACGGCGCGACCTGCAACTCGATACGCTGGCGGGGGTGCTCAAGGGCGAGATCCGGGTTCAGAACCATTGTTACCGCGCCGACGAGATGACGGTGATGATCGACGTAGCGCGCGAGTTCGGCTTCCGCATCGCCGCATTCCATCATGCCAGCGAGGCTTACAAGATCGCGCCGCTGCTCGCGCGCGAGGGAATCTGCATCGCGACCTGGGCCGAGGCGTGGGGGGCGAAGATGGAATCGTTCGACGGGATCGAGGAGAATGCCGCGATGATCGAGGCCGCGGGCGGCTGTGCGGTGCTGCATTCGGACGACGGCTTGCTCGGCCAGCGGCTCAACCAGGAGGCGGGGATCGCAATGGCCGCTGGTCGGGCATCAGGGCTGGCGGTCGATCGCGGTACGGCGATCAAGTGGATCACGCTCAATCCGGCCAGGGCGATGGGGATCGACCGGCTGACCGGATCGCTGGAGCCGGGCAAGGCCGGCGATGTCGTGCTGTGGAGCGCCGATCCGCTGAGTGTCTATGCGCTTGCCGAGCGGGTGTGGATCGATGGCGCGCTGGTGTGGAACCGTGCCGATCCGGCAATGCAGGCGCGGCAGCGCAGCGACATGATGCTGGGGCAGCCCGAGGTGATGCGATGATCGGGCGGCGGAGTGCTTTCCTCGCCTTCATGCTCGCGGCTCCCGCAGCGGCGCAGGACATCGCCATCGTCAATGCGCGCGTGCTGAGCATGGGACCGGCGGGCGAGATTCCCCGCGGGACGGTGGTCATTCGCGCCGGACGGATCGTGGCGGTCGGTACGGGCATCGCACTGCCGCCGGGCGTGCGTGTGGTCGATGCGGGGGGCAGAGTGGTGACGCCGGGCTTCGTCGCTTCCTACACCACGCTGGGACTGGTCGAGGCGCGTTCGGTCGCGGGGACGGACGACCGCGCGTCGATCAGCCCGGCGATCAGCGCTGCGCTCGATGCCGGGGAAGGACTCAACCCGGATTCGGTCCTGATCCCGGTGGCGCGACTGGGCGGGATCACACGATCGATCGTCGTGCCGGGCTATGCCCGACGCAGCGACCGCGAATTGCTGTTCGCGGGGCAGGCGGCGGCGGTTCAGCTTGGGACTAGCGGCGCGATGCTCACCCGGCGTGGGGTGGCGATGGTGCTGGCGATGGGCGAGGACGGCGCCGAGCGCGGCGGCGGGTCGCGCGGCGCGGCACTTGCGCTGCTGCGCGCGTCGCTGGACGAGGTGCGTGCCTATGTGCGGCGGCGCGCGGACTATGACCGCGGGGCGATGCCGCCATTGTCGCTGTCGCGCGCGGACCTTGAGGCGCTGGTGCCGCTGGTCGAGGGACGGATGCCGTTGCTGGTCACAGTCAACCGTGCGTCGGATATCCGCGAGATGCTCGACCTTGCCCGCGTGCAGGGACTGAGGCTGATCCTGGAAGGCGCGGCGGAGGGATGGCGGGTCGCGCCGGAGATCGCCGCGGCGAAGGTACCGGTGCTGCTGACCCCGATCGAGAATGTCCCGGCAAGCTTCGAGATGCTCGGCGCGACGCTGAGCAATGCGAAGAAGCTGCACGCCGCGGGCGTGACGATTGCGTTCGAGCCCAACGGACCGCAACGCGAGCGCGAACTGCGCCAGAATGCAGGCAACGCGGTCGCGGAAGGGTTGCCGCACGCGGCGGCGCTTGCCGCGATCACGATCAATCCGGCGCGGATCTTCGGTCTGGCCGACCGTATCGGCTCGCTCGAGCCGGGCAAGGACGGCGATGTCGTTCTGTGGGACGGCGACCCGCTGGAGACGACTGCGCGGCCGGTGGCGATCTACATCCGCGGCGTCGCCCAGCCGATGACTTCGCGCCAGACCGAGCTTCGCGACCGATATCTACCCCAGGTGAGGAGGACCCAATGAAGATTGATCCAACCAAATTGCTGATGGTCTATTCGGCGGTGCTGACGGTGGGTGCCGTCGGCATGATGACCACCGGTGGCGCGGTCGCGCAATCGGGCGGCGCTGCCAGCGGCAAGGCGTCGTTCGACACGATCGATGTCAAGCGCATCAACATCCGTGAGGACGACGGCACGCTGCGCCTCGTCGTGTCGAACACCAGTCGCGCGCCGGGCATCGTCATGCGCGGCAAGGAGCGCCCGCACCCCAGCGGCAACCGCGGCGCCGGCTTCATCTTCTACAACAACGAAGGCACCGAGAATGGCGGACTGATCTTCAGCGGTCAGCGAGGACCGGACGGCAAGACGTCTGGTAGCGGTCATCTGAGTTTCGACCAATATGAGCAGGATCAGGTGATCCAGCTCACCCAGAGCGAACAGGACGGCAAGCGTATGGCGGCGATGATCGTCAATGACCGGCCTGATTCTCCGCTCGACTTCGAGACCGCCGAGCGCGTGGCGAAGATGCCGGCTGGGCCGGAAAAGGATGCCGTTTACGCTAAGCTGCGCGCCGAGGGTTGGGCGGGACGACAGCGCCTCTATGCCGGCAAAAGCCGCGACAAGAGTTCCGCGGTGGCACTCAGTGACGGTCTGGGTCGCCCGCGCCTGATGATGCGTGTGGCAGAGGACGGTGCCGCGACGATCGAGTTTATGGACGAGAAGGGTAAGGTGGTGCGGACGATCTCGCCGACACCGTGATGAGCGGGGCGCGGGCGGCGCGATCGTGAAGATCGGCGTCGCCCGCGTCCGGGATCGGTATCAGGGCGCGACCAACCCGGCCGCGTCGGTGACTTCGAGCGCCGGATATTTGGCCTTGAGCGCGGGCAGCCAGATCTTGCTGTCGCCCACGACAAGGACCACCGCGCGCTTGGGGTCCAGCCGCCGTGCTGCGCCTGCCAGTGCCGTTCCGCTCACCACCGGCGCGGCGCCAAGCTCGCTGCGTGCCAGCGACACCGGTGCTCCGGTGGCCACCAGATCGGCGAGATAGTCGCCCAGGCTCGCCGTGCGATCGGTGCGGGTCGTGAGCCCGCGCGCGACGAGTTCACCGCGTTCGGCGATCGCCGCTGCGTCCGGTGGCGCTATTGCGAGCCGGGCGAACTGCGCGAGGACCAGGTCGACCACTTCGGGTGCGGACTCGGTCTTGGTCTGGGTAGCGGCCATCACATAGCCGGCGCCGCGTCGCATATCGATCTGGCTGCCCGCACCATAGCTCAGCCCGCGCTTCTCGCGGATCTCCTTGCCCAGCCAGCCGCCCGATCCGCCGCCGATCACCGCGTTGGCGACCTGAAGCGCGCGATGGTCGCCGGCGCCGCGCGGGCCCACTGGGAGCATCGCGACCACGGCGGTCTGCGCGACGCCGGGCAGATCGACCGCGACGATGCGTGGCTTCGGGTCGGGGATCGGCGCGAGCGGGGCGGGGGTGCCGCCCTGCCAGGCGCCGAACGCGCCTTGGGCGAGCGCGGACGCGGCGCGCGGGTCGAGCGGTCCGGTGACCACCAATGTCGCCATGCGCGGGCCCCAGGCGGCGCGCGCGGCGGCGATGTCGGCGGGATCGACGGCGGTGAGCGATGCCGGGGTCGCGACGCCGCCATAGGGGCTGCCGCCCGCCACGGCGGCGGGAAGCAGCCGTAGGGCGAGTTGCACCGGCTGACGCTCGCTCACCGCGATGGCATCGGTCAGGCGGCGGCGCTCGCGATCGATCTCGGCCGTGTCGGTGCCGGGGCGCAGCGCGACATCGGCCATCAGACCCGTCGCTGCTTCGGCATTGGCGGCCGGAACGGTCATGCGCAGGATCGTGGCGTCGGGCGTCGCACTTGCGGCCATGCGTGCGCCGAGGCGGTCGAGCGCGGCACCGAACGCGGCGGCATCGCGGTCGCCCGCGCCACGCAGCATCAGCGCGGCGGTCAGGTCGGCGCGGCCGGCTTGGCCCGCCGGGTCGCTGGCATCCCCGCCCGGGAGGACCAGCTCGAGCGTGACCAGCGGGAGGTCGGTCGATTGCGCGCTGACGATGGTGAGGCCGTTGGCGAGCTTGCCCTCGGCAATGGCCGGCGGCTGGCGGCGTTGCGGGCCGGGGCCGGGCGGCTGTTCGCGCTCCGTCGCGCTGGCGAAGCTGACCGGCGGGCGTGGCTTGGTCGGTACATCGACGCCCATCGTCTCGACGGCATTGGGCGAGGTGTCGCCGGTATAGCCTGCGGGGCGCTTGCTCTCGTCCTGATAGCGGATCGTCACGCGGCGGCGGTCGGCGAGCCAGCGGGCGGCGATGCGCTGGACGTCGGCCGGGGTGATCGCGCGGATCGCCGCCAGCCTCTTGTCGGCCATGGCGGGATCGTCAGCCAAGGTGACACCGTCGCCGATCAACAGCGCGCGGCCCTGCGTCGTCTCGCGCGCGGTCAGCGCGTCGCCGAGCAGCGCGTTCTTGACCGCATCGAGCTCTGCGGCGCTGACCGGGCGGTCGCGCAGCGTGGCGAATTCGGCGGCCAGCGCGGCTTCGGCATCGGCGAGCGTCGCGCCCTTCGCCAGCGTCGTGGTGATGGCATAGGCATGGCCGTCGCGGGTGAGGAAATTGAACGCGCTGTTGTTCGCCGCCAACCCCTTCTCGCTCACCAATGCGCGGTTGAGCCGTCCGGTGGCGCCGCGCGTCAGCAGCGCGTCGATCACGTCGATCCCGGCGGAATCCCGATCGGCGGCGGGCGGCGCGACCCAGGCGGTGACGATCGCGGGGAGCGGGACGTTGGGCGCATAGGCGTCGACCAGGCGCGGCGCCGTGCGCTCGGGCTCGCGCGCGGGCGGCGCGGTGATCAACGGTGCCGAGGGTTTTGGCACCGCGCCGAGATAGCGGTCGGTCCAGCTCGTCAGCTGTTTCGGGTCGAAATTGCCGGCGACGACCACGACCATGTTGTCGGGGCGGTAGAAGGCCTCGTGGAATGCGCTGACCTCGGCGAAAGTGGCGCGGTCGAGTTCCGCCGCCGTGCCGCCGATCGGGCGGGCATAGGGATGGGTGGTGAAGACGAAGCCCGGGATGAGGTGGTGAAGGATGCGGCCATAGGGTTGGGCAAAGATGCGCTGGCGCAGTTCCTCCTTCACCACCTCGCGCTCGGAAGCATATTGCTTCTCGTCGACGATCAGGTTCCTGAGCCGCTCGCCCTCCATCCACAACAGGCTTTCGAGCCGGTTGGCCGAGGCCGTCGTGGTGTAGAGCGTGGTGTCGAACAGGGTGGTGGCGTTGGCGCCCTCGACGAAGCTCGACTGGAACGCGCTCACCCCCTGCGGCAGATTGCGGGTCGGCTTGAACATCAGATGCTCGAACAGATGCGCGAAACCGCCGCGTCCCTTGGGATCGTCGCGCTGCCCGGTCTTGTACCAGACATAGACGCTGACCGACGCGGCCTTGGGATCGCGATGCGCATAGACGGTCATGCCGTTGGCCAGCGTGCGTTTGGTGTAGGCGAGCGGCGGCACCGTGATCGGCCTGGCGGCGACGGGGGCCTGTTGCGCGATTGCCGCGGACGGCACGAAGGCGGCCGTGGCGAGCAGTGCGGCCAGCATGATCTTCATGGTTTCCCCCTCAATTGTCGGGCCAGAGCGTCCCGAACAGGCGTGCGAAATTGCCGCCGAGTATCTTGTCGATGCGCCGCGCCGGATGGCCGCGCGCGGCGAGGTCGCGACCGATGTCGAAGAAGCGGCGCGGGCTGGCGTAATCGGGGATCAGGTTGAGCACGTCGCGCGCTTCGCCCGGTGCCGCGATCCCGCGCTTCGCGCGGCTTTCGTAGAATTCGCGCTGCGCGGCATAGGCCGCAGCATCGGTGCGCTGCGTGGTGAGCGAACCGTCGGTACCGATGCCGACATGATCCTCGCCACAGACGTTCACGGCATGCTCGATATGGCGGATCAGATCCTCCGCGCGGGGCTGACCCGAGGCGCGCAAAAACGGCATCAGATAGATGCCGGCGACGCCGCCCTTGTCGGCCATCGCGCGCAGCGTCGCGTCGGAGACGTTGCGTGGCACATCGTTGAGCGCGCGGCAGCCCGTATGGCTGATCGCCATCGGCCGGGTCGCCGCCGCGACCCCTTCGGCGATGGTGCGAGCGCCGCCATGGCTGAGGTCGAGCGCGATCTTCTGCGCCTCTATCTCTGCGATCGCGCGGCGGCCATAGTCGGACAGGCCTGCATCGGCACGCTCGATCGCGCCGTCCCCCGCGAGGTTGCGGGTGTTGTAGGTGAGCTGGATCATCCGCACGCCCATCGCGCGGAACAGCCCGACATGGGCGATATCGCCTTCGAGCGGGCTGGTGTCCTGGAAGTTGCAGACGATCCCCAACCGTCCGCTGCGCTTGGCCTCGGCGAGATCGGCGGCGGTGCGGATGAGGATCAGCAGCTTGGGGTAGTCGAGGCACATCTGCGCGACGCGCGCGACCTCCGCCACCGAGTCATGAAACTGGCCGGGACCGCTGCCGACGCGGCCGACGGTCATGCTGATCGCGGTCATGCCCGCACTTCGGATTGCCGCGATGACTTCCGGGGTCATGCGCTGGCCACCGCCGGTCGAACCCTGGGCATCGATCACCGTCGCGTGGGCATAGTCGCGCTCGTCCCAGCGCGACGGCGGGGCAGCGCCGACCAGCGCGCTCGCAGCGAATGCGGCGCCCCCGCCGAGGAATGTCCGCCGCGTCGTCATTCGCAGCGCCCGCGGCGCGGGGTAAGACCGGCAGCGACTGCGAGTGCATCGCCATCGAAGAGAATGCCCTGCTTGATCACCAGGGCAGCGCAGCGCACCGCGCCGATCCGCGCGAGCGGGTCGCCGTCGAGCAGGACGAGGTCGGCGCGTTTGCCCTTGGCGATCGATCCGGTGGTAGCGTCGAGCTTCATTACCCGCGCCGCGCCGAGCGTGGCGTTGTAGAGAACGTCGGCGGGGGAGAGGCCCGCGGCGACGTGAAGCTCCAGCTCGCGCGAATAGAGCGTCGCGCCGCCATCGGTGCCGTTGACCACGGGCACGCCGGCGTCGTGGAGCCGCTTGAGCAGTTGCTGCATCCGCGTGAACGAAGCGCGGTACCGGGTGCGTTCCTCGATCGTCTTCGCGCGGCCGCCGGCGCGGCTGCCACGCAGTGAGGTTGCCGGCATGCGCGATGCCCAGGGCGCGGTGGCGGCTGCCATCTCGCCCTTCCAGCCGGTGAACATATTCTCGAACGTGACGAGCGTGGGGTCGACCACGGTGCCGGCGGCCTTGAGCCGCGCGACGAAGTCGCGGGCAGCGGGACCGTCGGGGTCGATCTCATGACCGCGCGTATAGGCGTCGATGAAGCGCGAAGGCGTCTGGCTGCGCGCCAGCACTTCCGGGCCGAGGAAGCTGAGCAGCCACATATTGCCGTGCTGGATCTCGTCATAACCGAGCGCGACGGCATCCGCGGCGGTGAGGCCGGAGGGCAAGTGCCCGCCGACGCGCATCCCCTTGGCATGTGCACGGGCGATCGCGGCACGAGCGGCATCGACGGGGATCGAGCTGTAGAGCTTGACCATCGGATAGCCGAGCGCGGCGAAATGGTCGACTTCGGCCTCTGCCTCGGCGGGCGTAGTCACGAGCGACTTGGTGGGGCCCGCAAAGGGGCCGCGCCCGTCGATCAGCCCGGCCTTGAGCACCCGCGGGCCTAGCAGCACGCCGCTGTCGAACTGATCGGTGATGCGCTTGAGCGGTACCGGGTCATTGCCAAGGTCTCGCGCGGTGGTGACCCCCGCGGCGAGCGCCATCACCCCTTCCTCGGATCCCAGGACATGGACGTGCATGTCCCACATCCCCGGGATCAGCACGCGTCCACGCGCGTCGATCACCCTGGCGCCGGTGGGCGCCAAGATGCTGCCGTCCGCGCCGACCGCCGCGATCGTCTCGCCGCGGATGAGGACGCTGGTGCCCGGACGCAGTGTCCGTGTCTCGGCATCGAAGAGCCGTGCGCCCTTGATCAGCACTCCGGCGGGGTTGTTCTGCGTCAGCCGCTTGGCGGTCGCGCGTGCAGCTTGCTGGAATGCATCGGCTTCGGCGGCGAGCAATGCCGCTTGCTCGGCTTCATGGCCCTCGCGGATCACGCCGATCCAGTTGCTGCCACTGGCGAAGAGCTGTCGATTGCCGTCGAGCCAGATGCCCGAAGGCGACATGCCGAGACCGTCGATCGAGTAGAGTGTCGCCGTCCCGCCGCCGGCGATCGGTCGCGTGGCAAGGCTGCGGATTGATGCTTCGCCGGCCGGGAGCAGCTTGAGCTTGCGTCCCGGAGCGGCCAGCAGGGCGCGGGCGAGCATCGCGGTCGCTTCGGCGTCGCCCTCATTGGCGACATAATAGCCGCCTACGGGCGCGCTGCCCTGATCCACTGCGCTCGTCCAGACCGCGCGGCCATTGGCGATGGAGAAGGTCTCGGCGGTCGCGATGCGGCGATAATCGGTACCGGAGATGGCAATGTGGACAGGGGTGCCGCTTGCGTTGACGCGTACCACCGTCTCGAGATCGGGGCCGCGTCCGCGGTCGCGAAAGGAATAGAGTGAGCGGCGTTCGCCCGCCGCAGTCTCTGTCACCCGCAAACTTCCCTTCGCGGTACCGGACATGAGGACGGTGTAGCGCTGCTCGGCGGGCGGTGCTGCGCCTCCAAGGCTCAGGGCAACTCCGGCTAGGAGGAGAATCCGCGGCGGAAAGATATATGCTGGCATCTCCATCACGATGGATGAAACGCGTGTTTCCGCCATCTGATGGACTGGTGCCGGATGCAGGAATCGAACCCGCGACCTTCGGTTTACAAAACCGCTGCTCTACCAGCTGAGCTAATCCGGCACTGAACCGCGAACTGCGCGGCGGCGCGTCTTGATCCGAACCGGGGGGCGGGTCAAGGCCGATTCTGGTGCCGCCATCCAACAGCCTGTCGCATCCGACAGCCACCTCATGCGATGCCGAAGGTCCAGCCTTCGGCCTCCGCGATCCGGGGCGTAAGCGCCGGTGGGTGCCACAGGTCGGTGCGTCCGGCGCTGGCGCGAAGCCAAGCGGCGGTGAGGATCGCGTCGGTCGAATGATCGTCATAGCGGGCGAGCGGAACATGCGATCGCGAGCCGAGTGCGGTGAGGGCGGAGTCGAGCGCGGCAGCGTCGCGCAGCTTGGAACGGCCCTTGGGCAGCCCAGCCGCCCGGGCCGCGATCGCGGTGTAGATTTCGACCACCGTTGCGCCTGTGGCGGGCACCGGGTCGATGGGCCAGATCGCGACCCTGTCGGCGAGTGTGTGGAGCAGGCGCATCCCTGCGAAGCTCGCCTTCGCCACCTGTGCCGCGCCGATCGCGTCGTAGACGGTCGTCACCTTGCCGCCGCCACTGGCGTTGAAATGCTGCTCGCAGCGGCGGAAGTGGATGAAATCCGCCTTCGGACCATCGGCCGCGCCGAGGTAGAAATGCCGGCCGCGACGCGCCTCCAGAAATGAAGCTGCGCCGAGGTCTTCATCCTCGCTCTTCGCATCGACCCAGGCCCAGAAGGCGCGGGCGTCGGTGGCGGTGCTTTCACCGGGGAGATAGGCGCCACGGTCAAGGATCGGTGCGCAGAAGCTCATGTCGAAGCCGATCAGCAACGGCTCGCTGGCGCGCGCCAGGATCCAGTCGCGGATCCCTTCGCGCGACCAGTGGCGGCCGGGCGGTCGAACCAGCTCCGGCGCAGCATCGCCACGCTCGCACATGGCCAGCGCGATGCCTGGGTGGTTGCGCCCCCTGGCGCCGGACCAGTCGATCGCGGCGAAGCGGGTGAACTGCGTGCCGTCCATCGTCAGGGCCGGTCGCCGAACGCCTTGCGCTGTGCGGGCTTGGCACGATCCCACCAGGCGCGTTGGATATAGAGCTCGATCCGCTCGCGTGCCTCCTCGCCATAGCGGGCGAGCAGCATCGGGTAGTTGCGATAGTGATCGGTCTGCCAGAAGGTCTCCGGATCGGTCTCGAACAGCATCTCTTTCTCGGGATGGGTTACGCTGAGCGCGAAGCTTCCGGCTTCACGCCCCGGCGACATGAAGCCCTTGCCGTTGACCTTGGGGCAGGGGGTTCCCCACCACGACGCCATCTCCACATCGGGGAGCGACAGGGCATAGGCGCAGGCTTCGTCCCAATTGTTCATTGCACCGCCTTCAGCACCTCCGCGACGAAGCTGCGTGCGTCGAAGGTCTCCCCGGTCGGATCCTCGCCGCGGCGGACAACGACAAGGCGCGCGGAGGGCACGACGAAGATGAACTGGCCGCGATTGCCCTGCGCGGCGTAGGTGCCTTCGGGCAGACCCTGTTTCGGACCGAACAGCCACAGCGTCGCACCATAGCCCGGCCCCATCGCGGGCTGTGGACCGCTGGGGGTGGTCATGTACTTCATCCAGCCTTCGGGCAGGATGCGCTTGCCCTGCCAGACGCCGTCGTTGCGCCAGAACTCGCCCAGCCGGGCAAAGTCGCGCGCGGTGGACCAGACCTGTGACGACAGGACGAAGTTCATCTGCCAGTCGACGCCGGTGGTGGTGTGCATCATGCCGAGCGGACGGAACAGACGGGTACCGGGCAAGTCGAGATAGGCGTCGTCATTGCCTAGGGCCGCCCGCACCGCACGGACGGCGAGCAGCGTATCGTTATTGGCGTAGCGGAAGATGCTGCCGGGCGGCGCGACCAGCGGCCAGGCCACGGCTTGCTCGGTAACAGAAGTTCCGCCGAAATAGATGGCGTCGGTGCGGTTGCCCGCAGTGTCGCTGCCGAGCCCCGATGTCATGCGCAGCAATTGGTCGAGCGTGATCGTCGCGCGGGGATCGCCTGGGGTCTGCCATTCAGGAATCGTCGCGGGTTTCATTGGGTCGACCTTGCCGTCGGCCGCAGCAATCCCCGCGAGCGTACCAGCGATGCTCTTGGCGACCGACCAGGTGCGGTTGGGCACTAATGGGCCGAAGCCGTCGGCATAGCGTTCGGCGATCACCTTGCCGTCGCGCAGGACGAGGACGCCGACGGTGCGGCCCTTCGCTGTCGCCGGATCGAACGCGGTGGCGACGGCGGCGCTGAGCGCCTGTGTCGGCTTTGGCGCGATCCCGCCATCGCCCATCGGCCAGGGCCGCGGATCGGCCGGGATGGGCATCGACGGATTGGGATGGAGCGCCGGAGGCGTTCCGCGCTTGCCGCCGATCGGTGCGAGCGAGCAGCCGAAGCGCGGCATGTGATAGGCGATTCGCGGCGGCATATCGGCTGCGAAGGGCACGCTGACGCTGCGGTCGAGCCGGTCGCTGGTCGCCGGAAGTTCGGCCACCAGCGCTTCATATTCGGAATAGATGCCCTTGAGTTCGGTCGCCGCGATCTGCTCGGGCGTGCGACCGCCGCCATATTGGCCTTCGCAGAGGGTCAGCGCCTTGTAGCCGGCGGCGATGGCGCGCTGATGCGGTGTGAGTTCGCGGGGCGCTTGCTGGGCGGCGGCGGGGGCGGCAAATGCAAGCGCGGCGAGCAGATGTCCTGATACCGGAAAGTCCCAAAGGTCACGGCCTAACGCGCGCGATATGCGCCCGATCCCAAGCAGGCTGAGGCGAGGGCGGGCGGCGGGGAGGCTGGATCCGGTCATCCGCCGATGAGAGCAGATGAATTCCAACATTGGAAGGGTTGGGACTTTCATTGTCACAACGGCCTGTGTCTGGGGTCACGGCGCCGCTAGGTCTGTGCTCAAGCCTGGAGGGCTTCCCTTGCCTCCTGGTGGACCCCGGCACAAGGCCGGGGTGACAAGAGAGAGGAGGCTATTCGCCTTTCATCGCCCGCCGCCGTTCGTCCCACCACGCCATGCGCTCGGCGATGCGCTTTTCAATGCCGCGATCGGTGGGGGTGTAGAAGGTCTGGGGTTCCATCTCCTCGGGCCAGTAATTGTCGCCCGAAAAGCCACCCTCGGCATCATGGTCGTAGGTATAGCCCTTGCCGTAGCCGATCTCCTTCATCAGCCGGGTCGGGGCGTTGAGGATATTCTGCGGCGGCATCAGGCTGCCGGTTTCCTTCGCGCTCTTCCACGCCGCCTTCTGCGCCACATAGGCGGCGTTCGATTTGGGCGCGGTGGCGACGTAGAGGCAGGCCTGAGCGATCGCGAGTTCGCCTTCGGGCGAGCCGAGGAATTCGTAGGTGTCCTTGGCGGCGAGGCATTGGGTGATCGCGTTGGGATCGGCGAGGCCGATATCCTCGACCGCCATGCGAATGAGGCGGCGGATCACATAGAGCGGCTCCTCGCCCGCGGTCAGCATCCGGGCGAGATAGTAGAGCGCGGCTTGCGGATCGCTGCCGCGCACCGATTTGTGGAGCGCGGAGATGAGGTTGTAATGCCCCTCGCGGTCCTTGTCGTACACGGCGACGCGGCGCTGGAGGAAATCGCCGAGTGCCGCGGGATCGAGCGGCGCCTCGAAGCTTACCGAGAACAGGGTTTCCGCCTGATTGAGCAGGAAGCGGCCGTCGCCATCGGCGCTCGCGACCAATGCGTCGCGCGCTTCGGGCGTCAGGGGAAGGGGACGTTCCTCCATCGCCTCGGCACGATCGAGCAACAGGGTGAGTGCGGCGTGGTCGAGGCGGCGCAGGATCAGCACCTGAGCGCGGGAGAGAAGCGCGGCGTTGAGTTCGAAGCTGGGATTTTCGGTGGTCGCGCCGACAAGCGTGACGGTGCCGTCCTCGACGTAGGGCAGGAAACCGTCCTGCTGCGAGCGGTTGAAGCGATGAATCTCGTCCACGAACAACAGGGTGCGCTTGCCGAGCCGGGCATGGTCCCTTGCCTCGGCAAACACCTTCTTCAGATCGGCGACGCCGGAGAAGACGGCGCTGATCGAGACGAAGCGCAGGCCGACGGCATCGGCGAGCAGGCGCGCGGTGGTGGTCTTGCCGGTGCCGGGCGGACCCCAGAGGATGATCGACGACAGCCTGCCGGCGGCGACCATGCGACCGATCGCGCCTTCGGGACCGGTCAGGTGATCCTGGCCGACGACATCCTCGAGCCGCTGCGGGCGCAGCCGGTCGGCAAGCGGGCCGCCGGTGGTGGTATCGTCAGGGGAGGTGGCGGATTCGAGACCGCCGAACAGATCGGCCATGCGGAACGATATAGGAACTTGCGCAAATTTCGCGAAGGGGGTTGTGCGATGCATTCTAAGATATATCTTAAGCGCATCACGACTCGAATTTGAAAGGTTCAAGAATGTTTCGAGGAAATCATCATCGCGGCTGCGGGCCGCGTGGAGAGATGCACTTCGGCGGCGGCTTCGGTCCGCGCGGGCGGCGCCAATGGGGGCCGTTCACCGTGGAATGGGACGTGCGTGCCGACGGTATGGGCGGCGGCCGCGGTCGCCGGCGCATGTTCCAGGGCGACGAACTGCGGTTGGTACTGCTCAAGCTGATCGAGGAAGCGCCGCGCCACGGCTATGACCTGATCCGCGAGATCGAGGAGCGCACCGGTGGCGCCTATGCGCCGAGCCCCGGCGTCGTCTATCCGACGCTCACCATGCTCGCCGACATGGAGCTGATTGCCGAACAGGCGAGCGACGACGCCAAGAAGGTGTTCGCGATCACCACCGCCGGCCAGGCGCACCTGACCGAGCGCGAGGAAGAGGTCGAGGCGCTGATGGAGCGGCTCACCCAGATCGGCACGATGCGCTCGCGCAGCCATGGCAGCCCGGTGCGCCGTGCGATGGGCAACCTTCGCCAGGTGCTCCAGCATCGGCTGGGCGATGGCGAGGTGAGCCAGGAGACCCTACATGCGGTCGCCGACCTGATCGACGAGGCGGCGCGCAAGATCGAGAGGCTGTAAATGAGCGTAACCGCGAACGGATTTGCGAAGACGGAGAAGGCGAGCCGCTATCTTCAGCAGTTGTGCAAGCATTGGGAACATAATCTGAAGGTCGAATTCACGGCCGATCACGGCACGATCGTGTTTCCGAAGGACGCGCGCGGCGCGGACTGGCCCGGTGACGGGCTGGTCACGCTCGATGCGAAGTCCGACGGCCTGGCGATCCATGTCGATGCCAGTGCCGAGGGGCAGCTCGAAGGGTTGAAAGGCGCGGTCGAACGGCATGTCGACCGGTTTGCGTTTCGCGAGGCGCCGTTGACCTATGTCTGGGGCGTCTGAGTAGAATCGTCGAGATCGAGGAATAATAGCCCGAATATGGCCCGAAGCGGATGAATTACATTCGTTTCGGGTTCGTATTGTCTCAAGTATAAACCCAACAGGTTTTGAGCGATGTTCATCGCCGCCATAGCATCCCGGTGCCGGGTTTTCCGGCTATCAACAGGAGGGGTGTTATGGGAGCGAAGGGAGATCTTCCGGGTTTCGACGCGAATGTGATCGATCAGTCGCTTGAAGCGGCACAGCGTCATGGCAAGTCGCTGAAGGCAGCGGCGGCAAACCATGAATCGTCGCTCGCCGATGGCGCGCTCAAGGTCAGTGCGCAGTGCATCAGCGTGACCGTGCAGAATGGGCAGGTCTGCCTCAATCTGCCGCTCGGTATCGGCAATGTCTGTCTGCCGATCCCGTCCTGGATCCCCAACGGCACCGCGGCACAGGCGTGCCTCGACATCTGCACGAAATGGGGCATTCCGTGCGGCGTCGAGGTGACGGTCTCGGTCGCCGGGCAGCGGATCATCCAGAAGGGCTTCGGCTGCAGCTGCTGATCGCAAAGCGGGGGCGCTGCGCGACTTGCGCGGCGCCCTTTTCCTATGCCCGGCGCGTTGCCATGACTTCGAGATAGGCGTCGAGCACGGCCTGGTTGATGCGATCCCAGACATAGGCCTGCATCTTGACGTGTCCGGCTTCTCCAAAGTTGCGGCGCATCGTGGCGTCGCGCGCGAGCCGCTCGATCGCGTCGGCATAGGCGGTGACGTCGCGGGGCGGGACGAGGAAGCCGGTAACGCCCTCATCGACCAGATCCATCGCGCCGGTCGCTCGCGCGGCGACGACGGGGACTCGGCACGCCATGGCTTCGGCGGTGACGTTGCCGAAGGTCTCGGTGACCGACGGGTTGAAGAACACGTCCATCCCGGCGACCGCACGGCCGAGATCGTCGCCCGACTGGAAACCGGTGAAGATCGCGTCCGGCACGCGCTCGGCGAACCAGTCGCGGGCTGGTCCCTCGCCGATGACGAGGATGCGGTGCGGTACCTCACGGCGCTTCAGCTCGCGCGCGACCTCGGCGAAGATGTCGAGACCCTTTTCGAGCACGAGCCGGCCGAGAAAGCCGATCGCGGGCACATCGTCGGGAATGCCGAGGCTGCGGCGCCAGGCATCGTCGCGGCGCTGCGGATTGAAGCGGGCATGATCGACCCCGCGCGACCAGATGCTGATCGGAGTGCGTACGCCCCAGCCCTTGATCAGCTCGGCGATCGAGTTGCCCGGCACGACCACGCGGTCGAACTTGTTGTAGAAACGAGTCAGGCGCCGGATCATCCACGGCTCGAGGAATCCGAGCTTGTAGTAGCGTGGATAGGTTTCGAACCTTGTGTGGAGCGAGGCGACGCTGGCGATGTTGTTGTCGCGTGCCCAGGCGACCGCGGCATGGCCGAGGAATTCCGGCGCAGAGACGTGGACGAGGTTGGGCTTAAAGGCTTCCAAATCGGCGCGCGGCGCCTTGGGCAGGCCGAACGCGACCTTATACTCGCCGCGCCCGCCGGGCATGGCGAAGGCGGGGACGCTGACCAGATCGCCTTGCGGCTCGAAGGCGGGTGTATCGGTGGTCGGCGAGTAGACACGCACCTGCACGCCTGCATTGAGCAGATGGCGGACGAGCTTGTTCAGAGCCTGGTTGGCGCCGTCGCGGACATAGTTATAGTTGCCGCTGAAGAGGGCGACGCGGAGGTCGGAAGCTTTCATCGCCGCGCCCATAGCGCAGCGAATGTGGCATGACTATCTCGCCGCCTCAACGCAGGAGGCGCCCGCATGACCGATCTGTCGCAATTCCCGATCACCCGCCGCTGGCCGGCGCAGCATCCCGACCGCATCCAGCTCTATTCGCTCAACACGCCGAACGGGGTGAAGATCGGGATCATGCTGGAGGAAACGGGGCTGCCCTATGAAGGGCATGTGATCAGCTTCGCGACCGACGATCAGAAGTCGCCTGAATTCCTGAGCCTCAATCCCAATGGCAAGATTCCGGCGCTGATCGATCCGAACGGGCCCAACGGCAAGCCGCTGCCGCTGTTCGAGAGCGGGGCGATCCTGATCTATCTCGCCGAGAAGACGGGCCTGTTTCTCGACCCGGCGCAGCGCTACGAAACGATCGCCTGGCTGATGTGGCAGATGGGCGGGTTGGGGCCGATGTTCGGCCAGGTCGGCTTCTTCCACAAATTCGCCGGGCGCGAATATGAAGACAAGCGCCCGCTGGAGCGGTATGTCAACGAATCCAAGCGCTTGCTGGGCGTTCTGGATGGCCGACTTGAAGACCGCGAGTGGATCATGGGCGACTATTCGATCGCCGACATCGCTTCGCTCGGCTGGGTGCGCAACCTGATCGGCTTCTACGAGGCGCGCGATCTGGTCGGGTTCGATGATTTCGGGAATGTCGCAGCATGGCTCGAGCGCGGTCTCGAACGGCCGGCGGTGCAGCGCGGCTTGCAGGTGACCAAGGCGGGGTGAGCGAATGAGGATGATTGCATTCGAGTTGAAGCTTTGACGATGCCCGGCGAGACGAACCCGTTGATCCCGATCCTGACCGATGCGGCGCCGGCACCGCAAGGGCATTACAGTCAGGCGATCGCGGTCAATGGGCTGGTCTTCGTCGCCGCGCAGCTGCCGATCGCACCGGACGGGTCGATTCCCGAGACGATCGAGGCGCAGTGCGACGTGGTGCTCGACAATGTCGCAGCAATCTTGGAGGCGGCGGGGAGCGGGCTCGACCGGCTGGTCAGCGTGAGCATCTATGTCACCGACATTGCCAACTGGCCGCGCGTGAATAGCGGCTATGCCGCGCGGCTGGGCGAGCATCGCCCGGCGCGAGGGGTGTTCGTGTCGCCGCAATTGCACCTGGGGGCTGGGATCGCGATTCAAGCGATCGGGGCGGCGAGATAGCGTGCGGCGGGAGCGGGTTCGCCCGTCCGCCCACGCCACCTCGCCGCATCGCATCAATCCTCGAGAGTGATCGCCCTATGCGTCGACGGTTTCCGCGTCATTGGCGCAGGCGCGCTGGTGCGCGGGGCGGTCGGCAATGCGAGCGAGCCAGGCGTCGATCGCGGGGCTCTCCGGAAAGGCGTGGCGCGCCCAGGCGATCGTCGAGCCGGCCATCACATCGACCGTGGTGAAGCGATCGCCCATCAGATAGGGGCCCTTGGCGAGCGCGGTTTCGAGGCGCTGGATCACCTGATTATAGTTGCGTTCGGTCCGCGGATTGCCGTCGCCACCGCCATAGAGGCGCCCGAACACCGAGGGCTCCATCTCGGTCGCCAGCCACAGCAGCCAGGCGAGGAAGGGGCCGCGCTCGTCCGAACCCTCGGGCGCGCCGAGGTTCGATGCGGGGGCAAGGTCGCTGACATAGATGGCGATGGCGTAGCTTTCGGAGATCACCACGCCGTCATGCACGATCGCGGGGACGCGACCGTCGGGATGGACATTCGCCGGATCGATGGCGCCGCGGCCGTCCATATGCTCGATCGTGACATAGCGCGTCTCGAAGGGGAGGCCGCTCTCCTCCATCAGCCACATGGTGCGGCCCGAGCGGGTTTCGGGCGAGTGGTAGAAGGTGATCATCGCGCTGTCCTTTCAGGTTCCGTCCGGCGGGTGTCGCCGTCGTTGAAACCCTGCTACTGCCACCCTGCTGCCAACATGCTGTCAGCAGCATGTCAGTAGGTTCGAATTGAGGTTGCTACGGAGCAGCCCGACATATCCGACACCCCGGCTTTGCCGTGGTCCACCGGGCGGCACGCGAGGGGCTAGAGGTTCTATGGACATAGCGCGCGGCAAGGTGGACCCCGGCACAAGGCCGGGGTGACGGTGGACTGAACAGGAAACAACCATGCGCCGCGCCGACCGTCTCTTTCAGATCATCCAGTTGCTGCGGCGGCACAGCCGCCCTGTCACCGCCGACGCGATCGCCGAGGAACTGGAGACGTCGAAGCGCACCATCTATCGCGATATTGCCACGTTGATGGCACAGCGCGTGCCGATCCGGGGCGAGGCGGGGATCGGCTATGTCCTGGACAGCGGGTTCGACCTGCCGCCGCTGATGCTGACAACCGACGAGGTCGAGGCGGCGGTGCTGGGCGCGCAATGGGTCAAGGCGCAGGGCGATCGCGTGCTGGCGCGCGCGGCGGAGGATCTGCTCGCCAAGCTGGCCGCCACCGTGCCCGAAAATCTGCGCGCGCTGATCCTGGAACCGGTGGTCGCGACCCCGCCGCGCTGGGCGGACGCGCAGCCCGAGCCGATCGACATGACCCAGCTACGGCTGTGGTGCCGGCGCGGGCTCAAGCTGGACCTGGCCTATGGCGATGGCGAGGGCCGGCGGTCGCGGCGGACGATCTGGCCCTTCCTGATCGGCTATCGCGACGCGGTGCGTATGCTCTTCGCCTGGTGCGAGCTACGGCAGGATTTCCGCAGCTTCCGGATCGACCGGATCGAGGGCGCGGAGTTCCGCGAGGAACGCTATCCGGATCGTCCGGCCGCGCTGAAGAGCCGTTGGGTCAAAATGCAGGAAGCGAAATATCCGGAGGTGGGGTAGCTGTGTTGACCTCCATGCCCATCATCGCCGCGCAGGCGGGGATCCATTCTCCGCGACGATGCGGCGTGAATCTCAACGTCAGCCACAATGGATTCCCGCCTGCGCGGGAATGACGGTTGAGAAGGGGGAAGTACTCAAATGGATGTTCCCAATTCGTTCCGTCGCTGCTAAGCGGTCGTCATGGCCAAGCTTCAGAAGCGTTATGTCTGTCAGCAATGCGGATCGGTGTCGTCCAAATGGGCGGGGCAATGCGCCGATTGCGGGGACTGGAACACGCTGGTGGAGGACGCCGGCGGGGTCGTGACGCCGTTCCAGGCCAAGCATAACCTGCAGGGCGGCGGGCGAATGATCTCGATGTCCGGCCTCGATACCGATGTGCCGCTGCCCGACCGGATGCCGACGGGGATCGCCGAGCTGGACCGCGCATTGGGCGGCGGCTTCGTCGAGGCGAGCGCGACGCTGATCGGCGGCGATCCAGGGATTGGCAAGTCCACCCTGTTGTTGCAGGCAGCGGCGAAGATGGCGCTGGCCGGGCCCAAGGATGGACGGGGCGTGGCCTATGTGTCGGGCGAGGAGGCGGCCGATCAGGTGCGACTGCGCGCGCGGCGGCTGGGGCTGGGCAATGCCCCGGTCCAGCTCGCGGCGGCGACATCGGTCCGCGATATCCTGACCACGCTAGGCGGAGCCGCGGCGCCGCGGCTGCTGATTATCGATTCGATCCAGACGATGCACAGCGACCTGATCGAGGGCGCACCGGGGACGGTAAGCCAGGTGCGTGCATCGGCGCAGGAGCTGATCCGCTTCGCCAAGGAGCGCGGGACGGCGGTGGTGCTGGTGGGCCATGTCACCAAGGACGGCAGCCTGGCGGGGCCGCGTGTGCTGGAGCATATGGTCGATACCGTGCTGGCGTTCGAGGGTGAGCGCAGCCACCAATATCGTATCCTGAGGGCGGTCAAGAACCGCTTTGGCGGCACCGACGAGATCGGCGTGTTCGCGATGCAGTCGGAGGGGCTGGCCGAGGTCGGCAACCCCTCGTCGCTGTTCCTCACCAGCCGCGACGAGAGCGTGACCGGCACGGTGGTGTTCCCTGCGCTTGAAGGCACGCGGCCGGTGCTGGTCGAGATCCAGGCACTGGTGGTGCGGCTGGCATCGGGCGCGACGCCGCGGCGCGCGGTGGTCGGCTGGGACAGCGGACGGCTGGCGATGATCCTGGCGGTGCTGGAGGCGCGGTGCGGGCTGAGCTTCTCGACCAGCGAAGTCTATCTCAACATCGCCGGCGGCTATCGCGTGCAGGACCCGGCGGCGGATCTTGCCGTGGCGGCGGCGCTGGTTTCGGCGCTGTCCGAACGGCCGGTCGCGGCCGACGCGGTGGTGTTCGGCGAGATCGCGCTGTCGGGCGAGGTGCGCCCGGTCGCGCATGGCGCCCTGCGGCTCAAGGAGGCGGGCAAGCTCGGCTTCACCCGCGCGCTCGCCCCCGCCGCGCAGGGCAAGGAGGGGACGGTGGCGCTGACCGGCTTCAAGAGCCTGGGCGGGTTCGTCGAGCATATGCTCGGGCGCTGACCCCTACTCCCAGTCGAGCGCGCCCATCTTCCATTCGTAGATCAGCCCGCAGGTGAGCACGAACAGGAAGATCATCATCCCGATCCAGGCTTCCCAGCCGACATCGAACACGCTGACTGCCCAGGGGAAGAGGAAGGCGGCTTCGAGGTCGAAGATGATGAACAGGATCGCGACGAGGTAGAAGCGCACGTCGAACCCCTTGCGGGGGGCCTCGAATGCGGGGAAGCCGCACTCATACTCGGTGAGCTTTTCCGGCGTCGGCTGGTGCGTGCCGGTGAAGCGCGATGCGACGATCGGCGCGAGAACGAAGCCCAGCGACAGCAGCAGCGCGACGCCGAGGAATAACAGGATCGGCAGCCATTCGAGCAGCGCAGGGGGCATGGGCACTCCTTGGATAATAGGGGTGCCGGGCCGTCCCGGACTGGTACCTGCAGTGGCGCAGGGGAGGGCGTGGCCTCCTTTTGGGGATCAGCTCTGCGAGGAGAGCTTCATCAGCACCAGGCCGCCCACGATCAGCGCCGCAGCAACGATGCGCATCGGCGTCGCCTGTTCGCCGAGCACCGCGATGCCGACGACGAACGCGCCGACCGCGCCGATGCCGGTCCAGATGGTGTAGGCGGTGCCGAGCGGCAGCGACTTCATCGCCAGCGAAAGCAAGGCAAAGCTTGCGGCCATGGTGACGAGCGTGGCGATCGAGGGGCCGAGCTTGGTGAACCCGTCGGACTGCTTCATCAGAAACGCCCAGGCGATTTCGAGCAGACCGGCAACGGTGAGATAGATCCAGGGCATGACAGCTTCCTTGACTAAAGCTGCCGGGCCGTCCCGGACTTGGAGCCTGCGAGGTGCAGGGGAAGGACGTGGCCTTCGGGCGGTCACATAGGACCGCCCGATGCCCGGGTCAAGATTCGGGTTCGTAGCGGAGCAGGTCGCCGGGCTGACATTCCAGCACCCGGCACATTGCCTCCAGCGTGGTGAAGCGGATCGCCTTGGCCTTGCCGGTCTTGAGGATCGAGG